>NZ_JBJGYS010000009.1:0-147009 GCF_054050115.1 Geodermatophilus sp. SYSU D00708 | reverse complement strand
CCCCCCCCCCCCCCCCCCCCCCCCCCCCCCCCCCCCCCCCCCCCCCCCCCCCCCCCCCCCCCCCCCCCCCCCCCCCCCCCCCCCCCCCCCCCCCCCCGCTCGGGTCCGGGGTCGACCGCCCGACGGCAGAAGTGGCCATTTCTGCCGGATTGAGGGCCGAGCTCATGCCGACGCCGCCGCGAGCAGCGCCCGGGCCGCGGGCGCGTCGGCGGTCAGCTCCCGGACCCGGCCGTCGTCGTCGAGCAGGTCCATCCGCGCGAGCCAGGCCTCGAACTCCGGCGCCGGCCGCAGCCCCAGCACCGACCGGGTGGTGAGCACGTCGGAGAACGCCAGCGACTGGTAGTGCAGCATCACGTCGTCCATCCCGGGGACGGCGATGAGGAACGTGACGCCGGCCGCGCCGAGCAGCAGCATCAGCGCGTCCATGTCGTCCTCGTCGACCTCGGCGTGGTTGGTGTAGCAGACGTCCACCCCCATGGGCAGGCCGAGCAGCTTGCCGCAGAAGTGGTCCTCCAGCCCGGCGCGGAGCACCTGCTTGCCGTCGTAGAGGTACTCCGGCCCGATGAACCCGACGACGGTGTTGACCAGCAGCGGGGAGAAGTGCCGGGCGACGGCGTAGGCGCGGGCCTCCAGCGTCTGCTGGTCCACCGGGCGGCCGCCGATGCCGCGGTGGGCGTCGGCCGACAGCGCCGACCCCTGGCCGGTCTCGAAGTAGGTCACGTTCTCCCCCACCGTGCCCCGGCCCAGCGCCAGCGCTCCCGCCCGCGCCTCGGCGAGCAGGTCGAGGGTGACGCCGAACCCGCGGTTGGCCGCCTGGGTGCCGGCGACCGACTGGAACACCAGGTCGACCGGCGCCCCGGCCTCCAGCGCCCGCAGGGTGGTCGTCACGTGCGCGAGCACGCAGGACTGGGTGGGGATCTCGTAGCGGCTGATGACCGCGTCGACCAGCTCCAGCAGCGCGACGGTGCGCGCCGGGGAGTCGGTGGCCGGGTTGATCCCGATGACGGCGTCCCCGCACCCCTGCAGCAGGCCGTCGACGATCGACGCGGTCACCCCCAGCGGGTCGTCGGTGGGGTGGTTGGGCTGCAGCCGGGAGGCCAGCCGGCCGGGCAGGCCGAGGGTGCTGCGCAGCCCGGTCACCACCCGGGTCCGCCGGCCGACGGCGACCAGGTCGGCGTTGCGCATGAGCTTGGACGTGGCCGCGACCATCTCCGGGGTCAGCCCCGGGGCGAGCGCGGAGATGGCCGCCTCGTCGCCGGCCGCGGCCCAGGCCAGCAGCCGGTCGCGGAACTCGCCCACGGTCAGCGACGCCACCGGCGCGAAGGCGGCCCGGTCGTGGGTGTCGAGGACGAGCCGCGTGACGTCGTCCTCCTCGTACCCGACGACCTGGTCCTCCAGGAAGGTGGCCAGCGGCAGGTCGGCCAGCAGCGACTGGGCGGCCACCCGCTCGGCGGCCGACTCCGCGGCGCAGCCGGCCAGGACGTCGCCGGAGCGGGCCGGGGTCGCCTTGGCCAGCAGCTCGACCAGGGTGGGGAACTCGTGGGTGTGCCCGCCCACCGTCGCCCGGCGCACGCTCATCCCATCTCCTCCTCGGCGGCGGCCAGCAGCTCGAACTCCTCCTCCGGCGCGGAGGCGACCAGGTGGTGCCGGCTGTAGAGGGCGAAGTAGGCGAGGAACACCGCGTAGGCGCCCAGGGTCCAGAACGCGGCGGTGACGTCGACGAGGAAGGTGGCGACCACCGCCGCGGCGGCCAGCACCAGCGCGACCCCGGTGGTGACCACGCCACCGGGGGTCCGGTACGGGCGCTCCAGGTCCGGCTCGCGGCGGCGCAGCACGATGTGGCTGACCATCATGAGCACGTAGGACACCGTCGCCCCGAAGACGGCCATGTTCAGCAGCATCGCGCCCTGCCCGGTCAGCGAGAGCACGAAGCCGATCGCGCCGGGCACGAGCAGGGCGAGCATCGGCGCCTTGCGCGCGTTGGTCACCGACAGCGCCCGCGGCAGGTACCCGGCGCGGGAGAGCGCGAAGGTCTGCCGCGAGTACGCGTAGATGATCGAGAAGAAGCTCGCCACCAGGCCGAACAGGCCCGCGTAGTTGACCACCGTGGTGAGCGCGTCGGGTGCGGCCGAGGCGGCCAGCGCGTCGACCGGCGGGTTGCCCGACGCGGCGATCGTCGACGACCCGCCGGCGCCGGGGGTGAAGACCAGCATGAGGACGGCGAGCAGGACGAGCACGCCCATCGCCGCGACGATCCCGCGCGGCATCGAGCGGGCCGGGTCGCGGGCCTCCTCGGCGGCCAGCGGCACGCTCTCCACGGCGAGGAAGAACCAGATCGCGAACGGGAAGGCCGCCCAGATGCCGATCAGCCCGTACGGCAGGAACGACGACGCGCCCGCGGCGTCGGTGGGCGCGATGTCGAGCAGGTTGCCCGCGTCGAACTGCGGGACCGCCCCGACGAGGAAGACGACCAGCCCGAGCAGCGCGACCACGGTGACGGCGAACATCGCCTTGAGCGCCTCGCCGACGCCCATCAGGTGGATGCCGATGAACAGCGCGTAGACGACCAGGTAGACCCACCAGCCGTCGGTGATGCCGAACAGCCCGAGCGACTCCACGTAGGCGCCGATGAAGGTGGCGATCGCGGCCGGGGCGATGGCGTACTCGATGAGCACCGCCACGCCGGTCGCGTAGCCGCCCCAGGGGCCGAGCGCGCGGCGGGCGAAGGTGTAGCCGCCGCCGGCCGTCGGCAGCGCCGAGCCGAGCTCGGCCAGCCCGAACACCATGGCGGTGTACATCACCGCCATGAGGACCGTCGCGATCAGCAGCCCCCCGAAGCCGCCCTCGGCGAGGCCGAAGTTCCAGCCGGCGTAGTCGCCGGAGATGACCGCCGAGACGCCCAGGCCGGCGAGCAGCAGCCAGCCCGCGGTCCCGGTGCGCAGCTGGCGCTTGTGGAGGTACCCCTCGTCGACACGCTCGGCCTCGACGCCGGCGTGGTGGGGGGCGGAGGAGCGGGCAGCGGGATCGGCGGTCATGCCGTGCCTTCCGGTCGGCCCCCGGCGGACGGGTGGGGTCAGGGTGGTCCTCCCGCCCGGACCGGTCAACCGTCGTCGACGGATCGGTACGCGCCGTTCACGGGCCCGACGCGGGCGTCCCTGTCCCGGCGCGGCCCGCGGTGACGCATACTCGTCGGTCGTGCACGACCGGATGGCGCGGGGAGGACATCGGTGAGAGAAGGGCTCGGGCCGGAGGACGCCGACCTGCTCGCACTGCTGGCGTCCGGCGGCGACCTGAACGAGTTCCTCGGCGACCTCGTCCACCTGGCGGTGCGCCACACCCCGAAGGCGGGGGCGTGCGGGCTGACCCTGGCCCGCTCGGACGGCGCGGTGACCGTCAGCGCCACCGACGTCCTCGCCGAGGAGGCCGACGAGCGGCAGTACCGGCTCGACGACGGCCCCTGCCTCGCGGCGATGCGGGAGGGCGTCGTCGTCCGGGTCGAGGACATGCTCGCCGAGCAGCGCTGGAACGGTTACCCGGCGCTGGCGGCCCAGGTCGGCGTCCGGTCGTCGCTGTCGCTGCCGCTGACCGTCGAGGGCCGCAGCCGCGGGGCGCTCAACCTGTACTCCACCGAGCCGCGCGCCTTCGGTCCCGCGGACGAGGCGGTAGCCGCCCGCTGGGCGGGCCAGGCCGCCGGCGCGCTGGCGGTGGCGCTGCGCATCGCCGACGGCGACGACAAGGCCGAGCAGCTGCGCGGCGGCCTGGACACGCGCACCGTCATCGGCCAGGCCGTCGGGCTGCTGATGGCCCAGGAGCGGTGCACCGCCGAGCAGGCCTTCGCGCTGCTCAAGCACTCCTCGCAGCGGCGCAACGTCAAGCTCAGGGACGTCGCCGCCGGACTCGTCGCCGCCTTCGAGGCCGACCTGCCGGAGCGGCCCGCCCGCTGGTGAGTCAGATCCCGCGCCAGCGGCCGTCCTTCGCGTTGCCCTGCGGCCGGGAGGCGAACACGTTGCCCTCCGTGGGGCCGGTGTCGTCCCCGGACAGTGCCAGCCTGCGGAACAGCGGGCCGACCAGGACGTCGTAGAGGCCCGGCAACAGGCGGAACCCGGCGATGACGAACCAGTTGCCGAACCCGGACTGCACCAGGCGCCGGGGCCGGTCCAGCCGGGCGACGACGGCCCGGGCGACGCGGTCGGCGGTGTAGACCGGTGGGGGCGGCCGGCCGGTGCTGCCCGCCCACGTCGCGCCCTGGGAGTAGATCGGCGTGCTGACCCCGCCCGGGGCGACCGCCGAGACGTGCACGCCGGGGGCGTCCCGGAGCTCCTGCTGCAGCGTCCGGACCAGCCCCAGCTGCCCCCACTTGGCCGCCGCGTAGGTGCCCATGAGCGGCGCGGTGACCGAGGCCAGCAGCGAGCTCACGACGACCAGGTGGCCGCTGCCCTGCCGCCGGAACACCGGCAGCACCGCTCGGGCGAGGTTCGCCGTGCCGTGGAGACCGGTGTCGACGACGGCCTCGAACGCCTCGCGGGGCACGTCCTCGATCCGGCCGTAGGCCATGGTCTGCGCCGCGTGGACGACGGCGTCCAGCCGCCCGAAGCGGGCCACGGTGGCGTCGACGACCTGCTGGAGACCGTCGGGGTCGTTGACGTCGACCGGGCAGACGAGCACCGCACCGGCGCCGCGGTCCCGGGCCTCGGCGGCCGCCTCCTCCAGTGACTCGCGGCCCCGGGCGACGAGCACCAGGGCGGCGCCGCGCGCGGCCATCGCGTGGACGGTGGCCCGGCCGATCCCGCTGGAGGCGCCGGTGACGAGGACGGTGGGCGTGCGGGACGGCGCGGTGGACGGCGGCATGCGGCTCCTCGGGGAGGGGGAGGGCACGCACAGCGCTGGCACGCCCCGGCTCGACGTCCGCCGTCCCTACCCCTGCCGCGAGCGGGTCATGCGGGCGGGGCGTCCAGCGCGGACCACAGCCAGCCGGGGCCGGCGACCGCCACGCCCTCCGGCAGCCGCGCCCGCAGCCCGCGGTCGGCGGTCACCACCAGGGCGTCGCGCCCCTCCCGCGCGAGCTCGCCCGCACGGGCGACCAGCGCGTCGTCCCCGCTCCCGGGCGCGCGGACGAGGGTGACGCCGTCCGGCGCGCGCACGGAGCGGGCCGCGCCCTCGACGACGGCGACGATCTCGTCGACCCCCACGCGTGCCCCGTCCGGGCCGGGTAGCAGCCGCCCGCCCAGCGGGGCGAGCCGCTCCAGCAACCGGGACGTCGCACCCGCCCGGTCGCGCCACCAGCCGTCGGGGCGGGCGCCGACCACGTTGGCCGCGTCGACCAGCAGCACCGTCATGTGCCCCTCCGTTTGTCGGCTGCGACCTGGGGAATCGTCCCGCTGCACCCGCGGCGGCGACCGGCCGGCGCGGCCACCGTCCGGGAGCGGCGCTCCCGGCCCGCCGGAGGAGCCGCCATGGCGAGCAACGAGCGCACGGTCCACGACTCCGACGCCGCCCGCGAGGGCGCCTCGGCCACCCGCGGCGCCGCGCGCGACGCGGTCGCCGCGCAGCGGTCGGCCTTCGGCGGCGTGAAGTGGGGCGCGGCGTTCTTCGGCTGGCTGTCGGCCAACGGGCTGGCGGTCCTGCTCATCGCGCTGCTGTCCGCCGCCGGTGTCGCGCTGGGCCTCACCCAGGGGATCGCCTCCGCGGACGACGCCGCGCAGCAGGCCGACACGATCGGCCTCGGCGGCGCGATCGCGCTGCTGGTGGTGCTCTTCGTGGCCTACCTCGCCGGCGGGTACGTGGCCGGGCGGATGGCCCGCTTCAGCGGGGTGCGCCAGGGCGTCGCCGTCTGGCTGGTCGGGCTGCTCGTCGTGGTGGTGCTCTCGGTGGCCGGGTACCTGCTGGGCCGCGAGTACAACGTGCTCGAGGCGCTGCACCTGCCGCGGATCCCGATCGACGAGGGCACCGCCACCACGGCCGGGATCGTCACCCTGCTCGCGATGGCCGTCGTCACCCTGCTCGGCGCCGTGGTGGGCGGCCGGCTCGGCACCCGCTACCACCGGCGGATCGACCGGGCCGGCTTCACCGCCTGATCCCTCCGCGGGGGCTCCCGGCTGTCGGCGGCCGCTCCTACGCTCTGGCCCATGTGCCGGAACATCCGACCGCTGGCCAACTTCGAGCCGGCGGTGACCGACGAGGAGATCCAGGCGGCCGCGCTGCAGTACGTGCGCAAGATCAGCGGCTCGACGCGGCCCTCCCGGGCCAACGCGGAGGTCTTCGACCGCGCCGTCGCCGAGGTGGCCGAGGCGTCCGCACGACTGCTGGCGGCCATGGTCACGACCGCTCCCCCGAAGGACCGCGAGGTGGAGGCGGCCAAGGCGCGCCAGCGGGCGGCGCTGCGGTACGGCACCTGACCCGCCGGCTTCGATTGCGCACAACCGGTGTGGCGGCCGGCGGCCAGGGGTAGGACCGGCGGGTCCCCTCCCCCCTCCCCCGGAGCGCAGCCATGGCTCGCAACACCGTGTCCCGCAGCCTGCACGACCTCGGCCTGGCGGCCTGGTTCGGCGGCACCCTCGCCAACGCGGTCGCCCTCAACCCCGCTGCCGGGGAGGCAGGGAGCGGCCGCGGCACCGGCCGGGTCGCCAACGCCGGGTGGGACCGCTGGACGCCGGTCAACGCCGCGGCGATCGGCGCACACCTGGTCGGCAGCGTCGGGCAGCTGCTCGGCAACCGCGGCCGCGTCGCGCGCCAGCAGGGGGTGGCCGGCATGAGCGTGCTCAAGACCGCCCTGACCTTCGCCGCGCTGGGCGTCACCGCCTACAGCCGGACCCTCGGCCAGGTGGTGTCGGGCGCCGGCTCCGTCCCGGCGCGGTCGGGCACCAAGCCGGCCAAGCGCACCAAGGCCGAGGTCGCCGCCGCGCAGGAGCAGCTCGACCGGCTGCAGTGGGTGATCCCGGCCCTGACCGGTGCGCTGGTCGCGGTCAGCTCCTACGCGGGCGAGCAGCAGCGGCCGGCCGAGGTGGCCCGGGGCGTCGCCCAGCGGTGACCCGCCGCCCGGCAGAGCGCGGAACCCGCAGCCCCGCAATCCACGACGCCCCGGCGGTGCCGGCCGGGCCGTGACCTGCGCGGGCCCAGCGCGACGCTCAGCCCCGGCGCGTCAACGGTCGCCGCGGGTGAGGTCGCCCGGGTCCGGGGTCCGGAAGGGCGGGTCGGCGTGCTGGCCGCCGTCGTCCGCCGACGGCTGCCGCTCCTCCGGCCGGTCGGGCTCCTCCCCGCCGACTCCGTAGCCCTCGGCCGGCTCCGGTGCGCCCGCGCCCGGGTCGGCTGCAGGGATCCCGTCGTCCTGCGCGCGGCCGCCTTCGGCCTCCATCGGTGCCCACATCGACATGCCCGACCCACCTCTCCTGACCCGTCACGGAGGTCATCCGCATACCCCGGACGCGTTGGTGGAAGTACTCACCGCCAGGTGAACGGCGGGTGAACGCCAGGAGGCGGTGACAGGCATGGTCGACACGGAGCGAGGCCCGGCACGCCACTCCGGCCGGGAGAGCGACGGCGAACCGGGCGAGTCCCGCAAGCAGCGGATCGACCGCGAGCTGATCGAGCTGCTCAACGAGCTGCGGGTGGCACTGCCCGGTGTGCAGTTCCTCTTCGCCTTCCTGCTGGTCGTGCCGTTCCAGCCGGGTGGCGAGGAGCTCACGGAGTTCCAGCGGGACGTGTACTTCGTGACCCTGCTGGCGGCCGCCGTCGCGACCGGGCTGCTCATCGCCCCGGCCGCGCAGCACCGGGTGCTGTTCCGCCAGCACGACAAGGAGAACCTGCTGCGGCGCAGCCACCGGTCGGCGTTCGCCGGACTGATCGTGCTGGCCCTCGCCATCTCGTCGGCCGTGCTGCTGGTGACCGACGTGGTGTTCGCGGCTCTCCAGGCGTGGATCACGGCCGGGGCGGTTGCCCTGCTGCTGGTGTGGTGGTGGATCGCGGTGCCGTACTGGGCGCGGGCGCACAGCGGGCAGGACGAGCCGGAGGACTGACGGCGGCCCCCGCGCGCCGCGCGGCACCCGCCTGGGGACGACCGCAGCGGGGAAGGGTCGCCTAACCTGCCCGTGTGAGCGCGACGGCGGACAGGCTGCAGGCTCCGCCGTCAGTGGCTGCGGCCTCGGTGCGCTGGTCACCGGTCGAGCTCCTCCCCCCGCTGCTCGTCGTGCTCCTCGGTGCGGTGCTCCTGGCTCCCGGGCACGGGCTGTGGTTCGACGAACTGTTCACCGCGGAGGTCGGCCGGCTGCCCTTCCGGGAGATCCTCGCGGCGGTCGTCAGCGGCCGGGGGACGACGAGCTACCTGGTCGACGTCCCCCCGTCGTACAACGCGCCCTACTACCTGGTCGTCTCCGCCTGGACGTCGCTGCCCGGCGTGGGCGGTGACACGTCGCTGCGGGCGCTGTCGCTGCTGGCGACCGCCGGCGGGATCGCGCTGGTGACCCGGGCGGTGAGCCGGGTGGCCACGCGGGCCACCGGCGTGCTGGCCGGCGCCGTGCTGGCCTCGGCTCCCCTGCTGCTCGAGCAGGCTGTCGAGGCGCGCAGCTACGGGTTGGCGGTCCTGGCGACCGGCGGGGCCGCCCTGGGGCTGGTCCGGTGGTTGCAGGAGGCGCCGCGCGGGCGGGTCCTGTTCGGCCTGGCCGGCGCCGGGATGGGGCTGATGCACTGGTACGCGGTCACCGTCCTGGCCGCTTTCGTCGTCGCGGCACTGCTGCTGCGGGGTCGGCGTGCCCTGCCGCTGATGGCCATCGGGGCGGCCGCCGTCCTGCCGACCGTCGGGCTCGTCGTGGTGAACCTGCTCAACGGCACCGGTGCCCGCAACGCCCAGCACTTGCGCGACACCGGCGGGACGCTGGCGAACCAGGCCGTCGAGGCGTGGGCCGGGGGGCGCGGCCCGCTCCTCTACCTCACCGTCGGGCTGGCCGTGCTCGGCGCCGTGCGTGCCGTCGGGGTGCGGGTCGTGGGGATCTGCTGGGTGCTGGTCCCGCTGGTGCTCCTGCTCGCCGCCGAGCTGGTGCGGCCGGTCTACCTGCCCCGCTACCTGCTCGCCGGCCTCCTCGGCCTGGGTGTGCTGGCGGCGGCGGGAGCCCTGACCGTGCCCCGGGCGGCCCGCGCTCCGGTGGCGGGGCTGCTCGTGGCCTGCGCGCTGCTGGCCTGCGCCCCGCTCGCCGACCGTGAGCCGCGGGAGCGCGCCGACGAGGTGGTGGCCTTGATCGCCGAGCGTCACCGGGCCGGGGAGCCCGTCGTCGCGGCCGATCAGCGCTCGGCGACCGGTCTGGACCACTACGTCCGGACGACGGCACCGCAGCTGCGTCCCGATGTCGTCCTCCCGCCGGACGACGCCCCCGCCGACGCGGCCCGCGTCTGGCTCGTCCGCCGGCTCATCGACGGGCAGCCGGTGCCCACCGACGACGACGGCATCCTCGAGTCCGCGGGGATGCGGATGACCGCCGAGTACGACTTCCCGGCCGGCAAGACCGACCTCGTCGTCCAGGTCTGGGAACACTAGAACGGCGGGACGTCAAGGTCGGTCCCGAACGCGACGGGGGTCCGCTCAGCCTCGGCGGTGGCGGGCCGCCCAGAACAGCGACCGCGCCGACTGCACCAGCCGGGCCCGCGCGCTCCAGGCCGACCGACCTTCCGGGCGGCGCGAGCGGGCAACCGGCACGGTGGCCACCGGCCGCCGCGCCAGCCCGACGGCGAGCACGATGCTGGGCGCCTCCTCGGCGAGCACGGCCGCCCGCACCCGGGGCCCCATCGCGAGGAAGGCACCGGCGTCCGGAGGCAGGCCGGTCAGCCGCGCCGCGACCCGGCGGTGCGCCGTGCCCGTGAGCCGGCGCAGCCGCGACTCGTAGTCGCCGCGGCGTCCGGCGAAGACGGCCTCGACGTCGCCGTCGGCCAGCCGGTCCAGCAGGAGGGGCACCGCCTCGGGCGGGTCCTGCAGGTCGGCGTCCATGCACACCCAGACGTCGGCGCCGGGCTCGGCCGCCAGCCCCCGGGCCAGTGCCGCGTGCTGGCCGCCGGTGACCGTCAGCCCGGTGACGGCGATCCGCGGGTCGGCCGCGCTGAGGGCGAACGCCACGCGTGCGCTGTCGTCGGGCGAGGCGTCGATGACCAGCCGCAGTCGCCAGTTCCGCCCGGCGAGCGCGGCGGCCAGCCGGTCGGCGAGCGGCTCGAGCGTCGCCTCGTTCCGGTACACCGGCACGATGACGGCGACCAGCGGTCCGGTCGCGCCGGTCACGACAGGGCTGCCCAGGTCCGGGCCAGCCCCTCGGCCAGGCCGACCGTCGGCCGCCAGCCCAGCAGGGCTGCTGCCAGGGACGGGTCGCTGACCCAGCAGTCGGTGTCCCACTCCCGGCCCGGGTGGGCGCCGGGCGCCGTGGTGATCGGCCGACCGGTGACCCGCGCAGCGATCTCCACGAGCTCCTCGATGGAGGTCTGTACGCCGGTGCCCACGTTGAGAACCTGCCCCGCGGGCAGGTCGTCGGCCCGAGCGGCCCGCACGCACGCGTCGACGACGTCGCCCACCCACACCCAGTCGCGACGGCTCGCCCGGGTCGGCAGCGGGACCACCGCGCCGGTCCGGGCGGCGTCGAGCACGACCGGTACCAACCGGGTCGGGTGGTCCCCGGGGCCGTACACCTGGAAGGCGCGCAGCACGACGGCCCGGACGCCGCGTTCGGCGGCCGCGGCCTGCAGCAGCAGCGACCCGGCCGCCTTGGTGGCACCGAAGAAGCCGCGGGGGCGCAGCGCGGCGTCCTCCGTGAGCGGCGCGGGGCCGGCGGCGTACTCGGTCGACGAGCCCAGCCGGACCACGGTGCGGCAGCGGTCGGGCAGCGCGTCGACCAGCCACGGGCTGGTGTTGACCGCGACCGTGGCGGCCCGCTGCGCGGCGGTGGCCTTCGCCCGCCCGGCGGCGAGGGAGAACACCACGTCGGGATCGGCCGCGCGGACGGCGGTGGCGGCGGCGTCCGGGTCGGTCAGGTCGACGTCGGCCCGGGTGAGTCCCACGACCGACCAGCCGTCGGCGCGCAGCCGGGCCACCAGGTGCCGTCCGACGAAGCCGCCGGCACCGGTCACCACGGCCCTCATGCCGGCTGCGGCACCGGCACCACGCCCTGCGACGCCGTCACGCCCCCGGTCACCGCCGCCACGAAGGCCGCCCGCCGCTGCGCGGCCTCGTCGGGGGTCGCCCGGTCCAGCGCGTCGAGGGCGCCGAGCAGCCTGGGCACCTCCACCGCCGGGTCGCGGCCGGCCATGTCCGCGGTGAACGAGCGGCGCAGGAAGGTGAAGTCGGTGCCGAGCCGGAGCAGCTCGGCGGCCAGCAGTTCGCCCGGGACCGGGAAGCCGCCGCCGGGGAGGGTGAGCCCGCCGACCCCGAAGGGCTGGGGCACCGCGGCCCGGACGGAGTCGACGGTGCCGTCGACGAGCGGGGCGAACAGCGAGTCCGAGCGGCGCTCGATGCGCAGGTCGTTGAGGCCCACGTAGATCCGGGACAGCGGCCGGCGGGCCAGCTCGGCCACCTCCGCGACGGCGTCCAGGGTCTCGACGAGGATGCCCAGGCCGCAGCGACCGGCGACCAGGTCGAGGGTGCGGTCGACCTCCTCCGGCGTGCGCACCATGGGCAGCAGCAGCTCGTCGGCACCCCGGGCGACGGCGTCGTCCACCTCGTCGACCGTCCACGGGCCGAAGCCGTTGAGCCGGCACAGCAGCCGGCCGGCAGTGGCCGCCCGCACGCGGCTGAGGTCCTCGGGGGTGTCGGTGCTGATCTGGGTCCCCTCCCCCAGCTGCCGGCGGTGCTTTCCGCGGCGTTCCCAGTCGACGACGATCCCGGCCGCGCCGGCGGCCACCACGTCGGCTCCCCATTCGGCGTCGACCGTGAAGAGGAAGAGATCCACGGGCGTGAGCTTAGGCATACCTAACGCTGCGCGGCGCCTCGAGGCGCGCCGTCAGACGACGGTGCCCACGGGTCGCCTTCCACGGGTCGCCTTCCGCCGCCGGTCCGCTCCTCGCTCGCTGGCGCCCGCTGCGATGCTCCCGACGGCGTCAGACGACGGTGCCCACGGGTCGCGTGCCGCCGCCGGTCCGCTCCTCGCTCGCTGGCGCTCGCTGCGATGCTCCCGACGGCGTCAGACGACGGCGGGGAACGGCACCGCCGCACCGACCACGCGGATCGACACGTCGTCCCCCGCCGAAGGCAGATCCCAGCCCTCCAGCCGGGCACTCAGCCGCAGCCCCGAGGGGAGCTCCAGCCGGACTCGCGCGTCGTGGCCGAAGAAGTCGACGCCGCGCACCCGCGCCGCCGGCCCCTCCCCCACCGGTCCGAGGCGCAACTGCTCGGGGCGCAGCAGCACCCGGGCCGGGCCGTCGGGGCAGGTGCCGCCGAGCGCGAGGTCGCCCAGCGCCGAGTGCGCCCGCCCGGCGCGGACCTCCGCGTCCAGGACCACCGACTCCCCCACGAACGTGGCGACGTCGAGGTCGCGCGGACTGCGGTAGAGGGTCCGAGGCTCGGCCAGCTGCACCAGCCGGCCGCCGCGCAGCACCGCCACCTCGTCGGCCATCGACAGCGCCTCGGCCTGGTCGTGGGTGACCAGCACCGCGGTCGCCCCGGCGGCGGCGAGCGCGTCGGCCACCGCCTGCCGGGTCTCCTCCCGCAGTGACGCGTCGAGGGAGGAGAACGGCTCGTCGAGCAGCACGAGGCTCGGTTCCGGGGCCAGCGCGCGGGCGAGCGCGACCCGCTGCTGCTGGCCGCCGGAGAGCTGGTGCGGCGAGCGCTCGGCGAGCCCGGCGTCCAGGCCGACCAGGCGCAGCAGCGCACCCACCCGCCCGGCGTCGCGACGCTGCCGGCGGGGCAGGCCGAAGGCGACGTTGCCGGCGACGGTCAGGTGCGGGAACAGCCCGCCCTCCTGCGGCACGAAGCCGATCCGCCGGCGCCGGGCGGCGACGCTGCGGCCGGGTCCGGCCACCTCCCGGCCGCCGATCGCGATCGTCCCGGCGTCCGGGTCGTCGAAGCCGGCGACCAGGCGCAGCAGCGTCGTCTTCCCGCACCCGGAGGGTCCCAGCAGCGCGGTGAACCCGCCCTCCGGCACGTGCAGGTCCACCCCGGTGAGCACGGGGGTGGCGCCGTAGGACTTGGTCACGGCGGTGACCGTCAGGGAGCTCATGTCGTCGGGTCCTCGTCGGGCATCAGGTGGTCAGCCCCCGCCGGGCGTCGCGGGAGAGCAGCACCGTGGCCGGCGCCGACAGCAGCACCATGACCACGGCGTAGGGCGCGGCAGCTCCGTACTCCAGGGCGCTGCTCGCCGACCAGAACGCCGTGGCCAGCGTGGTCGTCCCGGTGGGGGCGAGCAGCAGCGTCGCGGTCAGCTCCGTGACGACGGCGAGGAAGACCAGCGCGGCCCCGGCGCCGATGCCGGGCGCGAGCAGCGGCAGGGTCACCCGCCGCAGCCGGTCGGCCGCCGAGGACCCGAGCGAGGCGGCGACGTCGTCGTGGATCGGCGGCGACTGCTCCACCGCGGCACGCACGGTCACGATCGCGCGCGGCAGGAAGAGGATCGCGTAGGCGGCCAGGAGGACCGGGACGGTCTGGTAGATCCACGGCGTGACGTTGATGGCGATGGTCACCAGCGCGAGCGCGATGACGATCGCCGGCACCGAGCTGCCCAGGTAGGTGCTGCGCTCCAGCACCGTGGCCACCCGGCCGCGGGCCCGGACGGCGAGCCAGCCGGTGGGCAGCGCCATCGCGGTGGTGACGACGGCGGCCGCGGCGGCCAGCGCGAGCGTCGTCCCGGTGGTGGCGGCCAAGGCGGCGGGGTCCAGCCCGGTGGACGAGCCGCGGACCAGCCAGGTGGCCAGGCTGGCCAGCGGCACCCCGAGGGAGAGCCCGACCAGGGCCGCCAGGCCCAGCAGCGCCGGGACGCCCAGCGCCCCCAGCCGCACCGGCCGGCCGGCCCGGGCCACCCCGGCCCCGGTGCGCGCGTAGCCGCGCCGACCGCGCAGCCGCAGCTCGGCCAGCAGCAGGACCAGGCACAGCAGCACGAGGACGCCGGCGAGCATCGTGGCGCCCGGCCCGTTGAAGGTGGCCCGGTACTGGTCGTAGATCGCCGTGGTGAAGGTCGGGTAGCGCAGCATCTGCAGCGCGCCGAACTCGGCCAGCACGTGCAACGCGACCAGCAGGCTGCCGCCCAGCAGCGCGACCCGCAGCTGGGGCAGCTGCACCCGCCGGAACACCGCCCAGCCCGACAGCCCCAGCCCCCGGGCGGTCTCCTCCAGCGCCGGGTCCAGGCCGCGGAAGGCGGCGACCACCGGCAGGTAGACGAACGGGAAGTAGGACAGGGTCACGACCAGCAGCGCGCCGCCGTAGGTGTCCAGCCCCGGCAGCAGGGAGATCCACGCGAAGCTGTTGACGAACGCCGGCACGGCCAGCGGCGCGACCAGCAGCACGTGCCAGACCCGCCGTCCGGGCAGCGCCGCGCGCTCCACCAGCCACCCCGCGCCGACCCCGAGGACGGCGCACAGCAGCACCGTGCCGCCGACCAGGCGGGCGGTGTTCCACAGCAGCTCGGCCACCCGCGGTCGGAACACCAGCTCGCGGACGCCGCTCCAGCCGACGTCGACGGTGGAGACGGCGATGTAGCCCAGCGGCAGCAGGGCCAGCGCGGCGACGGCCGTGGCCAGCAGCAGCACCACCGGGCTGCGGCGCACGGCCGAGCGCGGGCGGACGCGCCCCGGGACGACCGTCGTCCCGGGGCCGACGGCCGGCGGCGCGCTCAGAGCAGCCCCACCTGCTGCATCAGCTCGGTGACCCGCTGCTGGTCGAGCGAGCCGGGGTCGACGTCGGGCGCCTGCAGGTCGGCCAGCGGGGGCAGCGCCTCGGCGGAGGCGACGCCGTTGCCGACCGCGTACTCCAGCGCCGAGCTCTCCGCCAGCTTCTGCTGGGCCTCCGGGCCGGTGAGGTAGGCGACCAGCTGTTGGGCCTCCTCCTGCTGGTCGGAGGAGGCGAGGACACCGGCGCCGGAGACGCTGAGGAAGGCGCCGGGATCGCCGTTGCGGAAGTAGTGCAGTGCGGCGTCGTCGCCCTTGAGCGCGTTCTCGGCCTGGTCGCGGTACCAGTAGTAGTGGTACATCACGCCGGCGTCGATCTCGCCCTCGTCGGCGGCCACCATGACCGCGGTGTTGCTCTGGTAGACGGCGGCGTTGCGCTCCAGCCCCTCCAGCCACGCGCGGGTCTCGTCCTCCCCGCGCAGCGCGAGGACGGCGGCGACGATCGCCTGGAAGTCCGGGCCGCCGGCCGCGATGCCGATCCGCCCCTGCCACTCCGGGTTCGCCAGGTCCAGGATCGACGCCGGCAGCTCGCCCTCGGGCAGCTGCGTGGGGTTGTAGACCAGCACGGTCGACCGGGCGGCGAACCCGGTCCAGTTGCCCGACGACGGCCGGTACTGCTCGCCCACCTGGTCGAGGGTCGAGGAGTCCAGCGGCGCCAGGAGCCCCTCGCGGTCGAGGATGTCGATCGACGGGCTGTTCTCGGTCAGGAAGACGTCGGCCGGCGAGGCCTCGCCCTCCTGCACGATCTGGTTGGCGAGCTCGGCGTCGTTCGCGTCGCGGAACTCCAGCTCGATGCCGGTCTCCGCGGTGAAGTCCTCGAGCATCGTGCGGACCAGGCTCTCGTGCTGGGCGCTGTAGACGGTCAGCGCGTCCCCGCCGGAGCCGCCGTCGGACCCGCACCCGGCGAGCACGGCCGCCACGGTCAGGGCGGGCAGGAGCGTGGCGGTCTTCCGCCCGGGCCTGGTCACGTGCGGTCCTCCGCGAGATAGGCAAGGCAACCCTGACCGCTAGGTGTACCACGGGGAGCCCCCGGCGGGCCCGGGCGCGTGGGTTACAACTGGGGCATGACCGCCGGATCGCCCGCCGTCCGACCGCGCCTGCGCACCGCCCGCTTCGCCGAGCTCACCCCGTTCGAGGTCTACGGCCTGTGCCGCCTGCGGGTCGACGTCTTCGTCGTCGAGCAGCAGTGCCCGTACCCGGAGCTGGACGGGCGGGACGTCGAGCCGACCACCGTGCACCTGTGGCACGAGGTGGACGGCGAGGTGGCGGCGACGATCCGGGTGCTCGACGACGGCGCCACCCGCGCCATCGGCCGGGTGGCCACCGCGGCGGCGCACCGGGGGAAGGGGCTGGCCGCCGAGCTCATCGAGGCCGGCATCGCGCTGTGCGACGGGCTGCCGATCACCATGGGCGCGCAGGCCCACCTGGAGGACTGGTACGGCCGGTTCGGCTTCCGCAGGAGCGGCCCCGGCTACGTCGAGGACGGCATCCCGCACATCCCGATGCGCCGCGAGACTGCGTGACGACGAGGGGCGGCCGCCGGGAACTCCGGCGGCCGCCCCTCCCGGGTCTCAGAGGTGCCTGAACGGACCGGTGATGGCGAACACGTAGCCCGGGTTGGCCGGGTCCGCGCCCTCGTCGGGACCGGCCTCGCCCTCAGCAGGGCCGCTGCCGTCGCCCTGGATGCTGGCGAAGAGGATCCGGCGGTCCGGGGAGAAGTTGGGCCCGGTGAACTCCGACTGGGCCTCGGTCTCGTTGCGGGCGAAGAGGAAGGCCTCGCCGTCGTCGGTGGCGCCGACCAGGTGCTGCACGCCCTCGCCGTCCTCGGCGATGATGACGCCGCCGAACGGCGAGACGGTGATGTTGTCGGGACCGTCCGGGTCGCCGTCCTGGTCCGATGGCGTGTACGCGAAGCGCAGGGTCAGCTCGATGGTCCCCTTCCTCGGGTCGAGGAACCACACCTGCCCGTCGTGCGACGCGGCACTGGCCTCCTCCGCGTCGTCCTCGGCGGTCCGGGCGAAGGAGGCGGTGAAGTACGCGCCGCCGTCGGCCCACCACATCCCCTCGAGCTTCTGGCTGCGGGTGATCTCGTCGTCGGCGAACTGCTTGCGGGTGGACGTCGTCGCGGCGTCCCGGTCGGGCACCTCGACCCACTCCACGGAGTAGGTCGTGCCGATCTCCTCGGCGACGGAGAGGTCGGGCACGTGCCGGCCGCCGTCGAAGGCCTTCAGGGCCTCGAGCGTCCCGGCGTCGTCGGCGAGGTCGCGCAGCCGGTCCTTGCCCGGGCGGAAGTCCTCCGGCGGGGTCCAGCGGTACAACAGCCCGTAGGGACCGGCGGCGTCCTCGGTCAGGTAGAAGTGGCCGCGCCGCGGGTCGACGACGACCGCCTCGTGCGGGTAGCGCCCCAGCGCCTTGATCGGCTTCGGGTCCTGGTTCGCGTCCTGGTCGTGGGGGTCGACCTCGAAGACGTAGCCGTGCCGCTTGGTCAGCGCGCCGTAGCTGCCCTCGTCGCCCTCGACCACCTCGGTCTCCTCGCAGGTCAGCCACGTGTCCCACGGCGTCTTGCCGCCCGCGCAGTTGTTCACCGTGCCGGCCAGGCTGACGTACTCGCGCACCCGGTTGCCGTCGCGGTCGACCTCGAGGTTCGTCGTCCCGCCGCCGCCGGACTCGTCGTAGACGAGGCCCGCGATCCGCGGGACGGGGTTCTCCTCGTCACTTCCGACCTCGTGGTTGTAGACGAGGACGGTCCCGCCCCGGCGGAGGGGGAAGCTCGCCGCGCCGTCGGGGTCGGCGGGGGTCTTGCCGCCCTCCTCCAGGTCGGTGACCCCCGTCTCGGCGATGATCGTGTAGGAGAAGCCGGCCGGGAGGGCGAGGATGCCCGCGGGGTCGGGCACGAGCGGGCCGTACCCCGCCTCCCCGGCCCCGTCGCCGTTCCGGTCGCGCCCCTGCGCTGCGGCCGGGCCGGCGCCGAAGATCGTGTCGACGCTGCCGACGAGGACGATGCCCAGCCCCGTCGCCGCGCCGCGGCCGAGGAACGAGCGGCGGGAGACGGCGGGGGTCTCGGGGAGTCGTTCGGATGTGGTCACGGGCCTCTTCCCTCTTTCGCTGACCGTGCAGACGGAGCTCACGCTGAGCAGCGGAGGTGACGGACTCCGCAACCAGGGGCGAACGTCCCGTGTCCCGGAGCCGGAGGGCCCACGAACGCCGCGGCGCGTCGTCCGACACGCCTGAAGCGTCGTGGTCTGGTCACGCTGCGCAGTCGGGCACGATGCGCGCGTGCACGAGGCCGAGCTCTTGCGGACGGCGGCCGACCGGCTCGAGGCGCTGGCGACCCGGACCACGGCCGGCGACTGGCGGGTCGGTGGCCTGCTGGCGACGCGGCCCGAGGTGGTCGCACACCTGCCCGGCGGCGGGACCGAGCACGTCGCCGAGGCCCGCGCGGGCACCGGTGAGTGGATCGCCGCGCTGTCGCCCGCGCTGGCCGGTCCGCTCGCCGCCTGGCTGCGCGCCGCGGCCCCGGACGACCCGGCTGGGGCCCCGGCCGACCCGGCCGCTGCCGCGTTCGCCCGGGCGCTGCTGGCCCGGCTCGGCGGGCACTCCGGCTGAGACCGGGCGGAGGCCCGGGCCCCCCGTGCCACCGGGCCTCCGCCGATCGACCCCAGTCTACGAGACGGTCCCGTTCTGTATGAGGTGGGTCACCGGTGGACACCGCGCCGCCCGCGGCGCCACGCTCCGAGCGTGACCACCGGCCGTCGCGCCTACGCCCACGACGCCGTCCTCGCGATCCCGGCCGGCGGCGACGACCGCGCTCCCGGCGGCGCGGTCACCCTCGCCCTCTGCGGCAGCTGGTCCCACGAGCCGCCGTGCCCCCTGGCGCCGCACCACACCGCGACGGTGCGCGAGGGCGAGCAGCTGCGGGTCCGGGTGCTGTTCGCCAGCGACCCGGCGGACGAGGCGCAGGTCCGCGCCCTGGTCGAGGAGGCGCTGGCCCGCGGGGAGTGCGTGGGCCCCGACGGCGTCCGCACCCAGTGGCGGCTGGCCGGGTCGTCGGCCTCCGACGTGCGGCCGGGGGAGGCCGAGCACGCCGGGCGGCTGGCGCGCAGCTGAGGGTCGGCCGGGCGGCCGGCGGGCAGTCGACCGTCAGCCGGGCGGCTGGTGCGCCGTCGAGCGTCAGCCCGGCAGGCCGCAGGCGGCGGCCCGGCCCAGCAGCACGTCGCGCTCCCGTTCGTTGCGGGTCAGCGCAGCGGCCCGCTCGAACTCCCGGCGGGCCTCGGCCGCGCGGCCGAGCTGCAGCAGCAGGTCACCGCGGGCGGCCGGCAGCAGGTGGTACCCGCGCAGCGCCGGGACGCCGGTGAGCTGGTCGACCAGCTCCAGCCCGGCCGCCGGCCCGTAGGCCCGGGAGACGGCGACGGCGCGGTTGAGCTCGACGACCGGCGAGGGCGACAGCTCGGCCAGCGCCTCGTAGAGGGCGGCGATCCGCGGCCAGTCGGTCTCCTCCGCCGTCCGGGCGCGGGCGTGACAGGCCGCGATGGCCGCCTGCAGCCCGTAGGACCCCAGACCGGTGCCGGCGTCCTCGGCCCGGCGCAACGCGGCCAGGCCGCGGCCGATGAGGACGTGGTCCCAGCGGGCGCGGTCCTGGTCGAGCAGGAGGACCGGCTGCCCGTCGGGACCGGTGCGCGCCCGCATGCGGGAGGCCTGGATCTCCATGAGCGCCACCAGGCCGTGCACCTCGGCCTCGCCGGGGGTCAGTCCGGCGAGGATGCGGCCGAGCCGCAGCGCCTCCTGGCACAGCTCCGGGCGGGTCCAGGACGCCCCCGCCGTCGCCGCGTAGCCCTCGTTGAACACCAGGTAGACCACCTCGAGCACCGAGGTGAGCCGGGCGGTGAAGTCCGCGCCGATGGGCATCTCGAACGGCACGCGGGCGGCGGCGAGCGTGCGCTTGGCGCGGACGATCCGCTGGGCCACCGTCGACTCCGGCACGAGGAAGGCCCGCGCGATCTCGTCGGTGGTCAGGCCGCCGAGCAGGCGCAGGGTCAGCGCCACCCGCGCCTCGCGGGAGAGCACCGGGTGGCAGGCGATGAACACCAGCCGGAGCAGGTCGTCCTCGACCACCTCGTCGAGGGCGGCCGCCCAGTCCGGCTCCTCGGCGTCGGTCAGCTCGCGGCCGAGCTCGGCGGTCTTGCGCTGCAGCCGCTCCGCTCGCCGGAAGGCGTCGACCGCCCGGTGCTTGGCCGTGGCCATGAGCCAGGCCGCGGGCTTGTCGGGCACCCCCGTCTCGGGCCACCGCTCCAGCGCCGCGACCAGCGCGTCCTGGGCCAGCTCCTCGGCCAGGCCGACGTCCCCCGTGACGCGGGTGAGGGCGGCGACGAGCTTGGCGGACTCGATCCGCCAGACCGCCTCGACGACCCGGTGCGTCGTCGTCGCGCTGCTCATCGCCGCCCTCGGCGACTCAGGCCTGCTTCTGCTGGGCCTCGACGGTCGCCCGCAGCCGGTCCTCCTGCTCGCGCAGCTCGGGGGTGAACGCCTCGCCGAAGTCGTCTGCCTCGAAGACCTGGCGGATCTCCACCTCGCCCTCCCGGAACGGCGCCCGCTTCAGCCACTCGACGACCTCCTCGCGCGAGCTGACCTGGAGCACCCAGTAGCCGGCGATGAGCTCCTTGGTCTCGGCGAAGGGGCCGTCGACGACCGTGCTCTTCCCGTCCTCGTCGTACCGGATCCGCACGCCCTTCGAGCTGGGGTGCAGGCCCTCGCCGGCGAGCATCACGCCCGCCTTGACGAGCTGCTCGTTGTAGGCGCCCATCTCGGCGAGCTCCTGCTCGGTGGGCAGGACGCCGTTCTCGGTGGCCTCGTTCGCCTTGACGATCACCATGAAGCGCATCGCGGTTCCTCCTCGCCGACGGGGCCCCGGCCTGGGCTGACCGGCGTCCACCCCGCCCTCACCACCACGTCGAACAGCAATCGCACAGATCGACACGGCGCACCAGGAGTTCTCGAGCGGACCTCAGACGTGGGCGTCGACGAAGCGGGTGATCTCCGCGGCGAGGTCCGCCGCGACGCCGCCGTACTCGTGGCCCGCGCCGGGCAGCTCGACGCAGCGCCGGTCGGCGACCGCCATGCGGGCGTAGAGGTCGCGCCAGGCCGGCGCCCGGGTCTCCGCGCCGCCCCAGGCCAGCAGCAGCGGGGTCGGCGAGGCGTCGACGCCGTCCAGCCAGCGGCCCGGCCGCTCGGCGAGGCGCTCGAGGAACGAGGCGGCGGAGATCGCGAAGTACCAGGCGGGGACCGGGATCAGCAGGTGACCCTCCCCGCGGTCGACCAGCTCCTGGGCGTGCGCCCGCGCGCGGTCCAGCGCCGCGTCGTCGTCGAACCAGGCCGTCAGCGGGAACCGCACCGACGTCAACGGGGAGAGGAACACCCGCCCGGCCACCTCGTCGGCGCGCGGTGCCCAGTCGCCGAGGAAGTAGCCGCCGGCGGAGTGGCCGACGACGAACACCGGCAGGCCGGTCCGCTCGCGCAGCCAGGCCGCGCCGGCGCGCAGGTCGGCCGGCCCGTCGTCGAGCCGCTCCCACATGCCGCCGTACGCGGCCTCGGCGCCGGTCGCGATCCCGGGAGCGTCGCCGAGCCGGCTGTAGCCGAGGTCGTGGCAGCGCAGGTTGAGGGCCAGGTGCACGAAGCGGTCGGGGGCCACCAGCGGCGGGAGGGTCCGCGGCGGGCCCGAGTAGCAGTTGCCGCCCTTGCCGTGCACGTGCAGCAGCGCCGCGACGGGCTCGCGCGGCGGCGGGTACAGCAGGCCCTGGAGCAGCTCGCCGCCCTCGGCGGGGACGTCCACCAGCTGCGGGCCGCCGGTGGGCAGGCTCACGGGGCTCCTCGTGGTCCGAAGGAGGACGCCCCCGGCGCGGCGTCGTTGCCGCACCGGGGGCGTCCGGTCAGTCGTCTCAGTTGTCGACGATGGCCGCGTCGTAGTCGATCTCCTCGTCGACGAGGCCGTACTTGACCATCAGCTCACCGAACGTCCGGATCGACTCCGGGTCGTTCTTGCCGCGCCACTGGATGAGGTTGATCTTCTCGGCGAGGGCCGGGTCGATGTCGATCAGGTTCGGCATGGCCTGGCGGAAGGCCTCCGGGTCCGCCTCGATGTCGTCGGCGGTGGCCTGCACGGCCCGCCCGAAGGCCGCCACGACGTCGTCCCCGACGCGCGCGATGGTCTCGTCGGTCATCACCATGGTGCCGATCTGCAGGCCCGGCGCGATCCCCACCCACGGGCGGTGGACGACGCGCAGGCCCTGGTTCTGCCCGATGGTGGCGAACGGCTCGATGACGATGCCGGCGTCGACGTCCCCGCGGCTGATGGCGGCCAGGATGTCGGGGAAGGGCAGCTCGACGGGGTCGATCGCGTCCTCGGCGAAGCCCTGCTCGTCGCGGATCCGGCCGATCGCCAGGTCGTTGACGTTGCGCAGCGCGTTGACGCCCATCCGGACGCCGTCGAGGTCCTGCGGACCCTGGATCGGGCTGTCGGGCTTCACCAGGACCGCGGCGAAGTCGCCGTCGGGCTCCTCGGAGGTGGCGCTGCCCGCGGCGACCATCTTGATCGGCAGGCCCGCACCGATGCTGGTGATGGCCGAGACCAGGTCCAGGCCGAGGACGTCCATGTCGCCCTGCACCAGCGCCGGGACGGTGGCGGTGCCGCCACCGGGGTTGACCCGCGCCTGCAGGTCGATCCCCTCGTCCTCGAAGTGGCCGCGCTGCACGCCGTAGGCCACGAAGGAGTACGGGCCACCGGGCGTCTCGGCCATGGTGAGCGTCGTCAGGCCGCCACCGGTGGTCGGAGTGCCGGCGGCGTCGGCCGACCCGTCGTCCGACCCGCACGCCGTGCCGGTCATGAGCACGGCGGCCGTGAGCAGCGCCCAGGCGGCTCTCGAGGACTTCATCCGATCTCCTTGCAGGTCGTTCGGGGACGCCGGCCTGCCGGACGGCGCGCTGTAACGTACGTCACCGTTCCACGCTGGACAATCACCGTGGACGAAGTTCCGCTGGGTCGAATCCCATTCACTTCAGGGAGAAGTGCACCCAGCGCTTGCCCTCGGCCAGCCCGGCCAGCTCCCGGCCGGCCGACTGCATGATCAGCGGGGACGACGACACGTGCTGGGTGCCGCCGTGCACGTCGCGGAACAGCCGCTGCAGGGTGCCCCGGCGCAGCGCGTCGGTGCCGGCGGACACGTAGGCGAACTGGGCGATCCCGGCGACGGAGAACGTGGCGTTGTGCAGCGCCACCCGGTTGAGGGTGTGCAGCCGCAGCGGGATCTCCTGTCCCGCCGCCAGCGTCTGCTCGATCTCCTCCCACACCTCGTAGAGGAGGGCCTTGGCGGCCCGCAGCTGCACCTCGGCCTCGGCGAAGCGCTGGGAGAAGGCGTCGGTGTCGGTCTGCGCCCCGGGGCGGCCGACCTTGGCCCGGACGACGGCGGCCAGCTCGTCGAGGACCCGCCGCCCCACCCCGAGCACCCAGCCGCCGTGGTTGATGCTGGCGAAGTTGCCGATGCCGATCCGGTAGAGGTCCCCCCCGGTGACCGGCTCGGTCGACAGCGACGGGTAGCTGTACTCGATCGGGACGAAGCAGTCCTCGAGCGTGTAGTCGATGCTGCCGGTGCCGCGCAGGCCCAGCACGTCCCAGTTCTCGATGAAGGTGACCTTCTCGACGGGCACGATGAAGAACCGCGTCTGCCCGGTCTCGACGTCCAGCGCGGCGGTGTGCAGGTGGGTGCAGTGCTTGATGCCGGAGGCGAACGACCACTCGCCGCTGATCCGGTGACCACCCTCGACCGGGACGGCGCGGCCGGGCTTGGTGCCCTGCCCGGCGATGCCCAGCCGCGGGGTGGCGAACAGCTCCCGCGCGGCGTCCTTCTCGAAGAACGCGCCGGCCAGACCCGTCGCCAGCCCCATCGCCATGGTGACCCAGCCGGTCGAGGGGTCGGCGTAGGACAGGGCGCGGAAGAGGTCCATCGACTGCCGCGGGGTCATCTCCGCGCCGCCGAACTCACGGGGGGTGAAGACCCCGATGGCACCGATCCGGTAGAGCTCCTCGACCACCGGCTCGGCGATCCGGCCCTCGCGGTCGTTCTCCTCGCCGTGGCGGTCGACGAGCTCGAACAGCCCCTGGGCCGCGCGGATGACCTCCTCCGGCTCGGGCGCGGTCGCCCCGAGCGCCACCGGCTGCTCCTCCACCGTCGTCATGCCTGCCCCTCCGTCGTCCCTCGGTGTTCCGGAGCGACTGTAAGGAGCTGTGACCGGCGCGACACCACTGGCGCTGATAGGGATTCGGGCGGTGCTGATTCCGCAGGGGAATGAGCGCGACGAGCTGGGCAGCGGCGGCCTCCGGACCGGTCCGGGTCGGCGGCGGGTCACCCGTCTGATGACGCCCGGGTGTCAGCCCTCCGCGGGCGCGCCGCGGTCCTCCCACGGGCGCAGCGCGAGGAAGTTGTCGAGCACCGCCGGGCGCGGCCCGGCGCGCCAGAGGGCGCCCATCGTCAGCGAGAGGTCGCCGTCCTCCAGCGGCACGTGCGCGACGGTGGCCTGCGCGGCCAGCCGGGCCGACGCCGGCGCGAAGGCGACCCCGAGGCCGCCGGCCACCAGGCCGAGGGCGATCGAGGTGCTGCTCACCTCGTGGGCGACCCGCGGGCTGAAGCCGGCCCGGTTGCAGGCGGTGACGTAGTAGTCGTGCAGGCCCGGCTCCACGGAGCGGTCGATGAGGATGACCTCCTCGCCGGCGATCTCCTCCAGCCGGACCGACGGCCGCTCGGCCAGCCGGTGCCCGCGTGGGACGACCAGCAGCACCGGCTCCTCGCTCACCGGCTCGGTCCGCAGCTCCGGCCGCGGCGGGACGGGCAGCCGCGTGAACGCCAGGTGCATGCTGCCGTCGGTGACCCGCTCGAGCGCGGTCCGGCTGGTCGCCTCGCTGAGCACGAGGGTCACGTCGGGGTGGTGCCGGCGGAACACCCGCAGCGACCGGGGCAGCAGGTCGGCCAGGGCCGGCTGGATGAACCCGATGGCCAGCCGGCCCACCTCGCCCCGGACGACGGCGCGGGCGCGGTCGACGGCGCCGTCGGCGCGGGCGAGCACCTCGACCGCCTCGGCGAGGAAGACCCGCCCGGCCTCGGTGAGCGTCACGCCCTGGCGGTCCCGGTCGAGCAGCCGGACGCCGAGCTCGTGCTCGAGCGCGCTGATCTGCTTGCTCAGCGCCGGCTGGACGATGTGCAGCTTCTGCGCAGCCCGGCGGAAGTGCAGCTCCTCGGCGACGGAGACGAAGTAGCGCAGGTGGCGCAGCTCCACGGGCTACCGCGCCGCGGCGGGCACGGTCACAGCCACGCAGGCACCTCGGGGATGCCGCCGTCGGCCTGGAGCCCCTCGCCCCGGGAGCGCCCGGTGAGCCACGCGGTCACCGCCGGCAGCGGGCCGGAGACGGCCACGGCGCCGGTCCCCCACTCGCGGTCGCCGGCGAACACCACGACGTCGGGGACCTGGTCGCGGCGGTCCCACATGCGGAACACGTCGTCGACCATGGCCGCCTGCACCTCGTCGTCGACGTCGGCGAAGGTGACCCCCGCGTCGAGGTCGACGGCGTGCACGAAGACCTCGCGGCAGCGCATCCACGGCACCTCCGAGGCCGGCACGTCGCGGCCCTGCGCGGTGCGCACCCGCGCCGACCAGGCCTCGTCGGGCAGGCCGTGCACCGCGTCGGCGAGCCGCCCGGTGGCGGCGAGCACCTCGGCCCGCAGCTCGGGCGGGGACAGCTTCGCGGCCTCGGCGATGCCCGCCTCGCGCGCCTCGGGCGAGGCGTACATCGGCGTCTCGACGCCGGTGCGCGCCCAGGTCAGCAGGTTGACCAGGGCGTCGGCGTTGCGGGCCACGTGCGCCAGCAGGTACTGCCGGTTCCAGCCGGGGAGCAGCGACGGGGCGCCGAACTCCTCGTCGGTGAGCCGGCCGAGGGCGGTGCCGAACAGCCGCTCCCCGTCGGCCCACCAGTCGAGCGTCTCGGGCTTGCTCATGCGGTCCTCCTCGACCCGGGCGGTGCGACGGCCGCCCGGGTCAGCGGACGGTCACCGCCATCGACCCGATCCGGCTGATGGTCATCTCCAGCTTCTCACCGGCCGCGATCGGGCCCACACCGGGCGGGGCACCGGTGAACAGCACGTCGCCGGGCAGCAGGGTCATGACCGTCGAGGCGTAGGCGACGATCTGCGGCACGGGGGTGAGCAGGTCGCGGGTGTTGACCGACTGCCGCACGTCCCCGCCGCTGGTCAGCAGGATGTCGAGGTCGGAGCCCTCACCGATCTCGTCGGCGGTGACCAGCCAGGGCCCCAGCGGGCTGAAGGTGTCGTAGCTCTTGCGGCGGGAGCGGTCCGCGGCGCTGCGGACGGTGATGTCCAGCCCGGCCGTGAACCCGAGGACGGCGTCCATCGCCGACTCCACCGGGATGTCCTTGCCCCCGGCGCCGATCACCACGACCAGCTCCGACTCGTGGTGCACCTCGTGCCCGGCGGCGACGACGTCGCGGGGCAGCACGATCTCCGAGCCCGGGCCGACGATCGAGGACGGCGCCTTGAGGAAGACGTCGAACTCCATCATCCAGGACTCGACCCGGCCCAGCGTCCGCTCCTGGACGCCGTGCATCTCGGCCACGTGCTCGCCGTAGTTGCTGGCCGCGGCGATGACCTTGGACGGGCCCAGCACCGGCGCCCGCAGCACGACCTCGGCGACCGGCCGCGGCGTCCCGGCCTCGGCGGCCTCGCGCAGCCGCGGGGCGACCGTGGCGAAGTCGCGGCACAGCGCCCGCCACCACCCGGCGGTGACCGGGTCGGGGTCGTGCGGCCAGGGCAGCGCGTCGGTGACGTCGACGAGGGTCGCGTCGTCGGCGGAGACGACACCCAGCCGGTGGTCGTCGAACAGTGCGAGCTTCACGGGTCTCCAGGTGTCAGGGGGTCGGGGTGCGGGTCAGCGGGGGGAGAAGGTGCCGGTCACCGTCTGCGGCTCGGGCAGGACCTGCTCGCGGTAGATGCCCAGTGCGCGCAGCACCGGGGCGTCGGTCAGCTGGAACAGCACGCTGTCGGTGTCGGCCGCGTGCTCCACGGCCGACCAGGACGGCGCCACGAACATGTCGCCCGGGCCCCAGTCGAAGCGCTGGCCGTCGATGACGGTCGACCCGGCGCCCTGGAAGGCGACGAACAGCGCGTTGCCCGACCGGCGCACCGCGGCGCCGTGCCCGCCGGCCCGGACCCGCAGCACCGAGCAGCCCAGGGTCGGCAGCACGCTGGCGCCGGTGGTCGGGTTGACGTACTCGAGCGCGAGGACCGGCTCGTCGGACTCCGCGGCCAGCCGGTCGAGCTCGGCGGCGGTGTCGGCCCAGCGGTAGACCAGCAGCGGCGAGGGCGCGGGGGTCAGCGGCCCGTCGACCGCCCCCTGCACGTAGCGGGTGCCCGGGGGGTGCGCCCGCTCGGAGAGGTTGTGCTCGGCCGGCTGCGGCTGGCTCTCCCCCGGCCCCGGGTAGGGCTCGAAGAACACCGCGTCGAGGGCCTCGACCATCGGCAGGTCCAGGCCGTCGAACCAGAACATCTCCGAGTCGCCGCCGTTGACGTGGTCGTGCCAGTTCCACGAGGGGGTGAGCACGAGGTCGCCGGGGTGCATGTCGCAGGCGTCGCCGTCCACGGTCGTCCAGACGCCCTCGCCCTCGAGCACCCAGCGGATCGCGCCGGGCGTGTGCCGGTGCGCCGGGGCGGTCTCGCGCGGGCCGAGGCACTGGATGGCGCCCCACAGGGTGCCGGCGGCGTAGGGGCGGCCGCCGAGGCCGGGGTTCTGCAGGCTGAGCACCCGCCGCTCCCCGCCGCGCTCGACCGGGACCAGCTGGATCGCCCGGCGGGCCAGCGGCTTCATCGTCGACGCCGACCACAGCCACGGGATCGCCCGCGGCTGCGGGGTCGGGGTGAGCAGCTGCTCGGTGATGGTCCACAGCGGCCGGAGGTCGACCGCGGCGAGGTCGCGGTAGAGCGCCTCCAGCTCCAGATCGGTGCTCGTCTCGGGGGTGGCGGTCATCGGGAGAGGCCTCCAGTTCGGCGGTCCGCGCGCGGCCGGGCAGCTCAGGCTAGGCGTGAGTTCCTCTGTCCACATAGCAGGCGACATACAGTTCCTGTATGTCGAATCCGACGCGTCGTCCGGACTCCGCGCCGTCCGCACCCCCGGACGGACCGACGACCACGTCGGTCGACAACGCCCTCTGGCTGCTGCAACTGGTCGGCGACCGCCAGGCGCTGCGCGTCGCCGAGGCCGCCGAGCTGCTCGGCGTCGCCCGGTCGACGGCGCACCGGCTGCTCACCGCGCTGCGCCGCCGCGGGTTCGTCACCCAGGACCGGCCCAACGGCGCCTACCGGCCGGGTCCGGCGCTGTACGAGATCGGCCTGGCCGCGGTCAGCCGCATCGACATCCGTCGGGTGGCCCGCCCGGTGCTCGAGCAGCTGCGGGAGGAGACCCAGGAGACGGTGAGCCTGGCGCTGTTGGAGGGGACGACGGTGCGCTTCCTGGACTGCGCCGAGAGCCAGCGGTCGGTCCGGGTCGGCAACCGCACCGGCGTGGTCCGGCAGGCGCACGCCTCGGCGGTGGGCAAGGCGATCCTCGCCGGGCTGTCCGACGCCGAGCTGGACCGCCGCTACCCCGGCGGCACCCTCCCGCCGGCCTCGACGGCCGCGGCCCTCGGCGACCTCGCGGCGCTGCGCGCCGAACTGGCCGCCATCCGGGCGCAGGGCTACGCGGTCAACTGGGAGGAGAGCGCCGACGGCGTCTGCGCGGTGGCGGTCGCACTCAAGGACACCGTCGGCCAGCCGCTGGCCGGGCTGGGCGTGGCGGCCCCCAGCAGCCGCACCGGGGACGTCGAGGCCATCCGGGCGCTGGCGCCGGCCGTGCAGCGCGGCGCCGCGCTCATCGAGGAGCGGCTGCGCACGCCGTCCTGACGCGTGGCCGCCTCCCCGGCGGGTAGGGGCGGGCCATGGCAGCAGGAGGACCGGGGGGCTACGCCGAGCGGCTCGGGGCGGAGGTGACCGGCACCGAGGACGGCGGCGCGCGGATCGAGTTCGAGGTCGGCGAGGAGCACCTCAACCCGGCCGGGACGCTGCACGGCGGGGTGGTCGCGACGCTCGTCGACACCGCGATGGGGCAGGCGGTGCGCACCACGACCGGGGAGGGCGAGGTGCCGGCCACCAGCCAGCTGACCGTCACCTACCTGCGCCCCGGCACACCCGGGCCGCTGTCGGTGACCGCCGCGGTGCGGACCCGCGGCGAGCACCTGACCGCCTGCGAGGCCGACGTGGAGCAGGACGGGAAGGCGATCGCGCACGCGGTCGCGACGTTCGCACTGCTCTCCCGCTGACGCACCCGGCGGCGGGGTGCTCGAGCCGCCGCTGCGCGAGCAGGTGCAGTGGCGGCCGGTCCGGTGACGTCCGGACCTGTCGGGGCACCAGTCCCCGGCGGTACGGTCAGCCCCGCCGACCGACCCCTCCGGGGAGGACCTGCGATGCCCGTCTTCATGATCGAGCGCCGCTACGCCGACGCGCTCGAGGTCACCGCCGACATCGCCGAGGGGGTCAACCGGATCAACGACGACGAGGGCGTGCGCTGGCTGTACTCCTTCCTCTCGGTCGACAAGCGCAAGACCTACTGCCTGTACGAGGCCGCGTCCGCCGACGCGATCCGCCGGGCGGCGGTGCGCGCCGGGCTACCGGCCGACGTGGTCGTCGAGGTCTCGGCGACCGTGCAGCCCGACGGGTCGCTGGTGCCCGTCTGACCCGTCGAGCAGGCCGTGCGCGGCGGCGTACATCGCCGCCTGCGTGCGGTTCCCCGCGCCGGTCTTGGCCAGGATGCTGCGCACGTGGTTGGCGACGGTGTTCTCGCTGATCACCAGCCGCTCGGAGATCTCCCGGTTGAGCAGCCCCTCCCCCACCAGGCGCAGCACCTCGGCCTCCCGCGCGGTCAGCCCCGCCGGGCGGGCCGGTGCCGCGGCGGGCGCGGGCACGGCCGCCGGGCGGAGCGCCCGCAGCACCCGCCGCAGGCCGAGGTCGCGGGCGAGCTGCCCGGCCTCCTCGGCCAGCGAGGAGGCCCGGCGTCCGGCGTCGCCGGTGCGCCGGAGGTGGTCGGCGAGGGCCGCGAGGCTCTGCGCCCGGTGCACGGGAGCCTCCATCCGGGTGTCCATCTCCAGGGCGGCCTCGAACAGCGGCACGGCCGAACTCCGCCCGAGTGCCGAGTCGACCGCGCCCAGGTAGCGGTCGGCGCTGCCGAAGACGGCGACGAACTGGCCTGCGCGCAGGTTGGTGCCGGCGTACTCGGCGACCCGCGGCCGCAGCTCGCGCAGCACGTCGGCGTCGTCCAGGTGCAGCGCCGCCTCGACGGTGAAGGCCAGGACGCAGGGCCACTGGGCGTCCTCGTACCGCTCCAGCCCGCCGTCCAGCAGCCAGCGCAGCACCCGGTGCGCGGCCCGGTCCAGGCCCAGCTCGGTGTAGAGGGCCAGCAGACCGGGCGCCCAGTGTCCGTCCGGTGACTCCTCCCCGGTGACCAGCGGGCGGACCGCCTCCAGCGCCCCGGTCTCCCGCCGCACCATGAAGGTCTGCACCGCCGAGGACCCCTCGGTGTCGTCGGTGCCGAAGAACTCCCCCCGGGCCAGCAGCTCCGCGCAGGTGCGGTCGGCGCCGTCGAAGTCCCCGGCGCAGAACTGGCGGGCGTAGCGGATGCACCCCGCGATGTAGTCGTAGTACGGCTCGCCCATGGCGCGCGCACTGCGGGTCACGTCCCAGTACGCCGCCGCCAGCGCCTCGGGGTCGCCCTGCTGGTAGGCGAGCGCGGCCCGCCAGTACCCCGCCGGCCCGAGCGCGGCGGGGTTCCCGGTCCGGACGGCCAGGCGGGTCAGCTCGGTGGCCCGGCCCAGCTTGTCCGCGGCGTCGGCGGGGCGCAGCCCGTTCCAGAGGCTGGCCTCCAGCGCGTCGGCGAGCAGGGCGTCGTCCGCCAGGGCCCGGGCGAGCTCGACCGCGCGCCGGCCCAGCGCGCCCGACTGCTCGTTGGCCCCGGTGAAGGCCAGCGCCCGGCCCAGGTGGGCCAGCCCGCGCACGTAGAGGGGGTCGGTGGCGTCGTGCACCACGCCGCGCAGCGCCTCGGTGAGCAGTTCCACCGCCCGGTGACCTAGCAGACCGGGCCGCCAGGACGCCCCCTCGAAACCGATCGCCGCCTCCAGCCGGTCCCGCGGCGTCGCCGCGCCCGCCACCTGCTCGAACAGCGCCCGGGCGCGGGCGAAGTCGCCACCCAGCAGGTGGGCGCCGGCCGCCGACAGCAGCAGCCGGTGCCGGTCGGCCGGGTCCTCGGCCAGCGCCGCGGCCTGCTCGTACCACCGCGCGGCGTCCTCGTGGGCCAGGCTGCGCGAGGCGGCCGCGGCGGCCTCGGTCAGGTAGTGCACCGCCCGGTCGGCCCCACCGAGGGCCGCCCCCTGGGCGTAGTGGTGCGCCAGCCGCTGGGTGCGCCGGTCCGATCCGCCCCCCGAGGCCTCCAGGACGGCGGCCACGCGCAGGTGCTCGCGGGCGCGGCGGGTGGCCGGCACCAGGTCGAGCACCGCCTGCCGGGCCAGGCTGTGCGGGAACCGGAAGCCCGGACCGGACGGCTCGAGCAGGCCGTAGGCGACTGCGGTGTCCAGCGCCGCCAGCGTGGTGTCCGAGCTCCACGTGGAGACGGCCAGCACCGTGGCCAGGTCGCACTCCTCCCCCACCACGGCGGCCAGCTCCAGGGTCTGCCGCTCCGGCGCGCTGAGCTTGTCCAGCCGGCCGGCCACCATGTCCTGCACCGACAGCGGCGCCGCGGTGCCCGGGACCGGGACCGGGACCGTCCCGGCCGCCTCCCGCAGCACCTCCCGGAGCAGGAAGGGGTTGCCGCCGGTGCGGTCGCGCAGCAGCGCCGCGGCGACCCGGGCCCGGTGATCGGGCAGCCGCGCCTCGTGCGCCAGGTACTCGGTGATGTCCTCGGTGGACAGCCCCGCCAGGTCCAGCCGCCGGACGCCGTCGAGCCGGTAGAGCTGCGCGATGGCGCCGGTCAGCGTCGCCGAGCGCTCCGGCGCCGTCGTCCGGTGCGTGGCCAGGACCAGCAGCGGCGCCTCCGCCGTCCGCTCCACCAGATGGCCGAGCAGCTGCAGGCCGGCGGCGCCGCACCAGTGCAGGTCCTCCAGCGCGAGGACGACCGGCCCGGTGCGGGCCAGCGCCCGGACCGCGTCGACGGCGGCGTCGTAGAGCTCCCGGCGGGTGTCCGGCTCGGCGGCGTCCTCGGCCCGCCCCGCCAGCCGGGCCAGCGCGTCGCGCGTCCCGCCCGGGTCGGTCGCCGCGAGCAGCGCGTCCAGCGGTTCGACGAACGGCTGGTAGGGCGGCCCCAGCTCGGCGACGCAGGTACCGAGCAGCACCGTGGCGCCCCGGTCGTGCAGCAGCGTGCAGAACTCGGCGAGCAACCGGGACTTGCCGGCGCCGGGCTCGCCGCCGAGGAAGGCCACCTGGCGGGCGCCGCCGAGCACCGCCGTCCACAGCTCCTCGAGGCAGCTCAACTCGGTCCGGCGGCCGACGAACAGCGGGCGCGCGGCCCTGGTCCAGCGCGCCGGCAGGGGTGGCGGCGTCCACCCGGACACGCCCCGGACGCTAGCCGCCCCCTCGGGGGCTGTCGATGGCCAGAAGTGACCATGGCCGGGCCCGGACGACGCCGCCGCGATTCGCGCACTTCTGGTCATGTGCCCGCCCCGGTCCGCTCCCTAGCGTCGTCAGCCACCGACAGCGCGGCACCGAGGAGGGGCCATGACGACACAGGTACCCGGGACGCTGGCCGACCGCGTGCGAGGCCAGGTCGTCCGGCCGGGGGACGCCGACTACGACGACGCGCGGCGCGTCTACAACGCCATGATCGACGCGCGCCCCGAGCTCGTCGTGCGCTGCACCGGCACCGAGGACGTGGCCGCGACGGTGCGGTACGCGGCGGAGAACGGCCGGCCGCTCGCCGTCCGGGGCGGCGGGCACAGCGTGCCGGGCTTCGGCACGGCCGACGGCGCGGTGGTGGCCGACCTGTCGCTGATGCAGGCGGTCGACGTCGACCCGGAGGCGCGGACGGCGACGGCCGGCGGCGGCACCACCTGGGGCCGGTTCAACGACGCGACGGCGGCCTCCGGGCTGGCCACGACCGGCGGGATCATCTCGACCACCGGGATCGGCGGGCTGACCCTCGGCGGCGGGATCGGCTACCTGTCCCGGGGCTACGGCCTCTCCTGCGACAACCTGCTCTCGGCCGAGGTGGTCACCGCCGAGGGCACCGTGCTGACCGCGGCCGAGGACGAGAACCCCGACCTGTTCTGGGCGCTGCGCGGCGGCGGGGGCAACTTCGGCGTCGTCACCCGGTTCACCTACCGGCTGCACCCGGTGGACACCATCTACGGCGGGCCGGTGTTCTTCGAGCTCTCCGACGCGCCGGCGCTGCTCGCCTTCTTCCGCGAGTTCATCCAGGACGCCCCCCGCGAGTACGGCGGCTTCCCGGCGTTCCAGATCGCCCCGCCGCTGCCGTTCGTGCCGGAGGACCGGGTCGGCGACACGTTCCTCGCCGTGGTGTCCTGCTGGACCGGCTCGCCGACCGACGGCGAGGCGGTGGTCGACCGGTTCCGGCAGGTGGCCCGGCCGGTCGCCGAGCACGTCGGTCCGATGCCCTACCCGGCGCTCAACAGCGCCTTCGACCCGCTGGTGCCGCCGGGGCTGCAGCACTACTGGAAGGCGGCGTTCGTCACCGAGCTCACCGACGAGGCGATCGCCGCGCACGTCGAACACGGCGCGCGGGTGCCGGTGGTCAACTCGACGATGCACCTGTACCCGATCAACGGGGCGGTGCACGACGTCGGTCCCGACGCCACCGCGTTCGGCCACCGCGACGCGACCTTCGCCACGGTCATCGCCGGCATGTGGCCCGACCCGGCCGACAACGAGGCGAACACCCGCTGGGTCCGTGACTACTACGCCGCGATCGCGCCGCACTCCGAGCCCGGCGGCTACACCAACTTCGCCTCCGGCGACGACCAGTCCAAGGTGGCGGACAACTACGGGGCCAACTACGAGCGGCTGCGCGAGGTCAAGCGGAGCTACGACCCCGGCAACCTGTTCGCCCTCAACCAGAACATCCGACCGTAGGGACCCGGTGGAGGGGCCCGGTGGAGGGCCCGGTGCAGGGGTGCGGTGGCTGAGCCCAGGCCGCCCGGGGCGGGGCGGACGACGTCGTCCGCCCCGCCTCCTGCGGGAATGCGGTCCTGCGGACCGGGTGTTGCCGGTCACATGGCCACCGCACGCTGGAACGGGATCGTCCTCGCCGAGTCCGACGACATCGTCACCGTCGAGGGCAACGCCTACTTCCCCCGGGACGCCGTTCGCGACGACGTCCTCCGCCCGTCCGAGACGACCTCGTTCTGCCCCTGGAAGGGGACGGCGTCGTACTACAGCGTGCACGTGGACGGGGAGACCAACGCCGACGCGGCCTGGTTCTACCCGGAGCCGAAGGACGCGGCGCGGGAGATCACCGGCCGGGTGGCGTTCTGGCGCGGCGTCGAGGTGGACTGACCGGCCCCACGCACCGACCGGCCGGGCGCGAGGGGCCGCCGACCCGTCGGCCGGCGGCCCCTCGGCGGTTCCTCAGCTGCCCAGCCGGGCCTTGAGCAGCGCCTTGCCCTGCTCGGCGCCCTTGCGGCTGTCGGCCTGCGCCTTGCGGAACAGCTCGGCGACCTCCCGGTCCCCGTCCCGCTCGGCGTCCTGGATGTAGGTCTCCAGGCGCAGGGCGTTGCTCAGGCACTGCTCGGTGAACCAGACGAGGTCGTAGTCCTTGTCCTTGGTCCCGGTGGTGCCGCCGGTCTCCTGGGTGGTGGTCATGACGCTCCTCCTCGGCGTTGGTGCGACATCCCTGCCCGCCGGGGCCCGTCGACCCGCTCCGCGACCCCGACGGCCCCAGTGCACCGCATCGGCGGCGCCGGCACCAGGCCCGCCGACCGCCCTCAGCGGGGCTGCGTGCCGGCCAGCTCCCGGGCGGCCGCGGCGGCGGCCGGGTCGAGGGCCCGGGCCCGCTCCTGGCGCTCGATGAGCCCCTGGAACAGCGCCCACGCCTCGGCGGGGGTCACGTCGAGCGCCGCGGCGACCTGTTCCCACGTGGCGCCGCCGCGCAGGGCGGCCCGGAAGCCGACCAGCTGGCTGTCGTGCGCCTTGCGTGCGACCACCTCGCCGAGGGCGAGCAGCTCGAGGGACTCCGGCACGTCCAGCGACGTGGCGGCGTCCTTGAAGGTGGTCCAGTCGTCGGTGTCGACCTCGGCGGCGGTGTTGAGCGTCGTCTCCCCGCTGTCCCGCCGGCTCAGGAAGTCCAGGCGGGTCACCGCCGTCGTCAGGGAGAACTCCTGTTCGAGGTCACCCGGTGTGATGCGCATGAGGCATCCCATCCCCGAGGCGGTCCGCGGGTCAAACCCCGGTGTCGCGCAGATCACCCCATGACGGCGCGAGGGCCCGCACCCCGGGGTGGGGTGCGGGCCCTCGTCGGTGTGCGGGTCGTCAGCTGTCGACGCCCACGGCCTCCTTGGCCAGGGCGGCCAGCCGGGTCTGCGTCGCGCTGATGACGCTGGACCGCTTCTTGTGGGTCTCCTCGTAGCGGATCACCACGTTGACGTCGTGCGCCGTCGTGAGCTCCTTGACCGCCTTGACCGCGTCCTGGGTGGACAGCGAGTCGTAACCCTTGATGGGCAGCTCGTCGGCGGAGACGTCGCCGAGCTCCTCGCGGGCGGCCTTGGCGGCGTCCGCAGCCTCGGTGTTCCCCTCGCGGCGGGCGATCCGCTCGGCCCGGCGCAGCGCGGCGCTGCGGCCGACGGTGAGGGTCTCGCGGACGGCGTCGGTGAAGGCGGTGGCCTTGCCGGCGACCTGGCCGAGCTTCTCGCCGGCCTCCTCGCGGCGCTGCTGCGCGGTGTCGACGGCCTCGTTCACCCGGTTGGCCACGAAGCGGACCGGCGCGTTGGCCACGCGGACCGCGCCTCCGGCCACCCGCTGGAACGGGGTCGGCTGCAGCGCGGCCGGGCCGCCGAGGGCCTCCTCGGCCAGCACCACGGTGAGCCACTCGACGGTGGCCTCGTGCGCGGTGATCAGCCGCTCGGCCAGCTGCCGCACCTTCGGCAGCTCCGCCTTCTCGGCCAGCACCTTGAGGTAGGTGGCGCGGTCGAGCAGCTGGTGCTCGAGCTGCAGGTCCTGCAGCAGCGCCTCCTCGATCGGCTCGCCCTGCTCGAGGGCAGCCTTGACGAGGGCGCCCAGGCGGCCGACCGCGGGGCTGACCACGTCGGGGACACCGCCGAGTGCACGCAGCTGCTCGGCGATGGCCTTGGTCCGGTCGGCGGCGTGGTCGGCGTTCTGGCTGAGCTCCCGGCGGACGGCGTCCGTGCGCGCCTGGGTGACGCGGGTGCGCGCGATCTGCTCCTCGGTCTGGGTCAGCAGCACGAGGGCGCGGAGCTGGTTGATGATCTTGGCCGTGTCGGCCGTGAGTCGGGCGTCGGTCATGGCGGGGTCTCCAGACATCGGGGATGACCTGACGTCATGGAGAGTGCCCCGGCCGCGCGCCCGCTAACTAGAGCAAGCGCATTGCTTGCTGTGAGACGCGTCACGTACCCCGGGGGCGGCCGCGCCGCCCCCGGGGGGTGGTCACCGGGTCGGGACGGCCGGCTTGGAGGGGCGCTCGAGGCGCAGCACCGGCTGGGTCAGCGCGTCGGCCAGCGGCGACCGCGGGCGCGGCGCCGGTCGGGGGGACGGCGGCACGGCCGTGCCGCAGCCGACGCAGAACCGGCCGCGCTGGTCGGCAGCCCCACAGGCAGCACACGTCATGTGGTCCTCCTCGGTGTCGAGTGTCCGGGCGGCGGGCCGGGCGGCGCCGCCGGACGTGGACCCTGCCAGGCCGGACGCCCGGGACACCTCCTCGCGGGAGAGGTGTGACGACACGTCAACGGACCGTTATGGAAACGGGAGCCGCCGGTCCCGCTCCGCGCCCGCGCCGCGCACCCGCCTCGGGCAGGTCGGTCAGCGCCAGCGCCAGCACCAGGGCCGCGTGCCGCTGCGGCGCGTGCACGTCCCCGATGAGCTCCTCGATCCGCTGCAGCCGCAGGTACAGCGTCTGCCGGCGCAGCCGCAGCGCGTCGGCCGTCCGCACCTTCGACGACGAGTGCGCCAGGTAGGTCCGCAGCGTGTGCACCGCAACCCGGAGGTCATGACCGCCGAGAAGGCGCTGGAGATGGCCACCATCGACGGCGCCCGCGCCCTGGGCATGGCCGACACGATCGGGTCGCTGGAGGTCGGCAAGCGGGCCGACGTGGTGGTCCTGGACCTGGCCAACCTGTGCGCCTCGCCGGTGCACGCGGCGGTCTCCTCGCTGGTCTACAGCCAGCGCGGGGACGAGGTGGACCGGGTCTACGTCGACGGCCGCCTGGTGGTGGCCGGCGGCGCACTCACGACGGTGGACGAGGCCGACGTGCGGGCCCGGTCGGCGGCGGTGGCCACCGCGCTGGCCACCCGCGCCGGCACCGGCCGGCTCGCCGTCCGCGAGTGGCGCTCGATGGTCCGCGCCTGAGGACCCCGCACCGGTCGTCGCCGCCGACCCCCGCGGCGCGGCGGTCGGTGCGGGCCTCCCTCACAGCCGTCCTTACAGCCCTTCTCACAGCCGGCACGCAGCCGCGTCACAGCCACGCGGCGCAGGCTCCCCTCCCCCGCACCCGGAGGTGGAGACCGTGCGCATCTCCCTGCTCAGCCTCGTCTACCTGGCGATCGGCCTGGTCGTGGCCCTCACCCAGGGCTACAACAGCGTCGCCGGGATCTCGGAGATCCTGTCGCTGGTGGTGGCCGTCGTGCTGTGGCCGCTGGTCCTGTTGGGCGTCGACCTGCACCTGCCGCCGATCGCGACCTAGCTCTCGCGCAGCCGCTCGCTCAGCCGGTCGAGGAAGGGCACCTGCCCCTTCACCAGCTTCGTCCGGGCGCCGTCGAGCGCGAACCAGGCGGCGCGGTCGACCTCGGGGAACTCCTGCACCCGCCCCGACCGCGGCGGCCACTCCAGCGCGAAGGTGTTGCTGCGGCAGGTGGCGGCGTCCAGGTCGCCCTCGGCGGCCCACACGGTGAGCACCTTGCCGCCGGCGCGCAGCTCCCCCAGGGGCAGGAAGTCGTCGGCCGGCACCGGTGACCCGAGCTCCTCCTCGAACTCCCGGCGGGCCACGGTGAACGGGTCCTCGCCGTCGCCGTACTCGCCCTTGGGGATCGACCAGGCGCCGTCGTCCTTGCGCGCCCAGAACGGCCCACCCATGTGCCCGATCAGCACCTCGACGCCGCCGGGCCCGCGCCGATAGAGCAGCACCCCCGCGCTGGTCCTCACCACCGCCACCTCCCCGGGGCAGAAATGGCCATTTCTGCCCCTGCCTACAGGTGGGCCAGCGCCTCGGGCAGGTCGACCACGTCGGCGTACTTGGCGTCGAGGTCGGCGAGGTTGTTGTCGTGCAGCGCCGGCGTGCGGTCGGCGCAGGCCTGGCGCACGACCTGCGGGCGGAACCCGGAGTTGAGCGCGTCCATGGCGGTGGCCCGCACGCAGCCCGACGTCGAGACGCCGGCGACCACGACCGTGTCCACCCCCGCGGCGCGCAGCGTCGAGGCCAGCGAGGTGCCGAAGAACGCCGAGGCGTACTGCTTGACCACGACCGGCTCGCCCGCCTCCGGCTCCAGCGTGAGCTCGCCCCAGTTGCCCGGTGCGTCCTCGACGAAGCAGGCCAGCGCCGGCACCTTGTGCACGAACAACCCCGCGTCGCCCAGCCCCGCGGCGTAGCGGACGACGGTCCACACGACCAGGTGCCCGTGCGCCCGGGCGGCGTCGACCAACCGCCGGGTGGCCGCCACCGCCGCCCCCGGGTCGGGCAGAGCGAACGGCCCGTCCCGGTCGGTGTAGGCACGCACCAGGTCGACCACCACGACCGCGGGCGCGCTCCCCCACCCGACGCGTCCGGAGAACGCCGACCCGTGCGGACCCGGCGCCGGCTCGGGAACCGTCACCCCGCCGCCCACACCGGGCGCCTCGGCGCGGGCAGCCCGGTCTCCTCCTCGCACCGGGCGAGCAGCTCCTCCACCGGCGGGCCCATGTCGAACACCGGCAGCTCGGCCGGCCGGTCGGCCCGCAGCTGGTCGCGCAGGGTCTCGGTCGCCTCGACGTCCACCTCGCCGCCGTCGCAGACCACGACCCCGTACCGCCGGGCGCCGGCCTGGGTCACCAGCCCGCGCCGCACCTCCTTGGCCACCAGCTCCGGGTCCCGCTCCAGCGGGTCACCCCACCCGCCGCCGCCCCAGGTGACGAAGTGCAGGACGTCGCCCGGTGACACCGGCACCCCGTGGCACTTGCTCGGCAGCACCTCGCGGGTGCCGTCGGCGCGGTCGACCCATTTGCGGCCCCGCGCGCCGGGGTGCCCGCCGTTGACCCCCCAGGGGTGGGTGAGCCAGCGGTCGTCGTGGATGGCGATCTCCCCGGGCTCCTCGAACACGTACGCGACGTCGACGCCGTTGCCGCCGCGGTGCAGGCCGGGGCCGCCGGTGTCGGCGACGGTCTCCCACGTCTCGATGCGCAGCGGGTAGTAGGACTCGAGGTACTCGCAGGGGATGTTCACGAAGCTCGGCCACAGCGAGTGCCCGTCGGGACCGTCGCCCAGCGGCCGGCCGGGGATGCCGCCGAAGCCGATCGAGTAGAGCTGGAACCACTCGCCCTTCCGCTCGCCCGACGAGTAGTGCCCGGAGTACATGAAGTGCGGCGAGGAGGAGAAGCCGGCGGCGTTGAGCAGCGCCGGGTTGGTCTGCCCGAGCAGCCCGCCGAACAGGTCGAACACCCGACCGATGCCGTGGTTGCGGCCGTTGAGCGCGGCCGGGTGCGCCGGCTTCCAGTAGGAGCCGTCGGGGATTGTGACGTCGACCAGCGGGTAGAAGCCGTCGTTCCAGAGGATCTGCGGGTCGGCGACGGTGATCATGTAGATCCCGAAGAACATCCGGGTGAGGTTCTCGTTGATGTAGTAGTTGATCGGCCCGGCCGCCTGCGGCGAGGAGCCGGTGAAGTCCAGGTGCACCTTCTCGCCGGTGCGGGTCAGCGACAGCTTGAGCTCGTAGGGGCCGTTGCCGACGCCGTCGTCGCAGATGTAGTCGGTGAACGACAGCGTCCGCCCCTCCTCGAACACCGCCTGCAGCAGCACCTTCATGGCGTCGTAGTTGCGCTGCAGCAGCGCGTCGAGCGCCGACAGGTAGGTCGCCGTCCCGAACCGCTCGCACATCTCCACGACCCGCCGGGCGGCGGTGCGGCAGGCGGCGACCAGCCCGTTGAGGTCGGCGCGGTTCCAGTCGGGCATGCGGACCTGGTTGAGGATGATCCGCAACGCGTCGTCGTTCAGCTGTCCCTTCCGGTACAGCTTGAACGGCGGGATGACCACGCCCTCCTCGTAGATCGTCCGCGCGTCGGTGGGCATCGACGACGGTGTCTTGCCGCCCACGTCGGACATGTGCCCGAACATCGACGCCCAGCCCACGACCCGGCCCTCGTGGAAGACCGGCATGACCAGCAGCCAGTCGTTGGCGTGGCTGATCGCCGCGCCGCAGGCGTAGGGGTCGCTGGTCAGCAGGACGTCGCCCTCCTCGACGGTGTCGTCGAAGCCCTCGAGGAAGTCGGGGATGGACAGGCCGAACTGGCCGACGACCATCTTCCCGCTCGGGTCGCCGATCAGCGGGAACTCGTCGTGCTGCTCGCGGATGCCCGGCGACAGCGCGGTGCGGAACAGCACCTCGTCCATCTCGTAGCGGGCGTTGCGCAGCCCGTTCTCGATCAGGTCGAGGGTCACCGGGTCGACGTCGACCCGCTCGAGGGTCCCGGTCGCGGTCTCGACGATGCGTGCCATGGCGCTCAGCCCTCCTGCACGGGGTTGATGAGCAGCGAGCCCGAGGGGTGCACGGTGGCCGCGTGCCCGGGCAGGACGAGGGTCGTGGAGTCCATCTCGGTGACGATCGCGGGCCCGGGGACGACGTCGCCGGCGCGCAGCCGCTCCCGGTCGTAGACGCCGGCGGTCACCCGCTCGCCCTCGACGTGGACGTCGTGCTCGTCGATGCGGGCGCCGGACGGGTCGCCGTCCCCCTGCTCGAGGCGCACCGGGGCGACGTCCGGCCGCGGACCGGTGACGGTGGCGCGGGCGTTGACCAGCTCGTGGTCGACGCCGAGGAGGAAGGAAAACAACCGGTCGTGCTCGGCGTCGAAGGCCCGGCCGAGCTCGGCCAGCGCGTCACCGGAGTCCAGCCACGCGGGGTCGACCTCCACCGGGATCTCGAAGCCCTGCCCGTGGTAGCGGACGTCGACCTGGAAGCCCACCGTCTGGTCTGCGCGGGCCAGGCCCTGGGCGGCCAGCCGCTCCCCCGCCTCGTCGGCGAGCTCGCGCAGGATCCCGGCCAGCTCGGCGCCGGTCAGCTGGCCGAAGCGGCGCAGCACCGTGCGGGCGGACTCGTCGCGTCGGCTGGTGGTCGCGTCGCCGAGGGCGCAGAGCAGGCCGGGGCCCGGCGGGACGATCACCGGCCACGCGCCGGTCAGCCGGCCGAGGGCGTTGGCGTGCAGCGGGCCGGCGCCGCCGAAGGCGACGAGGGCGAAGTCGCGGGGGTCGAAGCCCTGCTGCACCGAGACCAGCCGCAGGCCGCCGAGCATGTTCTCGTTGACGATGTCGACGATCCCGGCGGCCGCGGCCTCCGGGGAGTCCAGCCCGATCGCCTCGGCCACCTTGCTCACCGCGGCCCCCGAGGCCTCGGCGTCGAGGGTGATCTCGCCGCCGGCCAGCGAGGAGGGCAGGTAGCCCAGGACGACGTTGGCGTCGGTGACCGTCGGCTCGACCCCGCCCTTGCCGTAGGCGGCCGGGCCGGGGTCCGCGCCGGCCGACTGCGGGCCGACCCGCAGCGCCCGGGTCAGCTCCGGGACGTGGGCGATCGAGCCGCCGCCGGCCCCGACGGTGCGGACGTCGACGCTGGACGCGCGCACCGCCAGGTCGCCGACCTTGGTCTCCCGGCCGATCCTCGGCGTGAGGTCGCGGACCAGCGCGACGTCGGTCGACGTGCCGCCCATGTCGAAGGTGATCAGGTCGCGGTACCCGCACTGCTCGGCCACCCAGACCGCGCCGGTGACCCCGCCGGCCGGCCCGGACAGCAGCATGGTCACCGGGGCCTCGACCGCGGCCCGCGCCGACTGCAGCCCGCCGTCGCTGCGCAGGATGGACAGCTCGCCGGCCACCCCGCCCGAGGCCAGCCCGTCGGAGAGGTGCTGCACGTACCGGGCGACCTGCGGCTGCACGTAGCCGTTGGCGACGGTGGTCAGCGTGCGCTCGTACTCGCGCAGCTCGGGCAGGACGTCGGAGGACAGCGACACCGGGACCCCGGGCAGGACGTCGGCGGCGATCGCGGCGATCCGCCGCTCGTGCGCCGGGTCGGCGAAGGAGTTGATCAGGCTGACCGCGAGCGCCTGGATGCCCTGCCCGGCCAGCGTGCCCAGCTGCGCGCGGACGTCGTCCTCGTCCAGCGGGCGGACCACGCTGCCGTCGCTGGCCACCCGCTCGTCGACCTCGACGGTGTTCTCCAGGTCGGCCAGCGGCTCGGGTTTGGGCCAGATGATCCAGCCGGCCAGCCCACCGGGGACGAAGGAGCGGGCGATCTGCAGCACCTGGCGGAAGCCGCGGGTGGTGACCAGCCCGACGGTGGCGCCCTTGCCCTCGAGGATGGCGTTGGTCGCGACCGTGGTGCCGTGCAGCACCTGCGCGACCTCGCTCATCGCGATGCCCGCGTCGGCGCACACCTTCTCGATGCCGTGCAGCACGCCGACGGCCTGGTCGGCCGGGGTCGAGGCGGTCTTGGCCCGCCAGGTCGCGCCGCTGTCCTCGTCGACGAGCAGGACGTCGGTGAACGTGCCGCCGACGTCCACGCCGAGCCGGTAGCTCATGCGGTCTCCTCTTCTCGGGTCCCCTGCAGTCGGGCCGCCCGGACCATGACGGCCCGTGCGTTGGCGATGTGCGAGGTCATGACGGCGCGGGCCCACTCCGGGTCGCCCGCGCGGAGGGCGGCGACGATCTCGCTGTGGTGGGCCAGGCTGCGGCGCAGCGACGCCTCGTCGTAGGTGAGGAAGTTGCGCCGGACGATCGGCGGGTGGATCGCGGCGGCGAGCGCCGAGGCCAGGGTGGGGTGCCCGGCGAGCGCGACCAGCCGGTCGTGGAAGGCGCGGTTGAGCGGGACGAGCGCCTCGAGGTCCTGGCCCGGCCCGGGGCTGCCGACCTCGTGCATGCGGGTGGCCAGGGCGTCGAGCGCGTCGACGTCGGCGGGCGTGGCGTTCGGGACGGCGTGGGCGGTCAACTGCGGCTCGAGGCTGGAGCGCAGGTCGAACACGCCCTCGAGCTCGGCGACGGTCCAGGTGGCGACGCGGGCGCCGCGGTTGGGCACCAGCTCCACCAGGCCCTCGGCGGCCAGCCGGGAGAGCGCCTCCCGCACCGGGGTGCGGCTCACGCCCAGGCGCTCGGCGAGCTCCACCTCGCCCAGGCGCGCGCCCGGGCGCAGGTCGCCGCCCATGATCATGTCGCGCAGGGTGGTCAGCGCCCGCTCGGCCGAGGTCAGGGAACGTGTCAGCCGTCACACCTCCTCGCAGATTGTGTGCAAACCTAGGGGCGTCGCCGTGCCATGGGCAATGCTGTCCGGTGAACTTCGTGTGACTGCATACAAGCGATTCCCGTTCCGGATCGGAGGAGGCCGCCGTGGGGGACCTGTTGGGACACGGCCGGGCATCGCGTTCCCGGCTGCGCGAGCTGCTGGCAGCACCGCGACCGCTGGTCGCGCCGGGTGCCTACGACGCCCTGTCGGCGCGGCTGGTGGAGCAGGCCGGCTTCGACGCCGTCTACATGACCGGCTTCGGGACGACGGCCTCGCTCATCGGCCGCCCCGACGTGGGCCTCCTGACCGGCGCGGAGATGGTGGACAACGCCCGCCGGATCGCCGCCGCCGTCGAGGTCCCGGTGATCGCCGACGCCGACACCGGCTACGGCAACGCGCTCAACGTCGTCCGCACTGTGCAGCTGTACGAGCAGGCCGGGGTCGCCGGCATCCAGCTCGAGGACCAGGTGATGCCCAAGAAGTGCGGGCACATGAGCGGCAAGGCGCTGATCGGCACCGACGAGATGGCCGGCAAGGTGCGGGCCGCCGTCGCGGCGCGGCAGGACGCGGACCTGGTGGTGATCGCCCGCACCGACGCCGTCGCCGTCACCGGGGTGGACGACGCCCTCGCGCGCGCCCGGGCCTACGCCGACGCGGGCGCGGACCTGCTGTTCATCGAGGCGCCGACGTCCGAGGCCGACATCGAGCGGATCGCGGCCGAGTTGCGGGGCGTGGCGCCGCTGGTGTTCAACTGGGCCGAGGGCGGCCGCACTCCCCCGCTGTCGCTGGCCCGGATGACCGAGCTGGGCTTCGCGCTGGTCATCTACCCGATCGGCACGCTGCTGGCGGCGACGGCGGGGATGCGCGCGCTGCTGGAGTCGCTGAAGGCCGACGGCGTCCCCTCACTCGACGGGCTGCCGGCGTTCGAGGAGTTCACCGACCTCATCGGCCTGCCGGAGGTGCAGCAGCTGGAGCAGCGCTTCTCCTGAGGGAACGCCCCTGCCCCGGCGCAGCACCCTGTCTTCCCGGATGGTCGTGCTCTGCCCATCACCGTGGGCAGAGCACGACTCTCCGCGGACCGCCCTCTGCCGCCGGGAGTCGAGCTCTGCCCATCCACCTGGGCAGAGCACGACCATCCGCAGGACAGGTCGGTCGGCGGCGGCCCCTACCGCCCGGTCCACCTCGGCGGGCGCTTCTCCAGGTGGGCGGCGATGCCCTCGGCGCGGTCCTCGGACAGGTACGGGTTCGGCCCGACGTCGAGCCGCAGCGCCTGCCACAGCGGCAGCTCGAGGCCCTTGACCGCGGTCTCCTTCATCCGGCGGATGGAGATCGGCGCGTTGGCCGCGATCGTCTCCGCGAGCCGCAGCGCCGTCGGCAGGACCTCCTCGACCGGCACCAGCCGGTTGACCAGGCCCCAGCGCTCGGCGACCTCGCTGGTGACGTACTCGCCGGTGTAGAGCATCTCCAGGGCGATCCCCATGGGGATCCGCTTGGGCAGGACGACGGAGCCGAAGTTGGCGCCCATCCCGATCTTCGCCTCGGGCAGGCCCATCGGGACCCCGGGTGCCGCCACCCGCAGGTCGCAGGCCAGGGCGAGCTCGAAGCCGCCGGCGACCGCCGCGCCGGCGATGGCCGCGACGATCGGCACCGGCGTCTCCGTGACCACCTCGAACAGCGACCGGGTCGGCCGGTCCATCGGCGGCCGGAACCGCTCCCCGCGCCGGTCGCCCTCGCGGATCTCCTTGAGGTCGAAGCCGGCACAGAAGGCCGGGCCGTTGCCGGTGAGCACGATCGCGCGGACGTCGCCGTCCTCCCCGCAGCGCAGCAGCTCCTCGACCAGGTCGGCCTGCAGCGCGGTGGACAGCGCGTTGCGGCGCTCGGGCCGGTCGAGGGTCAGCAGCCGCACGTGCCCGCGGTCCTCGACGACCAGCCCCGACTCCCGCCGCTGCGCTGCGCTCACGCCGGCCAACCTCTCACGAGCCGGCGGTGTGCGGTCGTGGCGCACGATCGCCCGACGGCGCACCGGGAGCGCACATCACCGGCAGGCCGCGCCGCCCCGCCGGGAAGCGGCCGCGTCCTTCGCCCGGTCCGAGCCGCGCTCCTCGGTGCAGCGGGCCGGCTTGCCGTCCTCGGCCGCGGAGGGCTCGCTCGTCGCCGTCTCGGGGGACGCGGTCGGGGCCGCGGTGGCCGGGCGCGTGGGAGCGGGCTCGTCGGCTCCCGCGGCCTCCTCCGCCACCGGCGACCCGGTCACCGCCACGACGGTCGGGGACGGCGTCGCGGCGTCGTCCCCCGCGAGCCGTCCACCGCGCGCGACCGGCTCGGCGTCCTCGTCGGCGAGCGACGGCGCCGCAGCGGTCACCTCCGCCACCGGGCTGCCGCCCGACCGGCCGACGACCAGCCCGGCGACCGCGGTGAGGCCGAGCGCCACGAGGACCGCCGCGGCGAGGGCCCAGCGGCGCCGGGACGGGGACGAGGGAGCGCGGTGCGCCGGTCGGAACCGGACCGTGTCGTCGTCGATGGGAGCCCTCCGGGGTGTGGCTGCGTCCGGCCGACCGTACGAGCGGATCCGTCGGATGCCGTTCCGCAACGCCGGGCGCGAGCGGGGCCGTCGATGTCGCGCGGATCGGCGTCCGGACGGGCGTCCGTGACCCTCCGCAGGTGTCTCGGATGTGATCCGTGGTCAGACCGGCAGCACCCGTCACACCCGCCCCAGACGCCTCCGCCGCCTGACCGGACCGGTCCGTCCAGCCCGGTAGACAGGAGCCCATGAGCACCACGGACCTCCGGCCGGCCGACCCGAGCACGCGGCCGGCCGTGGCGATCTCGGCCACCTCCACCCCGGTGCTGAGCTACGCGCTGGCCCACAACCGGGTGCCGGTCGTCTCCCGGCTGGCGTTCACCAACCACGGCGGCCCGGTGCGCGCGGCGACGGTGCGGCTCGGCGTCCGCGACGCGGAGGGCCCGATCGGCACCCCCGTGGAGCTGCTCGTCGACCTCGACGCCGGCCAGACGACGGTGCTCAGCGACGTCGGCCTGGTCATGGACCCCGCCGCGATGCTGCAGATCGAGGAGCAGCGCCCCGGGTCCATCGAGATCGACCTGCTCGTCGACGGCGAGGACGTCGGCGGCACCGCCGTCCCGGTGCAGGTGCTGGCCGCCAACCAGTGGCTGGCCGCGCCCGTCCCGCTGGCGCTGGAGATGCTCGCGGCGCACGTCCTGCCCAACCACCCGACGATCACGACCCTGATCGGCGAGGCCAGCGCGCTGCTCGAGGAGCGCACCGGCAGCGGCTCGGTGCAGGGCTACCAGTCCGGCCCGGAGCGGGTCGACGAGATCGTCGCCGCGCTCACCGAGGCGATGCGGCGCCGGGAGATCCGCTACAGCGAGCCGCCGGCCAGCTGGGCCGACGTCGGCCAGAAGGTGCGCACCCCGGGCGACGTCCTCGACGGGCGCGTGGGCACCTGCCTGGACACCGTGGTCGTCCTCGCCGCCGCCCTGGAGCAGGCCGGCATCCGGCCGCTGCTGTGGCTGGCCGACGGGCACGCCTTCCTCGGCTACTGGCGGGAGGAGCGCAGCGCGGAGAGCGCCGCGACCACCGACGTCGCGCCGCTGGTCAACCTGGTGGACCTCGGCCTGGTCCGGCTGGTCGAGACCACGCTGCTGACCAGCCGCGGCGCCGGTGCCGCCGACCTGCACCAGCCCGCCTACGACGCGTGGCTGGCCGGCGACCTGGACCGGGTCCTCGGCGTCACCGACGTGCACCGCGCCCGGCGCGACGGGATCGTGCCGTTGCCGGCCCGCACCCGGGGGCGCGACGGCGCGGTGCAGGTCTTCGAGTACCGGCCCGCGGTGCACAGCGTCGCGGCCAGGCCGGTCGAGCGGGTGCCCGCGCCGCCGGTCCCCGGCCGCGGCGAGACCCCGGCGCGCGTGCAGCAGTGGAAGAACAGCCTGCTGGACCTCTCCCTGCGCAACCGGCTGATCAACTACACCGAGCGCGCCGGCCTGCCGCTGGCCGTCCCGGCCGCGTCACTGGCGACCCTGGAGAACCTGCTGCACGGCGGCACCGCGGTGCAGCTGCTGCCCAACGACCGGATCGCCGCCGTCCACCGCGAGCGCGGCGTGCGGTCGGCCGCCGAGCTGCCCGCCGACCAGCTCGCCGAGCTGCTCGTCGACCGCAAGGCCGTGCACGCCGACGTCACCGAGGGTGGCTACCTGCCCCGGCTGCGCAACCTCGCCTACAAGGCCAAGACCGTCCGCGAGGAGACCGGCGCCAACAACCTCTACCTGGCGCTGGGCAGCCTGGTCTGGGAGCTCGACGGCCGGCCGCTGCGCTCGCCGCTGGTGCTGGTGCCGGTCACGCTCACCCCGACCAGCCGCAACGGCGTCTACCGGCTGACCCTCGACGACACCGGCACCAGCACGCCCAACTACTGCCTGCTGGAGAAGCTGCGGCAGGTGCACGGGCTCTCCGTCCCGGGGCTGTCCGAGCCCGCCGAGGACGGCGCCGGCATCGACCTCGACCGCGCACTGCAGGCGATGCGGCAGGCGCTGGCCGACGCCGCCCTCCCCCACCGCGTCGAGCCGACCGCCGACCTCGCCGTCCTCCAGTTCGCCAAGTACCGGCTCTGGAAGGACCTCGACGAGCACTGGGCCGACTTCGCCGCCAACCCGCTGGTGCACCACCTCGTGCACCAGCCCACCGAGCCCTTCGCCGACCCCGTGCCCGACAGCCTGGCCCGGGCCGACCTCGACGAGCTCGCCGCGCAGTGCCCGGTGCCCGCCGACGCCTCGCAGCTGCGCGCGGTCGCCGAGGCCGCCGCCGGCCGCACCTTCGTGCTGGAGGGCCCGCCCGGCACCGGCAAGTCCCAGACCATCACCAACCTGCTCACCCGCGCGGTCGCCGACGGCAAGCGGGTGCTGTTCGTCGCCGAGAAGCGGGCGGCGCTCGACGTCGTCGCGCGCCGGCTGGACGCCGTGGGCATGGGCCCGTTCGCGCTGGACCTGCACGACAAGGGCAGCAAGGCGTCGGTGGTGCGCGCGCAGATCCAGGCAGCGCTCGAGCACGCGGTCGCCGTCGACGAGCAGGGCCTGGCCGCCGACAGCGAGGACCTCCGCTCGGCCCGCCGCACGCTGGCCCGCTACGCCGACCGGCTGCACGCCGAGAACGCCGCCGGGCTGTCGTTCTACTCGGCGCGGACCGCGGTGCTCTCGGTGCGGGACGGCGTCCCGTCGCTGCCGCTGCCGACGCCGTTCGTGGCCGCCGCGTCCGAGGAGACGATGACCGCGGTGCGCCGCGCGCTGGCGCTGCTGCCCGACATCGCCGACCTGGTCCGCCCCTCGCCGCGGCACGCCTGGGCGTTCGTGGACACCGCGGAGGTCGACCTGCTCGCCGCGCAGCAGGCCGCGGCCGCCGTCGACGCGGCCGTCCGGGAGCTGCCGGTGGAGCCGCACCTGGCCCGGGCGCTGCGCGAGGTGCGCACCCCCTCCGACCTCGACGCGCTCGCCCACGTGCTCGCCGGCCCGGCGACCACCCTCGACGTCCTCGACGAGGTGCCCACCGAGCGGTGGACGGTGGCGACGACCAGCGTGCTCAGCGAGGTCGCCGCGTTCACCACCGCCGTCCACCCCGGCCTGGAGCTGGCCACCCCGGCGGCGATGGAGCTGCCGCTGGCCGACCTGTACGTGGCCGCGCAGACCGCGCAGGCCGGCCGATGGCTGGCCCGCCGGAAGGGGCTGCGGGCGGTCCGCGACCGGCTGGCCCCGGTGCTGCGGCCCGGCGTGAAGGTGAAGCTCTCCGACGTCCCGGAGCTGACCGCGGCGCTGTGGCGGGTGCAGACCGCCGGGCAGGGCATCGCCGCCCGCGCCTCGGTCATCCCCGGCTTGGCCGTCCCGGCCGGCTGGAACCCGCTGGTCGACCCCGAGCTGCTGGTCGGGCAGGTGGAGTGGCTGGAGAGGGCCGGCGCCGCCACCGACAGCGACAGCGAGTTCGCCGTCGCACTGCGCCGCTACGTCGTCCAGGGCCCCGGCCCGGACGCCGCCGCGGCCGCCGCGGTCGCCCGGCTGCGCGACTCCGCCCGGGCGCTGCTGCGGGTGGTCGGCAGCGACGAGGGGCGGCTGGCCGACTGGGCCGGCGACGACGGGCTGGTGCTGCGCTGGCAGATGACCCGCCCCGAGCGGGGGGTGGAGCACACCGGCCTGATGTCGCTGCGCCGCTGGGCGGACTTCGTCGACACCCTCGAGCCGCTCCGCGCCGCCGGGCTGCACGAGGCGCGGGCGCTCCTCGTCAGCGGCGAGCTGCTCGCCGACGACGCCGTCCGCGCGTTCGAGCACGGCATCGCGCGGTCCTCGGTGGCCGAGCGCCGCGGCGCCTCGGGCCTGGACGGGTTCGACGCCGACGTGCACGAGAAGGCGATCGTCCGGTTCACCGCCGCCTCCCGCGCGGTCCGCGAGCACCTGCGCACCGCACTGCCCGGGTCGGTGCTGGCCGCCCGGCCGTTCGACGCGGCCAGCGGCAACGGCCAGGTGGGTGCGCTGCAGCGGGAGCTGGCGAAGTCCCGCAGCCGGCTGGGCGTGCGCGGGCTGCTCGCGCAGTACGGCGAGCTGGTCACCGCCGTCATGCCGTGCGTGCTGGTCAGCCCCGACTCGGTGGCGCGGTTCTTCCCGGCCGAGGCCGGCCTGTTCGACCTGGTCGTGTTCGACGAGGCCTCGCAGATCCGGGTCGCCGACGCCGTCGGGGCGCTGGGCCGGGCGAAGGCCGCCGTCGTCGTCGGTGACAGCAAGCAGATGCCTCCGACGTCCTTCATGGAGCCCTCCTCGGGCTCGGCCGAGGACGACGCGATCGAGCTGCTGGGCACCGCGGTCGAGGACGAGGAGTCGATCCTCTCCGAGTGCGTCCAGGCGCGGGTGCCGCGGCAGTGGCTGTCCTGGCACTACCGCAGCCAGGACGAGTCGCTCATCGCGTTCAGCAACGCCAACTACTACGAGAACCGGCTCTCCTCGTTCCCGGCGCCGACCCACGGCCGGCCGACGGCGGACGTCGACGGGCGGGGCATCTCGCTGGTGCGGGTCAACGGCACCTTCCACCGCTCCGGCGCCGGGCGGCTGCTGCGCACCAACCCGATGGAGGCCAAGGCGGTCGTGGCGGAGATCCGCCGCCGGTTCGACGCCTCCCCGGACACCCTGCCCTCGATCGGCGTGGTCACGTTCAACGCGCAGCAGCGGGCCTACATCGAGGGCCTGCTCCGGGACGCCGGTGACGAGCGGCTGGTCGAGGCGCTGGACCGCACCGACGGCGAGGGGCTGTTCGTCAAGAACCTGGAGAACGTGCAGGGCGACGAGCGCGACGTGGTGCTGTTCTCCACCGGGTTCAGCGTCAACGACCGCGGCTTCCTGCCGCTGAACTTCGGCCCGCTCAACCGGGTCGGGGGCGAGCGGCGGCTCAACGTCGCGGTCACCCGCGCCCGCCGGCAGGTCGTCGTCTTCACCTCGTTCGACCCGTCGCAGCTGCGAGCCGAGCAGACCTCGTCGGTCGGCGTGAAGCACCTGCGCGCCTACCTCGACCTCGCCGCGCTCGGCACCGACGCGCTGCCCAAGGACGCCCGTCCGGTGGCGGTCCCCGACCGGCACCGCGAGGAGATCGCCGCGGCGCTGCGCGAGCGTGGCCTGGTCGTGCGCACCGACGTCGGCCTGTCGGAGTTCCGCGTCGACCTCTCGGTCGCCCGCGCCGAGGCGCCCGACGCCCCGGTGATGGCCGTGCTGCTCGACGGGCCGGCCTGGGCCCGCCGGCGCACGGTCGGCGACCGCGACGGCCTGCCGGTGGAGGTGCTGGCCGGGATGCTGCGCTGGCCGGCCGTCGAGCGGGTCTGGCTGCCGACCTGGTTGCGCGACCGCGAGGCGGTGCTCGACCGGCTGGCCGCCGCCGTCGCCGCCGTCCCGGTGCCGGAGGTCCCCGCGGTCCCCGGCCCCGGAGGGGCAGAGATGGCCATTTCTGCCCCTCCGGTCCCCGACGGGGCGGTGGCCGTGGAGGAGCCGGCGCCGGTGGTCGCGCCGGTGCCCGCCCCGGCCGAGCCGGCCGACCGCGAGGTGCCGGAGCTCAAGGCCGTGGCCCCGCTGCGCGCCGCCCCCTCCGTGGTGGTCGAGGCGCCGGTCGTCGAGGCCCTGGCCGTCGAGGCCGCCGTCGCCGAGACGCCGGCCGAGCCGGCGCCGGCCCGGCCCGCGCGGCGGAAGGTGCCGGCCGCGGCCCCCGTGGACGGCGAGGCCCCGTTCGTGCCCTGGGTGCCCAAGACCGCCGGCGAGCGCAAGCTGCTCGACCAGCTGTCCGACGCCCGCGTGGCCCGCACGGTCAAGCGCGTGCTGGCCGCCGGCGTCAAGGCCGAGGGACCGGTCCACCGCGACCGGCTGGCCCGCCTGACCGGGAGCGCCTTCGGGCTCTCGCGGGTCAGCGAGGCCCGCCGCGACGCGCTGCTGGCGCTGCTGCCGGCGGACGCCGTCGACGGCGAGTTCGTCTGGCCCGAGGCGCTGGACCGCGCGACCTGGTCGGGCTACCGCCGCCAGGCGGCTAGCGCGGACCGGCCGCTGGAGCACGTCGCCCCGCAGGAGGTCGGCAACGCGATGGTCGCGCTGTGCCGGGCCAGCGCCGGGATGACCGAGGACGAGCTGTTCCTGCGGACGGCGGAGGTCTTCGGCTACCGCCGCCGGACGCCGTCGCTGGCCCCGCTGCTGGAGGCGGCGCTGGTGCGGGCGCTCGACGCCGGGCGGCTGACCCGTCAGGAGTCGGGGCTGTTCACCGCCGCCTGAGCACGGCGGCCCCCCGCGGAGCCCGGCCTACGGACGCGTCAACCACGCGACCGGTGGCCGGCTCCGCCGGGCGGCGAAGGCCTGGACCTGCTCCGCGCTGAGGCGGCAGCCGCCCGGACAGTCGAACTCGACGGGGAAGGCGTTCACCCAGCCGACCGCCGCCACCCGCCGGCAGACCGGGCAGTCCTCCCAGGTGACGCGCTCACTTGCTTCCATCGACATGCCTTCCGGGGCCACGTTGCGCGGCCGGACGGGGGCCGGGCCGGTCTGTTCGAGCCACGGCACCGCGGGACGGCGTCTCGTTACCCGGTGTCGCGCGGCAACCACGTCCACCGGCAGGACGGCTTGTTCCGGTTCCCCGCGGTTCCGGTCGAATGGCCGGACGAGGGTCAGGGGATGCGGTAGTCGTCGCCGTAGGTGGACCAGCGCAGCGGCGGAGTCAGGTGCAGGTTGCCCTCGTCGAGGAAGACCCGCTGCGCGTCGTCCACCCGGCTGGTGTCGCGGTGCGCCCGCTCGGCCTGCATCGCCTCGACCCGCGCGTCGAGGAAGGCGTCGAGCCACTCGGTCTCGTCGCCGCCCTGGGACGGCGGGCTGGCGACGGCCAGCGCGGCCGCCCGGATGCCCCCGAAGCTCTGCGCGTCGTCGCCGGGCCCGTGCACCACCAGGGCGTCGAAGTAGATGAACTGCCCGAGCGCGTGCACCCCGTCGGCGATCCCCTGCCGCACGGCCGGGTCGAAGTAGACCTGGTCGACCACGTGGTCCTGCGCGGCCTGGAACTGCGGGTCGTCGGCCGCGGCCCGCCAGTCGTCGACGAAGTCCTCGCCCAGGCCCTCCTGCGTCACCTCGCCCATGCCGAGCTCCTCCTGCTCGCGCAGGGCGGGCAGGTACTGCTCGAGCCGGTTGCCGGGCGCGATGGAGCTGTAGTACTCGACGAGCCGGGTCATGTCACCGCAGCCGCTGCAGAACCCGATGAGACCGGCGGTGTAGCCGCGGTTCTCCTCGGCGACGCCCTCGACGTCCCACTCGATGTAGTCGTACTGGCCGCGCCAGTCCAGCGTCGAGTTCTCCGCGCTGGAGACCAGCTGCATCGCGACGTCCCGCTTGACCGGGTCGCTGAGGTCGGAGGTGTCCTCGGGCGTCGGGCCCGCCTCCGGAGTCGGCCGGGTGTCCGGCTCCCCGCCGAACCGCGCGACGACGACCACCAGGAGCACGAGCAGCACCGCCAGCGCGGCCGCTGCCGACCCGAGGACGACCGACGGCGAGGGGCCCCGCCGCGGCGCCCGGTGCGAGCGGACGGCGGTGTCCGGCCGGGAGCCGGTGCCCACACTGCCCATCCCACACCCCGAGGTCGTTCGCGAACGCAACGACTCTCGTTGTACCCGCAGTTCCGGCTGCTGCCACCGGTGGGGGCGGAACTCCATGGATGTTCACAGCTTCGCGATCTACCGTCGGGTCCCACCTGCCGACGACAGGGAGCCTGCCCACGTGGACGACCCCACCGGAGCCGTCGCCGACCTGGCCGGGACCCGGCAGGTCGACCTGCTCGAGCCCGGCGACCCCGACCGCATCGGTCCCTACCAGCTGCTGTGCCGGCTGCCCCGCGGCGGCCAGGGCGCGGACGTGTTCGTCGGCTCCACCGCACCGGACACCCCGCTCGTGGTCATCAAGCGGCTGCCCGAGGGCGCACCCGAGCTGGCCCGCAAGCGGCTGGCCCGCGAGGTGGAGAACGCCGCGCGGGTGAAGAGCTCGCGGGTGGCGCACATCGTCGACCAGGACCTCGCCGCCGACGCGCCGTACTACGTGCAGGAGTACGTGACGGGGACGCCGCTGGACGAGTTCCTGGCCCGCCGCGCGGCCGGGCTCAACGCCGAGGAGCTGCGCCGGATCGCGATCGGCCTGCTCCGGGCGCTGCGGGACGTGCACGCCGCCGGCGTGGTCCACCGGGACGTGAAGCCGGGCAACATCATCATCTCGGGCGCCGACGTGTGGCTGGTCGACTTCGGCATCAGCCGCTACATCGGCCCGGAGCCGCCGTCGGGCACCTCGACCACCGGCATCGCGGCGCTGGGCACCAAGCTGTTCGCCAGCCCCGAGCAGCTGCAGGGCGCGGTGCTCACCGAGGCCAGCGACGTCTACAGCTGGGGCATGGTGATCGCCTACGCCGCCGGCGCGGTCCACCCGGTGGACCCCGACGACACCATGCCCGACTCCGACTACTTCCTCGCGCTGCGCGCCGGCCGGCTCAACCTCTCCGCCGTGCCGCCCAACCTGCTCGACAGCGTGTCGGCGGCGCTGAAGTTCGCGCCGGAGAAGCGGCCGTCGGTGGCGCGGCTGGCCAAGCAGGTCGAGCAGCACACCCGGTGGCTGGGCGAGACCTCGCAGATCCCCGACCCGCGCACGACGATGCGCGACCTGCAGTCGGTCGGCGCCGTCGTCGAGGCGGCCCGCTACGAGCTGGCCCGGCTGGAGCGCGCCGTGGCCGACACCTGGGCCGGCTTCGGAGCGGCCATCGCGGTCGTGGCGGTGCTCGGGATCCTCGCGGGGCTGGTGCTCGCCGTCCTCTACCACCTCGTCTTCTAGGAGGCCGACCGTGTCCGGGATGTACGAGCGGGCCCTCGCGCAGCAGCGCCTCGACGCGCGGCGGCACCGCTACCGCGAACGCCAGCGGGTGCTGCTGGCGGTGTTCTGCGCGGTCGCCGTCGTCTTCTTCGTCGTGTTCGTCCGCTGATGAAGCGCCGCGTCTGCCCCCGCTGCCTGGAGCCGCTGTCGACCCCCGTGTGGCGGGACGCGCACGGCGTCGCGCACCGCCCGCCGGTCGAGCGTCGCACCCGCTGGCAGCGGTTCCTCGAGCCGCTGCGCGGCGAGCCCGCCCCGCCGCCGACGCCCAAGGACGCCGCCGGGGCCGCGGCGGCCAACGTCAGCCCCACCTGCCCGCGCGGGCACCGCCTGCCGCCGGACTACCTCGACCGACCCACGATCGTCGTCGGCCTGGTCGGGCTGACCGGCGCGTCGAAGAGCACCTACCTCACGGTGCTCATCGACCTGCTGCACGAAGGCGCGCTCGCCCCGCTCGGCATCTCGGTGGAGATGGACGAGGAGAGCGCCGCCCGCTTCGACGACTACCGCTACCGGTTGATGGTGCAGCGCCGGCAGCTGCCGCTGACCCTTCCGCTGCTGGGCGAGGGCAGCTCGCCGGAGCCGTTCATGCTCGTGCTGCGCGGCACCGGCCGCAACGGCGCCGAGCGCGCGGTCAACCTGGTCTTCTTCGACGCCTCCGGCGAGCAGCTCTACCGCGCCGAGGACATGGGGCAGTACGGCAAGTTCCTCTACGCGGCGACCTCGGTGCTGGTGCTGCTCTCCCCCGGCGTCTTCCCGCGGCTGCGGCACCTCGCCGACCCCGGCGAGGAGTCGATGGGCCTGGCCCGGCACACCCAGATGGTGGTGAACCTGGCCAACCTGCTGCGCACCGCCCGCAACCTGCACCCGGACAGCCCGCTCTCCGGCGTCTCGGCCGCGGTGGTGCTCACCAAGGCCGACAAGCTGCGCGGCGTCCCCGACTTCCCCACCGACACCCTGCGCGACACCGACCTGGCCGCCATGCCGCTGGCGCACTGGTTCGGAGACGTGCGCGACACCAGCTCACGGCTGGTCGACTTCCTCGAGGCGAGCGGCGGCTCCAACCTGCTCACCGCAGTGCTCAACCGGCTGCCGCGGCCGACCGTGCACGCGGTGTCGGCCACCGGCGCCGACGCGAAGGACGGCGGCTACCCGGAGATCGCCCCGGTGGGCTGCCTGGACCCGCTGCTGGTGCTCCTCGCCCGCCACGGCTTCCTCTCCGAGGAGGGCCTGGACCCGGAGGAGGCCGGCTCGGCGCCGGTCCGCGAGTGGTTCGGATGAGCGGGCGGGCATGCGCGCAGGCGGTCTACACCTCCGCCCCGCGGACGCTGGAGGGGCCGGGCTTCGGCGTCTTCGCCCACTCGGCGGACTGGCCGGCCGAGGTCGGGCGCACCCGCAAGGCCCTCGGCGCGCTGGTCGGCTTCACGCCCGACGCCGGCGAGACCTTCGGGCTGGTGCACCGCCCCGGCGGCCGGCTGCTGCACCGCACGGTGGCGGCCAGCGCCGACGGCTTCGGCCGGCCGGGCAACTACCTGGTCCACCTGCTCTGGGACGACGGCGACCGGCTGGGCGTCCGCGACCTGCTGGCGCTGCGCCGCACCGGGCGGTTCCTCGACGCGCTCCCCGCGGACGCCGTCCCCACCGCCGACCTGCCGCCGCTGCGGGTGCCGCCCGCCGACCGCACCGTCCCAGTGCTGACCTCCGACGAGGTCGACGCCCTGGTCCCCGCGCTGGCCGGGCTGCTCGCCGCGCTCGACGCCGGGGACGGGTCCTTCCGGCTGCCGCGCCGGACGCCGGCGGGCCGGGAGGTCGCCGACGTCCTGTTCGACGTGCTGCCGAGAGCGCTGACCGCACCGGTCTCACTGGCCGCCGGCCCGCGGGGGGACGACGGCGACACCGCCCGGATCTGCGTGGAACTGGTCGACGCGGCGCCGCGGTCGGCCGCGCGGGCCGCCGACATCGAGCGCGCCCGCACCCTGCTGGAGGCGGCGAGCAAGGGGGAGCTGCCGCCGGACACGATCGGCGACCTGCGCCGGCTGGACGCGTGGCTGTTCGCCGACGCCTGGGCCGAGCAGGACGCCGCGGAGCTGACGGCGACGCAGGTGGCCTGCGTGCTGGAGTCCGACGCGGCCCCGCGCTGGCTGGCCCGCGGGCGAAACGCCGCCGCCGCGCTGGAGGCGGCCGCGGCCGACCGGGCGGTGGAGGCGGGACTCCGCGGGACGGTCCGGCGGTCGCCCGCCGCCGCCGAGCGGGTGCGCGGTGGCGTGCTCACCGCCCTGCTCGACGAGGTGTTCGACGGCGCGGACGGGCCGGCCGAGCGAGCGGTGGAGATCGCGGGGCTGACCCAGGGCGACCTGTGCACCGCGCTGGCCGCCGAGGTCTCCCGCGGCCGGCGGATCGCCTCGCTCGACCGCGCGGCGGGGCTGCTGGTCGAGCAGGCGCTCAGCCTCGGGGTCGCACTGCCGCTGCTGGAGCTCACCGACGACAGCTGGGAGCTGGCGCTGCTGGCCACCCGCCGGCGCGTGGTCGGGGACGCGCTCGTGGCGCAGTGGACCCGGGCCGCCGGCCGGTGGGAGGAGTCGCACCGCACGCTGCTGGGGCACCTCCTGGTCGCCGACGTCGGCTGGCTGGCCCGGCTGGAGGGGGTCGTCCCGCGCTCCGAGCTGCCCGCGGTGCTGCGCTGGGCGGCGCTGCGGATGGACGTCGCCGGCGTCGAGAAGCTGGCCGTCGCGGTGGCCGTCGGCGGCGGCGCGGGCAACGGCTGGGCGCTGCGCGAGGTGGTGTTCGGCTCGGAGCTGCCGGCGCCGGACGTCGACGGCATCCTCGGCCGCCGGCTCGCGCTCCTGCTGGTGGACGACGGCTGGCCCGCCGACCTCGCCGAGTCCTTCGCCCGCAGCCGCGGTGCCGACGACGAGCTGCCCCGCCGGCGCCGCCGCCGTCCGGACTGACCCGCGCCCCGCCCCTGCTCTCGGGGTGCTCGTGCTCTGCTTCCTCGGCGAAGCAGAGCACGACCGTCCGCACACCGATGGCGGGGACACCCTTGCTCTCCGGGTGCTCGTGCTCTGCCCATCGCCGTGGGCAGAGCACGAGCATCCGCCGGGACACCCGTGCCGGTCGGAGCAGCGCGCAGTGCAGCCTTCTGGCTACAGTCCGTACATGCACGTGGCCGGGGTCCCACCCCTCGCCGGCCTGGTGCTGTTCGGCTCCGGCTGACCCAGCCGTCACACCCACCCCACACGCCTCGGGTGCCTCGGCCCCGGCTCATACGCTCGAGAACGACCACGCGCGGAAGGACAACAACGTGGCCCGACACCTGCTCGACGAGACCGCAGAGTTCACGATGCCCACCCTCGGGCGGCACGCTGCGGACGACGATGACGCCCCGGCGGACCTGACCCAGCGACTGGACGGCATGGGGCGCCGGCAGCCGCCGCTCACCGGCCGCCGGTTCGGCGACGACCGCGCCGAGTAGCAGCCACCGGCCCCGCCCGTCCCGGCCCCGCCCTCAGACCCGGCCGAGGCCCACCAGGGTGACGTCGTCGTCGTGCGGCGGGTCGAGCGCGGCGAGGACGTCGTCCAGCAGCGTGTCCGGGTCGCGCCCGGCGGCGACGGCGGCGCGCAGCTCCGCCAGCCGCTCCTCCAGCGGGACGTCCCGGCGCTCGACCAGGCCGTCGCTGTACAGGAGCAGCCGGTCGTCGCCGGTCACGTGCAGCCGGGCCTCGGGGTAGTCGGCGTCGTCGAGGAGCCCGAGCGCGGGCCCGTGGCCGGCGACCAGCAGGTCGGCACCGCCGGGCGTCACGTGCAGCACCGGCAGGTGCCCGGCGTTGGCGATCGCGACCGCGCCGGTGACCGGGTCCAGCACGGCGACGACGGCCGTGGCGAGCTCGCCGGGCAGCAGCGCGGCGATCACCTCGTTGAGCCCGCGCAGCGCCGCGGCCGGCCCGAGGTCGCGGAGCAGGTGCGCGCGCAGGGCGTGCCGCAGCTGGGCGGTGATCGCCGCGGCGGCCAGCCCGTGCCCGGCGACGTCGCCGAGCACGATCGACACCCGGCCGCTGGGCAGCGGCACCAGGTCGTACCAGTCCCCGCCCACGACGTCGGCGGCGCTGGGCCGGTAGCGGGCGGCCAGCGCCACCCCGGGCACCTTGGGCAGTTCCTCCAGCAGCAGCGTGCGCTGCAGCACGGCGGCCAGCCGGTTGTCCTCGCCCGCCTGCTGCAGCGCGGACTCGGCCAGGTGCGCGGCCAGCGCCTGCGCCGCGGCGACCTCGTGCTCCCGCCAGGGCGTCGCCGTGCCGCGCACGGTCTCCCGCCACGCGGCGAACGAGCGGCGCGGGGACAGCCGCGGGCCGGCGTCGGTCTCGACGGTCTTCGGGGTGTGCGGGTTGCCGCCCCAGGTGACCTCGCGCACCGTCTCGGGCCGGAACCAGGCGAGGAAGTCCCCGCTCCCGCTGCCCACCTCGACGGCGAGCAGCCCGCTGGCGGTGTCCGCGACGTCGGCCGCGTCGGGGACCACCCGACCCAGGGCGTCGGACGCCGGCCGACCGGTGGCGAGCAGGCCCGCGACCAGGCCGGGCACCCGGTCGGCCGGCGGGGTGCTGCCGAGCAGGTGCAGCCGGCCGCCCAGGCGTACCGCGGCGCCAGCGGCGGGCAGCAGGTCCAGCGCCGTCGGGTCGCCCTGCGTGAGCGCCGCCGCCGGGGTGCGCGGGCTGCGGCCCAGCGCGGCCACCAGCCGCGCCTGCCGCTGCGCGACGCCGACGACGTCGCGCTGCTCGGCGGCGCCGACGGTGGTGTGCAGCAGCAGCGACGCGGTGCGGCCGAGGAACTCGGCAGCCACCCGGTCGGCGTAGGACGGGCGGTGCGGACCGGCGTAGTGGTGGCAGGAAATCAGCCCCCACAGGCGGCCGCGGTCGATCAGCGAGACCGACATCGAGGCGACCACGCCCATGTTGGCCAGGTACTCCAGGTGCACCGGGGAGACGCTGCGCAGCACCGCGCCGGAGAGGTCCAGGGGCCGGCCGGTGAGCGGGTTGACCGCCGGCCGCAGCGGCGCCGGCCGGTAGGTGGCGTCGGGGATCAGCCGCAGCCAGTTGGTCGTGTAGAGGGCGCGCGCCTGGGCGGGGATGTCGCTGGCCGGGTAGCGCAGGCCGAGGAAGGGCTCGAGGTCCGCGCGGCGGTCCTCGGCGACCACCTCGCCGTTCCACTCGGGGTCGAAGCGGTAGACCATCACGCGGTCGAACCCGGTGAGCTCCCGGACGTCGCGGGCGAGGGTCGCGGTGAGCTCCTCCAGGGACGTCGCGGCCGACAGGCGTTGCAGCACGGTGGGCAGCCGCCGGTGCCACTCGGCGCCGGCTTGCTCCGCGCCGGTCAGCGGCTCCCACTCGGTGACCAGCAGCCCCTCGGCGCGGTGCACGACGAGGTCCACCTCGGTGCCGGCGACGGTCACCCGCAGCGGGTTGAGCTGGGCGAGGTCCCCGGCCAGGCCGTCGCGCAGGCGGGCCAGGTCGGCCGGTGCCAGCAGCTCGGGGAGGGACGCCGGCGCGCTGCCCAGGACGGCGGCGGCGTTGGCCGAGGCGACCACCACCGCGAGGTCGGGCTCGGTGACGGCGAGCAGGGCGCCGTGCGGCTGGACCGCGCCGGGCACCGCGATCGGCTCGTCGGCGCAGCGCGCCAGCGCCTCGGCGCCGACCCGGGAGGACGGGGTGGTCACCGCCGCGACCCTACGGGCCGACCTCGCCCTCGGTGAGGCTGGCCGTCTCGACGATCGGCACCAGCGTCTCGAGCTCGAGCAGGTCGATGACCAGCCGGACGGGTCGGTTGGCGCGGGGGCAGACGACCTGCAGCCGTACGCCGGCGCGGGTCGCCCGCCGGGCGCTCCAGGCCAGCTGGCGGGCACCGGAGGAGTCCATGAAGGTGGTGCCGGTCAGGTCGACGACCATCGACCGGGGTCCGGCGGCCAGCACGGCGTCGACGGCCTCGGCGAGCTGGGGCGCGGTGGCGAGGTCGAGCTCGCCGCGCACTCCCAGCGCCGGCCGCCCGAGGACCGTCGTCCGCTCGATCTCGAACAGCAACGGATCGGCCCCCTCGTCGTGGTCCACTGGCCTCCCGCAGGGTAGTTCCCCTCGCGGAGGAAGGGGGACCCCAGTCGTGGACATCGCGTTCACCGTCCGCCTCCCGGTGGACCGCAGCAGCGTGCCGTTCGTCCGGGGGCTGTGCCGGCAGGCGCTCGAACACCTGCGGGTGGAGCGGAACGTGGTCGACGAGATCGCGCTCGCGCTGACCGAGGCGTGCGCGAACGTCGTCCGGCACGCCGGCGACCACGCCGACTACGAGGTGCAGGTCGCCATCGACGACGTGCTGTGCCGGATCAGCGTGTTCGACGACGGAGCCGGCTTCGACCCCGACGCGCCGCGCGAGGACCGCGGCGACTCCCCGCTGGACGGCGGCCGGGGGCTGCTGCTCATGCAGGCGCTGGTCGACCGGCTGGACTTCCGGCACGACGACGACGGCCGGCACCGGGTGACCCTGGAGAAGCGGCTGGCCGCTCCCCCGCCGCTGCGGCTGGTCGACCCGGTCTGACTCCGGCCGCGTGCCGGTTCGCCGCGGGGTCCGCCGATACCGGGTGGTGCGGCGGTGTGCGATCCCACGAGCGAGGAGCTGACCTGTGGACCTGACGGGCTGCGTCCTCGGCGACCGGTACGCGCTGGAGGATCTCCTGGCGACCGGTGGCATGGGCCAGGTGTGGCGTGCCCGGGACGTCGTCCTGGAGCGGCCGGTGGCCGTCAAGCTGCTGCGCAGCGAGTACACCGGCGACCCGGAGTTCCTCGCCCGCTTCCGCGCGGAGGCCCGGCTGACGGCGGGCCTGACCGCGCCGTCCATCGCGACGCTGCACGACGTCGGGGAGTCGCTCGGCCCTGCCGGGGAGCGGTTGGCGTTCCTGGTCATGGAGCTGGTGGACGGCGAGCCGCTGTCGGCGCTGCTGGCGCGGGAGGGCCGGCTGGGGTCCGACCGGACGCGCGACGTGCTGCGGCAGGCCGCCGCGGGGCTGGCCGTCGCCCATGCCGCGGGCGTGGTCCACCGGGACGTCAAGCCGGCCAACCTCCTGGTGGCCGTGGACGGCACCGTGAAGGTCACCGACTTCGGGATCGCGCGGACGGCGTCGTGCGTGCCGATCACGCGGACCGGCCAGCTGATGGGCACGGTGCACTACCTCTCCCCCGAGCAGGTCAAGGGCGCTCCGGCGAGCCCGGCCAGCGACGTCTACGCACTGGGCCTGGTCGCGTACCAGTGCCTGACCGGCAACCGCGCGGTCGACGGGGAGAACTCCGCGCAGGTCCTCGCCCACCAGGTCCACCGGACGCCCGAGCCGCTGCCCTCCGACGTCCCGGCCGACCTGCGCCGGGTCGTCGAGCGGGCCCTCGCCAAGGACCCCGCGGACCGCTTCCCCGACGGCGCCGCGCTGCTGAGGGCGCTGGACGGCGGGGGCCCGGAGCGCGACCGGACCCGGGTGCTGCCCGTGCCCGACTCGTCGACGGCGACCCGCGTGCTGCCGATCGGGACCGCCGACCGGCCGGCGCGGCGGCTCCTGGTGCCGCTGGTCGCGCTGATCACGCTCGCGGTCGTGGCGGGGGCGGTGGTGCTCGGCACCCGTGGCTCCTCCGCGCCCGCGGCGCAGCCGACCCCCTCGCCGTCCACACCGGCCGGGGTGGAGGTCGTCTCCGGCGACTACGTGGGCCGGCCGGCGTCCGACGTCGAGGCCGAGCTGAGCGGGCTGGGCCTGACCGTCCGGCCGCGGCCGCTGCAGACCGCGGACGTCCCCGACGGGCAGGTGATCGCCCTCGACCCGCTCGGCCGCCTGCAGCCGGGGGACACGGTGACCGTCACGCACGCCGTCGCCCCGCCGGCACCGTCAGCCGCACCCATCGAGGAGCCCGACGAGGACGAGCCCGACGAGGACGAGGGCGGCAACGGCAACGGCAACGGCGCCGACAAACCGAAGAAGGACAAGGGCAAGGACAAGGGCAAGGGCAAGGAGGACTGAGGCCCCGCGCGGGGTACCGGTCGGGCGTGGAGAAGATCAGCGACCGCCTCTACAACTGGGCGTCGATCCTGGGGCCCACCACCCGGATGCAGGCCGAGCGGACGGCGTCGATGCCGTTCATCCACCCGCACATGGCGCTGATGCCCGACGCGCACCTGGGCCTGGGCGCGACCGTCGGGTCGGTGATCCCGACCGACGGCGCGATCATCCCGGCGGCGGTCGGGGTGGACATCGGCTGCGGGATGATGGCCGTCCGCACCCAGTTCACCGGCGACGACCTGCGCGGCCGCAACCTCGCGACGCTGCACGAGCAGATCTCCCGGGCGATCCCGCTGTCGGCCGGCCGGTACAACAAGAAGCTGCGCGAGACGGCGGCGGCCCGGGTCGAGGAGCTGCGCGACCTCCCGGGCGCCGCGCAGGCCGACGGCGTCGCCCACAACTGGCCGCTGCAACTGGGCTCGCTCGGCTCGGGCAACCACTTCATCGAGGTGTCGCTGGACGAGGCCGACCGGGTCTGGCTGTTCCTGCACTCCGGTTCGCGCGGGGTGGGCAACCGGCTGGCCTCCAAGCACATCCGGGTGGCCAAGGACGTCACCGCCGCACGGGACGTCGACCTGCCCGACCGCGACCTGGCCTACCTCAGCGAGGGGACGCCGGAGTTCGACGCCTACCTGGAGGCGCTGCTGTGGGCGCAGCGGTTCGCCTACCTCAACCGCGAGGAGATGATGGACCGCGTCGCCGAGCAGGTCTCCCGGTTCTTGAGTCGGCGTGGCCTGACGACGGAGGTCCAGCGGCTGCAGGTGGTCAACGCGCACCACAACTACACCGAGCGCGAGGAGCACTACGGCGAGCGGGTGTGGGTGTCGCGCAAGGGGGCCATCTCCGCGCGGGCGGGCCAGTGGGGGCTCATCCCCGGCTCGATGGGCGCGGCGTCCTACATCGTCGTGGGCCTGGGCAACGTGGAGGCGCTGCACTCGGCGCCGCACGGCGCGGGCCGCAACCACTCCCGCGGCCAGGCGCGCAGGCTGTTCACCCGGGCGGACCTCGACCGCCGGATGAAGGGCATCGCCTGGGGCCGGTCGGACGCGTTCCTCGACGAGCACCCCGACGCGTACAAGAGCATCGACGTCGTCATGGCCGACGCCGCCGACCTGGTGGAGATCCGGCACACGCTGCGCCAGGTGGTCAACGTCAAGGGCGACTGAGCCGCGCGGGCCGGTGTCCCCCCGCGCCCGCGTCAGCCCTCGTCCGGGTCCTGCAGGGTCCGGACGTAGCCGAGGCCGACCGGGCGCTCACCGGCCAGCGCCAGCGCCTCCATCGCGCCGGCGTCGTCCAGACCGTCGCGGCCGCCGCTGACCTCGTGCAGCTCCACCTGCTCCTCGATCCACCGCTGGTGCCGGTTCCAGGCGTTGAGCGGCGTGGTGCCGAGCGAGTCGCCGATGCGGGCCCACGACGCCCCGCACCGCAGCGCCGCCCGGATGCCCAGGTGCTGCGCGTCGTAGGCCCGGCGGGCGACGACGACGCCCAGGTCGAGCAGCTCCAGGGACTCCTCGAGGTCGAGGGGCTCCACCGCGCCACGCAGGTGGGCGGTCCAGGAGTGCGTCGGCCCGGCGGCGCGGCGCCGCGGGCCCGCCGACGCGTTGTCCCGCCGGCTCAGGTAGTCCAGCCGGGTCACCGCGGTGACCATCGGCAACGCCAGCCCGGGCACACCGATCCTCATGCCGACCGAGCCTCGGGCAGCGGGAGGCGGCCCCCGCTCCACCGCAGGCCGTGTCGCCGGCATCCGGCCGCGACACGCGCCCGGCGTGACCCTCCGCGACCGACCGCGGACGCAACCGTCAGGGCGTCCAGCCGGTGCGTGCCAGCCAGGTGGGCACGTCCTGCAGGTCGGGAGACAGGGCGCGGGTGGCGGCGACGTCCGCCCGGTAGGCGGGTGGCGCGGCGAACCAGGCGAACATCGCGCGGGAGTCCTCGTCCTCGCCCAGGGCGTCGAGCGGCAGCGGCTCGTAGCGCGCCGGCAGCCCCGCGCGCTCACCGAAGGCCGCGGCGACCTGCTCGCCGGTGCGCTCGTCCCCGCCGATCTCGACGGCGCCGCCCGGCACCCGGGACGGGTCGAGCAGGACGGCGGCGGTGACCGCACCGATGTCGGCGACGGCGATCATCTGCAGCGGCACCCCGGCCGGCAGCGCCATCCGGACGACGACCGAGCCGTCCTCGGCCGACGCCATCCACCGCAGGTTCTCCATGAAGAAGACCGGCCGGACGAACGTCGCGGGCCGGCCGAGGCCCTCGATGTGCTCCTCCACCCGGCGCTTGCTCTCGAAGTGCGGGATGCCGGTGTGCCGCTCGGCGCCGCCGACGGAGCTGAACACCAGGTGCTCGACGCCGGCGTCGGCGGCCGCGTCGGCCAGCGCGATCCCGTCCGCCAGCTCGCCGTCCACCCCGCGCGGGCCGAACGGCGTGGTCATCGCGAACACCCGCTGCGCGCCGCGGAACGCCGTCCGCAGGCTGTCGGGGTCCTGCAGGTCGGCGCGGACCAGGTCGGCGCCGCGGTCGGCGAGGTCGCGGGCCCGGTCGGGATCGCGGACCAGCGTGCGGACCCGGGCCCCGGCGGCCAGCAGCGCACGGGCGGTGGCGCCCCCCTGCTGCCCGGTGGCTCCGACGACGGCGATCACGGGTCCGGGCACGCTGCGCTCCTCGAGAAGGGGTCGGGTCCCCCTAGGGTGCCCGACCATGGCGGATCGGCAGCTCAGGACGGTTCTGGAGGGCGGCGGGTTCTTCGAGGGCCCGCGCTGGCACGAAGGCACCTGGTGGGTGTCGGACTTCTACCGGCACACGGTCAGCCGGGTGACCGCGGACGGCGCCGAGACCGTCGTCGTCGAGGTCGAGCAGCAGCCCTCCGGGCTCGGCTGGCTGCCCGACGGCTCGTTGGTGGTCGTGTCGATGAAGGACCGGCGGGTGCTCCGGTACGCCGACGGGTCGCTGACCACCCACGCCGACCTCGCCGAGCACTGCGGCGGGCACCTCAACGACCTGGTGGTCGACGTGCACGGCCACGTGTTCGTCGGCGACTTCGGCTTCGACCTCATGGGCGGCGGCACCGCCGCGACCGCGTCGCTCAAGCGGATCGACCCGGACGGGACGGTGTCGGTCGCCGCCGAGGGGCTGCAGTTCCCGAACGGCTCGGTGATCACCCCGGACGGCGGCACGCTCGTCGTCGGCGAGACGCTCGGCAACCGGTACACCGCGTTCGACCTGGGGGCCGACGGGACGCTGGGTAACCGGCGGGTGTGGGCGTCGCTGGGCCCGGAGGTCACCGGGACGACGGTCGACGAGGTGCTCGGCCAGCTGGTGGTGGCCCCCGACGGCTGCGCGCTGGACGCCGAGGGACGGATCTGGGCCGCCGACGCGGTCGGCGGCCGGGTGGTGCGGGTGGCCGAGGGCGGGCAGGTCGTCGACGAGGTCGCCGCGCCGGACGGGCTCGGGGTCTACGCCTGCATGCTCGGCGGGGACGACGGCCGCACGCTGCTGATGTGCTGCGCGCCGGACTTCTACGAGCACAACCGCGCGCCGGTGCGCGAGGCGGTGCTGGTGGCGACCGAGGTCGACGTCCCCCACGCCGGCCGCCCGTAGGTCAGCTCCCGGTGGCCCCGGGCGGCGGCTGGCTGGAGCTGTGCGGGACGCTGGGGTCCTCGGTCCCGATGGTGCCGCCCTTCGCGGCGCGCGGCTCCTCCGCCTCCGACGGGGGCCCGACCAGGTCCTCCTGCGGACGCGTGCCCGGGACCTCGTCGGTCGGTTCGTTGACGCCCCCGGCGGGACGGCCGGTCATGTTGCCTTCGGACATGCCTGCCCGGTACCCGGGACGGGCGGTGGTCAGTCGGCTCGGAGGACCCGGACCGGGGAGCCGGCGAGGAAGGCGGCGACGTCGTCGACGGCCTCCCGGTAGAACCTCGTAGGTGCCGCAGGTGACGCCGCGCTCGCGGGCGGCGGCCAGGTCGATGGCGGCGTTGCGCGCGCCGGTGGTGACCAGCAGCCGCAGGTTCGGCAGGCGGTCGAGCAGGTTGCGCGGGAACGGGGTGCGCTCGCGCATGGCCACGACGACGTCGAGGGGGGCGAGCCGCTCGGCGACGGCGTCCTCGTCGTCGAGGTGGTCGGGAAAGGTGACGACGTCCAGCGGTGCGGGGACGCGGGGCCAGTCGGCGAACTCCGCCGCGGCGGACTGGTAGTCGTCGAGGACGGCGACCCGGTGCACGCGGCCCCCGCCCGGGACCGGGCGGGGGCCGCGTGCGGGCGGCTCAGCGGCCGTAGCCCTTGCCGCCGCGGTTCTTCGCGGCCTGCTTGGCCTGGAAGTCCGCGATGAACTGCTTGATCTTGGCCTGGTTCTGCGGCTTGCGGGCCTCCTGGATGACCTTCGCCGCGATTCCCGACGCCACCAGCTTCCGGATCATGCCGGCCATGGGGTGTCCCTCCTCGTTCTCGGTTGCCTGCAGTCGTGCCCGCCCAACGGTCGCGCCAATCCCCGGGTTCCGGACGCCATCCGCAGTGCGTCCGTCACTGCGCGTGCGGACACTCCGCGGTCGGACGACTTTGGTCCCGACGCCGTGACCTGCGAAAACGCATCCATGACATTTCCGCGCGCTCCGTAGTGACACGTGGTCGCGGCGGCGTGTCGCCATGCGGACAGGCCGCCGTCCCGCGGCCGTCCGGTGGGCTGCGACGCCCGGCAACCCCCCATACGGTCGTCCGCGGTCCTGCCGGGCCCCTCGTCACCGAACCGTGGTGACACCGGCCGGACTACGCCGAACCGGACACGGTCATCCGCCGTGCCCGGACCGGGGACCCACCGAATCCCTGGGGTGAAGCGCGTTCGCGCGCCGGGCGACTCCCCCGTCCGAACCCGTCAGCTAACCCGGTAGGCGGCCGTGGAGAACAGGAGAACCGTCGTCGATGACGACTGCCCGCACGTCCTTCGCTCGTCGCTCGTTCCGCGGGATCGCCGTCGCCGCTGTTGCCGGCGCCGCCGTGACCCTCGCCCCCGCCACCGCCTCGGCTGACGCCGGTGACGGCGGCTCCGGCGCCGTCGCCGCCGCTCCGGTCGCGGCCCCGAACGGGGCTGCGCAGAAGGCGGTCGACACCGCCCTGGCCCAGCAGGGCGACCCCTACGGCTGGGGCGCCGCCGGCCCCAACGCCTTCGACTGCTCGGGGCTGACCAGCTTCGCCTACCGCGAGGCCGGCATCTCGATCCCGCGGACCTCGCGGGCGCAGTCCGGCTTCGGCACCCCGGTGGCGAAGTCCGACCTCAGGCCCGGTGACCTGGTGTTCTTCTACAGCCCGGTCTCGCACGTCGGCATGTACATCGGCAACGGCCAGATGGTGCACGCCTCCACGGCCGGCCAGCCGGTGAAGGTCGTCAACCTCGACTCGATGCCCGGCTTCAACGGGGCTCGCCGGGTCGCGTGAGTCGCGGCGCCCGGGCCGTTCTCCCGAGCGGCCCGGGCGCTCACTCCAGCCGGCAGGGCACGGGGGCCTGCTGGGCCGACTGGAGTGAGAAGACCGCGCCGGCGTCACCCGGCCAGGAGTGCAGGAACAGCAGCCCGACGCGGGTGTTCAGGAACCCGCCGGGGCCCTGCTCCTGCACCCTGGCCGTGAGGGCGCCGGTGTCGTGGTTGCGGTAGCGCTGCAACTCGTGGCCGGCGGCCAGGGTGACGACGTCGCCGACCGCGCCCATGACGAGCACCGCCTGCCAGTGCTCGGCGGGGTCGTTCTGGCACAGCCGGACGTGCACCGGGTGCGGCGCGTGGCCGCGGGCGCGCCGGTCGCACGCGGTGGAGTGCTCGACCCGGCTCGGCCCCGGGTACGGCTCGAGGTGGTCGGCCACCGGCTCCCCCTTCGAAACGTGCGCGGCCGGATCACCGGCCGACCATCAGTGCAGCACGGGACATGACCCGTGAGCGGGGCCGACGAACGCGGTGGACGCCGAAGTCGCCCGCTCGCGTGGGTGAGCCCGTGGCCCGGTGACGCAGCGTGCCCGGGGTGCGCGGCCCGCCGGCGGGGTACCGCACCGACATGGCCGACGTCCCGATCCTGCTGCTGGACGTCGATGGCGTGCTCAACGCGGCCTGCGTGGACCTGCCCGAGGGCTGGCAGCGGGGCACGTTCAACGGGTTCGTGCTGTCGTGGGACCCGACGGTCACCGCGCGGCTGCGCGAGCTGCACGAGTCCGGCCGGGTGGAGATCCACTGGCTGACCACGTGGGCCGGGGACGCCGACCGGCTGCTGGCCGAGCCGATGGGGCTGCCGCGCGGACTGCGGACCCACGAGCGGAACGGCGCCACCCCGACCGGGTTCGCCGGACCGCTGGGTGGCGCGTCGGGCTGGTGGAAGCTCGACCTGGCCCGCGAGGTGGCCGAGGCCGAACCGGACCGGCGGATCGTCTGGATCGACGACGACCTCGCCGAGCAGGCCGACGACACCGGCGAGTGGCTCGCCGCGCACCCGCACGTGCTCGTCGTCGCACCGGACCTGTGGGCCGGGCTCACCCACGCGCAGCTCGACGAGATCGAGGCCTGGCTCTGATCCGGCTCAACCGGGCACGCGGACGAAGCCGTGCCCGTCCCAGTGCCAGCGCACGGTGATCGGCACCGACGGGCCGCTGGCGTGGGAGTCCTCCGGCGCGTAGGCCGTCATCCGGGCGACGACGTCGCCGTCCTCGACCGACAACCCGGCCGGGTCGTACAGCGGCGCCAGGATCGTCGCCTCGCGCAGCGTGCGCGGGCTGGGCAGGACGCCGAGCCGGTCGCCCGAGGCGGCGAAGACCTGCACCTCCTCGACGATCCCGTTGGACGGCTGCGGGGAGCACTGCAGCAGGACGACCGTGTCCGGCGCGCCGTCCCCGTCGACGTCGCCCTGCGCCTCGGCCTGGAGCCGGACGTCGTAGTGGTCGTAGTACGGGCTGCGATTCGGGTCGGCGGGCACGCGCGCGACCCCGTCGACGAGCTCGGCCGGGAAGCCGTCCGGGACGATCTCGTCGCACGTCACGCTGAGCGTGGCATCGCCCCAGTCGCGCGGTGTCCCCGTGCTCGGCGCGGCCGCGCTGCCGCCTGTGGCGGCGCACCCGGCCAGCAGGCACACCGCCAGGCCGCCCACTGCCCTCGCCAGCCGTCGCGGCTCGATCCAGGACATCGGGCGATCACCTCGGCGGCGGAGCGCGGGGTACCCCTCGGGACACCGAGGGTCCCACGATGCGGTCGTCGCCGGGACCTCCCCGCGAACGGCTTCGGGCACCCTCTCCCCGTGGACGCACCCCGCTGGCCCCGCCCCGCCGGCGCCGGCCTGGTCGTGGCGCTGGGCAAGCTGGTGGCCGACCAGGTGCTGGAGCTCTCCGAGCCGCTGGTCGTCGGCGGGCAGCAGCGGGTCGTGCGGACGACGACGGCCGGGGGCGCACCGGCCAACGTGACGGCGAACCTCGCCCGGCTGGGCGTGCCGGCGCGGCTGGCCGGCTGGGCCGGTGCCGACCCGGTGGCCGACGGGCTGCTCGCCGCGCTGGCCGGCCGCGGGGTCGAGGTCGCGGTGGTGCGCCGCGGCCGGACACCGCTGACCACGGTGCTGGTCTCCCCGGACGGCGAGCGGACGCTGCTGGCCGACCGCGGGGAGGGCGGCCTCTCGCCGGCCGACGTCCGCGCGGAGGAGGTGGCCGACGCCGCCGTCGTCCACCTCGACGGCTACGACCTGCTGCGTTTCCCGGACGCGCTGCGGGCTGCGGCGTCGCTGGCGCACGAGGCCGGCGTGCCGGTCAGCGTGGACGCGGCGGCCGCGGCGCGGGTCCGGCGGTTCGGCGGGGGCCGCTACGCCGACCTGCTGGCCGGGCTCCGGCCCGACGTGCTGTTCGCCGACGCGGACGAGGCCGCGGTGCTGGGCGTGGACGGCGGCCTGCCGGGGTGGACGCCGGGGCTGGTGCTGGTGCACGCCGGAGCGCGGCCGACGCGGGTGCTGACGCGGTCCGGTGCCGCGGAGGTGCCGGTGCCGCCGGTCCCGGCACTGCGGGACACCACCGGCTGCGGGGACGCCTTCGCCGCCGGGGTGCTGGCCGGCTGGCGCGCCGGGGCAGGTGTCCTCGACACCGTCCGGACGGGGCACGAGGCGGCTGCCGCGGTCGCGGGGGTGGTGGGCGCCCAACCGCCGTCCTGACAGTGCCCGGTGGTATCACCTGTGACACCATCGACGTCATGGCGATGACCCTGCGGCTCGACGAGCAGGAGACCGAAGCGCTGCGCCGTCGCGCCGAGCTCGAGGGGCGCTCGATGCAGGAGGTCGCCCGGCAGGCGGTCCGGGACTACATCGAGCGGAACAGCAAGCGGGAACTGCTGGATCGCGTGCTCGACGAGGAGTTGCCCCGCTACGCCGAAGCCCTGGAGCGGCTGGGTCAGTGATCCACCTCGACCTCGAGGACCTCCTGCACGTCGCGCGGCGGACGCTCGGTGAGGTCCAGGTGCGGGACGTCGGCCTGCTGGCCGCCGCCGCGGCCAGACCGCGCTCCACGGCGTTCGGCGAGGAGGCCTATCCGTCGATCCACGACAAGGCCGCGGCGCTGCTGCACTCGCTCGCCCGGACCCAGCCGCTGATCGACGGGAACAAGAGGCTCGCGCTGGCCGCGACCATCGCGCTCTACGGCGTCAACGGGTTCCGGCTGACCCTGTCGAACGAGGAGGCATACGACCTCGTGATGGCGGTCGCCGTGGGAGACCTCGACGACGTCGAGCCGATCGCCGAGCGGCTCGGAGCGGGCACGGCTGCGGAGAGCTGACGTCACTCCACCGGCTCAGGTGGCGAGCAGTCGGTGCACCTGCTGGATCGCGATCCCGCCCTCGCCCACGGCCGAGGCCACCCGTTTGACCGACCCGTGCCGGACGTCCCCGGCCGCAAGCACCCCGTGCACGCTGGTCTCCAGCGCCTGGGGGCGGTGACCGAGCGCCCGGACCGCCTCGGCGCTGAGCTCGGACCCGGTCACGACGAAGCCGTCGCCGTCCCGCTCGACCGTCGGCGGCAGCCACTCGGTGTGAGGCCGGGCGCCGATCATCAGGAACAGGGCGCAGGCGTCGACCGTCTCCTGCTCCCCGGTCCCGCGGTCGCGCAGCACCAGGTGCGCCAGCCGGCCGTCGCCCCCGCCGCCGACGACCTCGGCGTCGATCCGGACGTCGATGTTCGCGGTCTCCTCGACCTGCCGGACGAGGTAGTGCGACATCCCGGCGGCCAGCGACGCGGCCCGCACGACGAGCGTGACCCGCTTGGCGTAGTGCGCCAGGTGGAGGGCGGCCTGCCCGGCGGAGTTCGCGCCCCCGACGATGTAGACCTCCTCCCCCGCCACCATCGGCGCCTCGGCGGCCGCGGCGCCGTAGTAGACGCCGGCCCCCCGCAGCTCCTCGAGGGGCTCGACGCCGAGGCGGCGGTAACTGGCGCCCATCGCGAGGACGACCGCCCTCGCGACGACCACCCCGCCGGTGTGCAGCGTCAGGACGACGTCGCGGTCCTCCCGCGCCAGGTGGGTGACCTGCTGCATGAAGGCGAACCGCGCGCCGAAGACCCACGCCTGCTCGTAGGCGCGGCGGGCCAGGTCCGCGCCGCTGAGGCCGCGCGGGAAGCCGAGGTAGTTGCGGATCGACGAGCTCGCCGTGGCCTGGCCGCCGATGCTGCCCGAGTCGATGACGACGGTGCGCAGGCCCTCCGAGGCGCCGTAGACGGCGGCGGACAGGCCGGCCGGCCCGCAGCCGACGATCACCAGGTCGTACTCGTCCCCGGCCGGGTCGATGGTCACCCCCGCCGACCGGGCGATGTCCATGTCGGAGGGGTCCTCCATGACGTGCCCGTCCGGCATCCGCACGAGCGGGAGCCTGCGCTCCAGACCCGCGTCGGCCAGGATGGCGCGGCCCGCCGGGGAACCGGCCAGGCAGAAGCGGTGCGGCAGCGCGCAGCGCCCGAGGACCTCGCGCAGCTCGTACGCCCGGCCGTCCCAGCTCTCGCCGACGACGTCGATCGTGTGCGGCGCGCGGCGGCGGGCCTCGGCCCAGCGCAGCAGGAAGCTGGAGACCGCCTGGTGGAACTGCTCGTCGGGCGGCGGGGCCGGGCGCACCAGGTACTGGTCGGCGCGGCCGCGGGCGATGGCCTCGAAGACCGCGTCGCCGGCGGCCGGGTCGCCGACGTGGGCCCACGGGAGGAGCAGGGCGCGCTGGGCGTGCGGGAACAGGCTCGGCACGCCGGCCAGCAGGTCCGTGCCAGGGGCGCCGGCGAGCTGGTCGCCGGCGAGGACCAGGGCGACCTCCTCGCCGGCGGCGGCGAGCTCGTCGAGGGTGCGGCGGGCCTCGTCCGACGAGCTCAGGCAGCAGACGCGGTAGTCGGAGGCGTACCGGTTGCGCAGCTCGCGCTCGACGTCGCGAAGCAGGTCGGGGTCGTCGTCGACGGCGACCAGCAGGGGCGCACCCGGGGCCGACATGCCCGGGACCGTAGGAGCGGGCGCGATCCGGGCACCAGGTACCTAGGGCCCTGTCACGCGTCGAGCAGCGCCTCGGCCATCTCGACAGCGCGCGACTCGTTCGCGACGGCGTCCTCGACCGGGGCGACCGTCGAGTTGAACGGCGCGCAGGCCGCGGTGAGGACCTGGAGGTCGGCCGGGTCCTCGGCCTCGACGACCACGTAGCCGCCGAGGTCGCCCAGGCGGACCACCGACTCGCGGACCGTGAGGCTCCCCGGCATCTCCCGGCTCTCGAGGACGTCGAGGATGCGCGCGTGCGCGGCCTCGTACTCCGCGAACGACCCCGCCGGCCGCTCCTGCCAGGTGACGACGTACTTCATTGCGTGCTCCCCCTCGTACGTTCCGGAGGGGCACGGTCCCTCGCGCAGAGCGGCGGCGCAAGCGAGACGGCGACGGTTGGCCAGACGTTCAGCCGATGGATGCTCAGCGGCTCACTCGTCGGGGGTCCGGAACGTGCACCGGGGCCCCGACGCGTCGGCGAGCCTGCGGTCGAGGGTCCACAGCGGCGCGGCCAGCTCCTCGGCGAGCGCGACGAAGGCGGCGTCGTAGGCGGTGACGGTGGGGTGCAGCTCCCACACGCGGTCGCCCAGCGGCTCGAACGGGAAGATCGTGAGAGGCAGGCCCACGAGGTCGCGGTGCGCCAGTGCCGCCGCATCTCGTCCCAGACGCCGGGCGAGGACCGCGCGCCGGAGCACGTTCGACACCTCGACGTACAGGTGAGCCGGCGCGGCCAGGGCGTTCGTACGCAGACCGGCGCGCGCCCACGAGCCGTCCGAGCCGTCGTCCACGAGCGCGGCGACCACCGCCGAGGAGTCGACGACGATGGTCACGCGCGGTCGTGGTCGCGCAGGTCGAGGATCTCCGCCGCCGACAGCCGGGTGCCGGTCGCCTGTACGCGGTGTTGCACCCGGTCCCACAGGAGGTCGGGGCTGGGCCGTCTGGCCAGCTCGGTCAACTGGGCCCGGACGTACTCCTGCAGCGACTGACCGGCACGGGCCGCACGCGCAGCGAGCTCGTCGCGCGTCTCGTCCGGGACGTCGCGGATGGTCATCGAGATCGGCACGCATGCAGATTAGCAGCGTCGACAGCACTATGCATGTCGCTAATCGTCACCATGCGAGCGGTCCGGCGCATTCCGGCATCGGGGTCGGGTTCGGCTAGGTTCTGCGCGCCATGGATGCCGCCCTGCCCGAGGTCCCGCCGGTCGAGGTCCCGCCGGTCGACGTCGACGTCCCGCCGGTCGCGGTGTCCGTGCTGGGCCCCGTGCAGGCCACGGTCGCCGGGCAGCCGGCGGCGCTGGGCGGTCCGCGGCAGCGGTCGGTGCTCGCCCGGCTGGTGCTCGCCGGCGGGCACGTGGTCTCCGCCGACCGGCTGGTCGAGGACCTCTGGGACGGCGAGCCGCCGCCCAAGGCGCTGGCCTCCCTCCAGGTCCACGTCTCCCGGCTGCGCCGCGCACTGGAGCCCGCCGGCGGCCAGCGGAGCGGTGCGACGGTGCTCGTCAGTGCCGCGCCCGGGTACCGCCTGCAACTGCCACGCGAGGCCGTGGACGCCTGGCTGTTCGAGGACCTCGTCGCCCGCGCCTCCGCCACCGACGACGTCCCCGCCCGCCGGGAGCTGCTGGAGCGGGCGCTGGCCTGCTGGTCGGGCCCCGCCTACGCCGGGTCGGCCGACGCCTCCTGGGCCGCACCCGAGATCGCGCGGCTGGAGGAGCTGCGGCTGGTCGCCGTCGAACTCCGCGCCGACGCCGACCTGGCGCTCGGGCGGGCGGCGACCGTCGTCCCGGAGCTGGAGCGCCACCTGCACGACTCCCCCGCCCGGGAGGAGGCCGTGCGGCTGCTCGCCCTGGCGCTGTACCGCAGCGGCCGGCAGGGCGACGCGCTCACCGTGCTGCGCCGCGCCCGCGAGCACCTGGCCGACGAACTCGGCGTCGACCCCGGCCCCCGGCTGCGCGAGCTGGAGGCCGCCGTCCTCGGGCAGGAGCCGGCCCTGGACCTGCCCGCCCCGCCCGTCGCGCTCCCGGCGACACCCGCCCCCGCTCCCCCGGCGCCCCCGTCGGCCCGGGCCGCAGAGCTGCGACAGCTGCTGGACCTCGCCGCCGAGGGCGCGCGGGTGGTGTGGATCGCCGGCGAGGCCGGCGCGGGCAAGACCACGCTGGTCGAGGCCGCCGCGGCCCGGCTGCGCGAGGACGGCTGGCAGGTGGCCGAGGGCCGCTGCCCGGAGGTGGACGGCGCTCCTCCGGCCTGGCCGTGGACGGAGATCACCCGGGCGCTGGGCGCCGCTCCGCTGGAGGAGGGCACCGCCTTCTGGCGGGCCCGCGCGGTCGCCGACCTGCTGCGCGCGGCCGCCGCCGAGCAGCCGCTGCTGGTCGTGCTCGACGACGTGCACCGCGCCGACGAGCTGACCCTGCAGCTGCTGCGCTCCGTCGTGGACTCCCTCGCCGGGGAGCCGCTGCTGGTGCTGGCCACCTACCGCGACGCCGAGACCGGGGAGGCGCTCGCGGCCACCCGCGCGGCGCTGACCTCGGCCGGGGCGCGGCACCTCGAGCTGCGCGGGCTGGACGACGAGGGCGTCGCCGTCCTGGCGCGGCAGTCCGGGCTCGAGGACGCCGGGCCAGCGGAGCTGACGCTGCTGCGCGAGCGCACCGACGGCAACCCGCTCTACGTCCGCGAGCTGACCCGGTTGCTGGTCGCCGAGGGCCGAGGCGCCGCGCGGACCGCCGTGCCGGCCGGGCTGCGCGACGTGCTGCGCCGCCGGGCCGAGCGGCTGCCCGGCCCGGCAGTGACCGCGCTGCGCCAGGCGGCGGTGCTGGGCCGGGAGGCCGACGTCGACGTGCTGGCGGCGGTGGCCGGGCGGGACGTCGACGAGCTGCTCGACGCGCTGGAGACCGCGGTGCTGGCCGGGCTGCTCGACGAGCCGGTCCCCGGGCGGGTGCGGTTCACCCACGCGCTGGTGCGCGACGTGCTCTACGAGGACACCCCGCTGCTGCGCCGCGGCCGGGTGCACGCCGCGGCGCTCGCCGTGCTCCGGGAGTCCGACGGGGTGGACGCCGCGACGCTGGCCCACCACGCGGTCGCCGGGGCCGGGCCGCGCACCGCCGCCGACGCCGTCCCCTACGTCGCCGCGGCGGCGCGGGAGGCCGGTCGGCTGGGCGCGGCGGCGGAGGAGGCGCGGCAGTGGGCCTCGGCGCTGCGGCTGCTGGAGATGGCCGGCCGGCGCGGGTCGGCCGAGGAGCTCGACGTGCTGCTGGCCGCGATCCCCGCGCACGCCCGCGCCGGGGACGTCGTCGCCGCCCGCGCCCAGCAGCGGGACGCCGTCCGGACCGCCCGGCGGCTGGGCCGGCGTGACCTGCTGGTCGCCGCGCTGGCCGCGTGGGACGCACCGCTGGTGTGGACCGTCCGCGACGACGGGGCGCAGGACCCCGAGCTTCTCGACCCGCTGCTGGAGCTGCTGGAGACCCCCGCCGGCGACGACCTGCCCGGCGACGTGCGCTGCCGGCTGCTGGTCGCGCTGGTGCGGGAGGTGGAGGGCGTCGACGACGAGCGCACCGACACCGCCAGCGCGGAGGCGTTGCGCCTGGCCCGCGCGGCGACCGGTCCGGACGCCGCCCGGCTGCTGTGCGCGGCGCTCAACGTGCGGGCGTACGCGGCGCTGGGCCCGCACCTGGCCGCGGTCCGGGAGCCGCTGGCCGAGGAGCTGCGCGCGGTGGCGACCGCGGCAGGGATGACCGACCACCGGGCGGTGGCGCACTGGCTGCTGTTCCTCGCGGCGTCGGCGCGGACCGACCTGGTCGCGGCCCGGCGGCACGTCGACACCGCGGTCGCGCTCGCCGACGTCGGCCAGCTGGGCCACGTGCTCGGCGCGCTGCACATCTTCTCCGGCGCGTTGCTCGTGCTGGCCGGCCGGTACGACGAGGGGCGGGCGCGCTACGAGCAGGTGGCCGCGCACCTGGTCGAGACCGGCGCGATGAACGGCGGGCTGATGGCGCTGGTCGGCCGGTTCGCGGCCGGCTTCGCCCGCGGCGACCTCACCCCGGTGGTGCCCGAGCTGGAGTGGCTGCACGCGGCGATGCCCGGGGCGCTCACCGACGCCGTCGTCCTCGGGCTGCTCGACGCCGGGCGGGCGGAGGACGCCCGCGCGGCCTGGGCGGTGCGCCGGCCGATCAGCCGCGACTACTACTGGCTGGCCTCCACGACGCTGCGCGCGCACGCCGCCGCGCGGCTGGGCGACCTGGCCGTCGCCCGGCAGGTCCGCGAGGAGCTGCTGCCGTGGGCGGGGCGGATCGCCGGCCTGGACTCCGGCACGCTCGTCGTCGGCCCGGTGGACGACGCGCTGGCCGCGGTCGCCGACGCCCTCGGGGACGCCGGCGCCGCGGCCGCCGCCCGGCGCGGTGCCGAGCGGGTGCGGGCGGAGCTGGCCGCGCAGCTGGCCGCCGTCGGCGTCTGACTAGCTCCCGAACACGGCGCGCTCGCGGCGGCGGAACGGCGGGATGAGCACCGCGAGGAGAACCCTGAGGGCCAGCCCGCCGTCGGCCTCGATCGTGGCGCGCTCGGCGTCGGTGGCCACGGCGAGCACCCGGGGAGCCTCGAAGGAGAGCTTGGCGCGCTTGCGGATGCGGGCCTCGACCGCGGCCCAGTCGGCGACCGACACGTACCGCTCGATCACCGGGAAGACCGAGGCCTCCTCGTCGCTGATGTGCTCGGTGAGGGTGTCGCGCAGCTCGGCGAGCTCGACGGCGAGGGCGGTGGCGGTGTCCTCGCCGGGGCGGGCGCGGAAGGCGTCGGCGGTGGCCCGCAGCCGGTGCAGGGCGGGGTCGAGGGCGGCGTGGTCGTCGGAGAGCTCGGTGAGGTCGATGTGCGGGCCGGCCGAGGCGGCGAGCACGGGCCAGAGCACCCCGTCCTCGACGCTGTGGTGGTGGTGCACCGAGTCGGCGAAGTCGCGGACGTAGCGGGCGACGGCGTCGGCGCGCTTCCCGTCCGCCGTCGGCTCGGCGGCCAGCCGCTGGGCGAGGTCGGTGAGCCGGTTGGCGTCGCGCAGCATCGCGCGGTGCGCCAGCCGCATGCCCATGACGTCGGGGACCGGGTCGGCGTCGGTGCGGGGGTGGACGCGGATGGCGTCGGAGCGGGTCATCGCAGATCTCCTCGGGTGGGTGGGGCCGTCGCCGGAGACGCTCACGCGGTCCGCTTACCGGCCGCTTGCAGCGCGGCTGCAAGTCAGCGGTCAGCACGGCGGGCCACGGTTCTCGCCGACCGGGTTCCCCGGACTCCGACTCCTCACGAGGACACGCCATGACCGCCACCGCCCTGCCCGCTCCGACCTCCCCGGCCGCCGCCGTCGCCGACCACCGCCCGCCGCTGGCCCTGCGCGGGCTGGCCGTCACCGCCGGGGGCGTGCTGTTCGCCGTCGGCAACGCCCTGCACCCGATGGAGCACAGCGAGGCGGCCCACTCCGCGGCGACGTGGGTGGCCGCGCACGTCGTCTTCAGCGCCGGTGCGCTGCTGATGGCAGCCGGGGCCGGCGCGCTGGCTGCTCGCTTGCGCGGCTCGCGGGTGGCCACGATCGGGCTGGCGGTGCTGTGGGTCGGGCTGGTCCTGATGCCGATCGGGGGCTACACGGAGGCCTACGTCGCCCCGGCGATGCACCACGGGTTCGCCGCGATCGAGGAGGCGACCCTGTGGTTCTCGGGGTTGGCCGGTACCGCCACGCTGCTCGGCCCGCTGCTGATCGCCGTCGGGGCGCTGCGCTCCCGGCTGCTGCCCGTGCCGGTGGCCCTCTCGCTGCTCGCCCTGCCGGTCGGCGGGGTGCTCGCCGGCGCCCTGCCGGTGGAGGGCTGGGGGATCATCCCGGGCACCGTCGTGTTCGGCCTGGGCATCGCCGCCGCCGGGTGGCTGAGCCGCCGGCCCTGAAGTCGCCCGACGCGCCCCGGTCCCGCTGCCTCGCGGGACCGGGGCGCTGCGCCGTCAGCGGTTCGGCAGGGCGTCGCGCCACTGGATCGCGCGGTTCTCGGCGGCGACGGCGTCCATGACGTCGAGCACGGGTTCGACGGTGAAGGCGAACCCGGCGTAGACGGTCGTCAGGTACTGCAGGTCGGCCGGCACGTCGGTCTCGATCACGGCGTACCCGCCGAACTCACCGACGCGGACGACGAACTGGTGGAAGGTCAGGCTCGTCGGCATCTCCCACTGCGAGAAGACGTCGAGGATCCGCTTCTGCGCCGCCTCGTACTCGGAGGCCGAGCCGGTGGGCCGTTCCCGCCAGGTGACGACGTACTTCATGTCGCTCTCCCCTCGGACGCCCCGAGGTTCCCGAGGTGCCGGGCGGGCGCACAAGGGGGACGACGACGACGCGGGCGACCCGTGGACGGGCGCCCGGGGTGTCGCGCACGTCATGGCCCACCGGGGCGCGTCGGTCACGCGAGGAGGCCCGCGCGGTGGCACCGTGGAGATGGAGCCCGAGGAAGTGCTCGCCTCGTCCCTCGTCGAGCCGTCCCGAGACGGCCGGCGCGCCCGCCCCAGTGTGGGGCCTCTCGTCAGTGGCGCGCCCCACCCCGGAAGGAACCCGGCGTGAGCTCTCTCCTCGACCGTGCCCGCACGTCCACACCCGCCGTCCCGGCCGCGTTGCAGCAGCTGCGCGTCGCCGTCGCCGTCCTCTTCGCGATGGACGGCTTCGTCTTCGGCACCTGGGCCGTCCGCATCCCCGACGTCAGCGCCCGGGTCGGCGCCTCGCACAGCGCACTGGGGATCGCCGTCCTGTGCATGTCGCTCGGCGCGCTCGCCTGCATGCAGCTGACCGGGGCGCTGAGCGCCCGCCTCGGCCCCGGGCGGGTCGCCCTGGGTGCCGCGGTGCTGGTCAGCCTGGCGGTCGCCCTCCCGGCGACGGCGACGTCGGTGCCGCAGCTGTGCGGAGCGCTGCTCGTCTTCGGCGCCGCGACCGGCGCGGTGAACGTGGCGGCCAACAGCCTCGGGGTGCAGGTGGAGGCCCGGTGGCCGCGGCCGCTGCTGTCCTCGTTGCACGCCGGGTTCAGCTTCGGTGGTCTGGTCGGTGCCCTGGTCGGCGGGCTGGTGGCTGCGTCGGTCGGCGTCGTGCCGCACCTGGTCGGGGTCACCGTGGCCGGGCTGGGACTGCTCGCCTGGATCGGTCCGACGCTGGCCCGCGCCGACGAGGCCGCGCCGCGGGCCGTCGCCTCCGTCGCCACGGACGAGGGGGCCGACCGCCGTGGCGTCCCGACGGCCGTCCTCGTCGTGCTCGGCGCGGTCGCCGGGTGCACCGCCTACGGCGAGGGGGCGCTCACCGACTGGGGCGCGCTCTTCCTGCGGGAGGACCTGGGCGCGACGCCGGTCCTGGCCGCCGCCGGCTACGCCGGGTTCTCGCTGGCCATGGCCTGTGGCCGCCTGGTCGGCAGCTCGCTCGTGGTGCAGTTCGGCGAGGGGCGGCTGCTGGTCGGCGGGGCCCTGCTGGCCGCGCTCGGCATGCTGCTCGCCGCCTGGTCGGGCTCGGTGACCGTCGCGCTGGCCGGGTTCGTGCTCGTCGGGCTCGGCCTGGCCAACGTGTTCCCGCTGGCCATCGGCCGCGCCGGCGCTCTCGGTGGGGCCGGGGGCGTGGCGCTGGCCTCGACCGTCGGATACAGCGGCCTGCTGGGCGGTCCGCCGCTGCTCGGGTTCCTGGCCGAGGTGACCGGGCTGGCCGCTGCGCTCAGCACGGTCTCCCTGGCCGCGGTCGTCGCCGCGGTGCTGGTGCGCTCGCTCGGTGGCGACCCGGTCTCGGTGCGCCGTCCTCCGCTGCCGGGCCTCCCCCGCCCGGCGATGGTGACCTGGGCGAACGCGCGCCTGCAGCCGGTCGGGCTCGCCGCCCGCGTCAACGTGCGGCGGGCCGCGCAGGACCTGCGCCTGCTCGCGGTCTCCTGACGAGTCGCGCGCGGCTGTCGTCGTCCCCGGGGCGGTGGGTACGGGAGCGACGTGGATGCGCGGACGCTGCTGCTGGGCGACTGGACGCCGATCATCCGGGACGGCATCGACGTCCTCCGGCTGGTCATCCTGGGCGGAGCCGTCGTCTACGCGGTCGCCGGGGACTGGGGGTCGGCGGCGCTGCTGGCCGCGCTGGGCGGCATCACGCTGGTCGCGCGGCTGCTGAACCTGCCGCGGCTCTACGACCTGTCGTTGACGCTCGGCATGGCGCTGCAGGGGTTCGGCGAGACGCTCGGCCTGTACGACCAGTTCGTCCGCTTCGACGACCTGGTGCACTTCACCCTGCCGATGCTCACGGCCCCGGTCGTCTACATCGCGCTGGCCCGGGCGGACGTCGTCCCTGATCCGCGCGACGAGACGCACCTGCAGCACTACATCGGCATCGGGGTCGTCACCCTCGCCCTGGGCATCTCCGTCGGGGCGCTGTGGGAGCTGTTCGAGTGGCGGTCCGACGTCTGGTTCGGGACGGACCTGTCGGAGGACAACGACGACACCAACGGCGACCTGTTCCGCGACACCCTGGGCTCGCTCGTCGGGGCGGCGCTGCTGGTGGTGTGGGCGCGGTTCGGCTGGGGGTCGGTGCGGCGCATCCCCGGGGTGAACACCCACGAGGAGGTGAGCGCCTGAGCGCGGATCGGCCTCCGTACGGCGCGCTGCGTGAGTGGTGCCCGTTCCTGCGGATACGACTCACAGCCACTCGACGAGGCCGGTCTCGTCCCGCTGCGCATCCTCGTCGGCGTGCGCCACCAACCAGGCGTGGAGTGCCGCCCCGAGCCGCGGCAGGCCGCTCGGGGAGCGGGGCCAGCGGCGGGCGTTGACCAGCAGCAGCCCGGCGTGGTCCCCCGGAGCCAGGTGTGCGTAGTCGACGATGTTCTCGGTGACGACCGCGCGGCCGTCCTCGCGCGCCCACCGAACCACTTCGGCGTCCTCCCGTCCGACCAGGTCCGGCAGCTCGACGACGGCGACGACGTCGTGTCCGTCCGCACGCAACTGCTCGGCGAGCCGACCCGGGTACATCTCGTCGAGCAGCAGCCTCACCGCTCGGGTCCGGCCAGGATCTCCTGCTGCCGGCGCCAGGCTGCCTCCAGCTCTTCGGCGGCCCGCTCGTTCGCAGCGATCCTCGCGTCGACCTCCGCGCGGTGGTCGGCGTAGTACGCGACGGCGACACGCACCTGCGACTCCGTCAGCGAGGTCGTCTCGGCGACCACGGGCACGGGGTCTTCGTGGTGGTCCGCCTGGACCGTGCGGAGCGTCCGGACGACCTCGTCGACGTCCGGACCGTTCACCAGGCCGGCCCGCCGTCCGCTGGGACCGTCGCGGAACGTGACGCCCGGATGGGCCTCGCGCCGCAGCGCCTCGTCGAGCAGACGCTCGATCGTCGACGAGACCGACGCCCCGCGCCGCCCGGCGAGGTCGGAGAGCCGGCGCAGGACGTCGTCGGACAGTCGGACCGACCGCGGCGTCGCCATGACTACACCGTAGTCGGCGGATGGTCACTGTGCGGGACTCCGGGCCTCCATGGGCGACGCCTCGCGGTAGTACCGTGCTCGCCCGCACTCCGTCGAGGAGACGACGATGGACGACCGGTCAGCTGCCCAGTCCGCACCGCGCGTCCTCAAGGCCACGGACGGCGTGGTGATGGGGGACCCCGCCGGGGTCCGCGACCGGTTCATGATCGACGGTGAGGATGCCGGCGGCCGGTTCGCCCTCGTCCAGCACCTGTTCGCGCCCAGGGCGCTGGCCGCCCCGCTGCACCGCCACCACCGGGAGGACGAGTACACCTTCGTGCTCTCGGGCCACATCGGCGCGGTCCTCGGGGAGGACGAGGTGGTCGCCGGCCCCGGTGACCTGGTCTTCAAGCCGCGGGACCAGTGGCACACCTTCTGGAACGCGGGCGATGAGCCGGCGGCGGTGCTCGAGCTCATCTCCCCCGCGGGGCTCGAGAAGTTCTTCCGCTGGCTCGGCGGTCTGCCCGAGCCCCCGACGCCGGAGCAGCTCGCCGAGATGGCAGCCCCGTACCACTGCGATGCCGACCCTGAGGGGACGCAGCGCATCGTCGAGCGCCACGGCCTGACGTTCTGACCCCGCGGACCGCGGCGGCCGCGCTGCGTCCGATCGCGCTCCGCCGGTGCCGGTCCGCCCCTACCCTCGGTGCCCGCCGCACCCGTCGACCCGGCCGGCCACCTCCCGCGCCGTGAGCTCGGGGACACGGCCGAGGAGGTGGTCGGCATGACGCGGACCGGACGGACGGCGCGTCCCGGCGCAGCGGTCGCCCCGCCGGCGCAGGCGAGCACTCCCGGCCCGGTGGCGGGCGACCACACCGCGGAGGAGGTCACCGGCTACGAACGGTCCCCCAGTGACGTCCTGCGCACCGTCGTGTTCGCCGTCGTCACCCTGGCGGTCCTCGCCCTCGCCCGGTGGTCGCGCGGGGCCGCCGCCTCGCTGGACGACGACCTCGCCCGGCGGCTGTCGTTCCTGACGCCGACCGTCGGACAGCTCCTGCTGGGGACGGCGTCCGTGCTGGTCCTGGCGGGCGTCACCGCGGCGTGGGTCGCCCCGCTGGTGACCCGCTCCCACCGGCTGTTCGGCCACCTCCTGGTCAGCGGCGTGCTCTCGGTGGCTCTCCTGCGCGGCGCCGAGTGGGTGGTCGACCGGGGCGACACCGACGTCGGGCGAGGCGGTGGTGGAGACGGCGCGTTGACCGTGGACGGCCTCGCTGTGGCCGCGGCCGCGTTCGTCGTCCTCGCGCCGTTCGTGTCCCGGCGGTGGCGGCGGGCCGGGGCGGTGCTGCTGGCAGTGGTCGTGCTGCTGCGGCTGCTGGTGCCGGTCGCCTCCCCCGCCGCGCTGGTGCTCGCGCTCCTCACCGGGAGCCTCGCGGGGTCCGGGACGCTCCTGCTGCTCGGCCGTGCCAGCAGCCGGCCGACCGCGGGCGCGGTCGCCGCCGCACTGACCGGCGGTGGCCTGCCCGTGGCGCACCTGCAGCCGGCCTCGGTCGACGCCCGTGGATCGGTCCCCTACGTCGCCACCCTGCAGGACGGCAGTTCCGTCTTCGCCAAGGTGATGGGCGCGGACAACCGGGCGGCCGACCTGCTGTTCCGCGCCTGGCGGTTCCTGCGGCTGAAGAACGTCGGCGACGAGCGTCCGTTCTCCTCGCTGCGCCGCACCGTCGAGCACGAGGCGCTGGTGTCGCTGCTCGCCCGGGACGCCGGCGCGCGGACGCCGCGACTGCGGACGATCGCGTCGGTGGGGCGCGACTCGTTCCTGCTGTCCTACGACCTCGTCGACGGCACCACCCTCGACCGGCTCCCGGACGACGCCCTGACGACGCCGGTGCTGCACGGGATCTGGGCTCAGGTGGCCGTGCTGCGGCGGCACTCCGTCGCCCACCGCGACCTGCGCCGCGCCAACGTCCTGCTCGACCGCGACGGCTCTCCGTGGCTCATCGACTGGGGGTTCAGCGAGGTCGCGGCGGAGGGCGCCCTCCTCGACGCGGACGTCGCCCAGCTCCTCGTCGCTCTGGCCCTGCAGGCCGGGGTGGACCCCGCCGTCGACGCCGCGATCGCCGAGCTCGGTCCTGAGGCGGTGGCCGCGGCGCTGCCCCGGCTGCAGCCCAACTCGTTCAGCGGCGCCACGCGGGACGCCCTGCACTCCCGCAAGGAGCTCGTCGGTCAGCTGCGCGCGACGGTGTCCGAGCGGTGCGGGGTCCCGGCGCCCCGGCTCGTCGACCTGGAACGCGTCCACCCCAAGACGGTGGTGACCGTCGTCCTGCTGGTCGTGGCCACCTACCTGCTCGCACCCCAGTTCGGCGACGTGCCCGGCATGGTCGACCGCGTCCGCGAGGCCGACTGGGCCTGGGCGCCGGCCATCCTGGCGATGTCCGCGCTGACCTACGGAGGCGCCGCGCTGAGCCTGGCCGGCGCCGTCCCCGCTCGGCTGCGCGCGCTGCCCACGTTCGTCGCGCAGCTCGCCTCGTCGTTCGCCTCCAAGCTCGCACCGGCCGGTCTCGGCGGCATGGCCCTGCAGGTGCGCTACCTGCAGCGGAGCGGCGTCGACCCGGCTGTCGCCACCTCCGCGGTCGGCCTGGACTACGTGGCGGGCTCGGTCGTCCACGTCTTCCTGATGGTGGTGTTCGCCATCTGGGCCGGCCGGTCGGCGTTCCGCTCGCTCCGGCTGCCGGACCCGCAGGTCTTCCTCTGGGGTGCCCTCGTCGTGCTCGTCCTGGCGGGTCTCATGCTCGCCTGGCCGACGGTCCGGCGACGGCTGGCGAGCCGGTTGGTCCCGGTGCTGCGCCGATCGGTGGACGGCGTCGGACACGCCCTGCGCAGGCCGGGGAAGGTCGCGCTGCTGCTGGGCGGCTCCGCGGTGATCACCCTCGGCTACCTGGTCTGCCTGTACCTGTCCACGCGGGCGTTCGGCGGGGACCTGGGCCTCGCCACCGTGGGCGCGGTCTACCTCGTCGGCGCCGCGGTGGGGGCCGCGGCTCCCACGCCGGGCGGCCTCGGTGCCGTGGAGGTCGCGCTGATCGCGGGGCTGGTGGCCGCCGGGATGGACCACACGATCGCCGTCCCGGCCGTGTTCCTCTACCGGATCGCGACGTTCTGGTTGCCGATCCTGCCGGGCTGGGCGGCCTTCGTCTGGCTCCGCAGGTCGGAGTTCGTCTGACCGGCTGACCCGGCGTCAGAACGCAGCCAGCATGCGAATCGCATGTAACCTCGTCCGGTGAGCAAGATGCTGCAGGTCCGTAACGTGCCGGACGACCTGCACGCAGAACTCCGCCGTCGCGCGGCGGCCGCTGGCGTGTCGCTGTCGGACTACGTGCTGCGCGAACTGCGGCGGGTGGCCGAACGCTCGCCAGCGGCCGAGGTCTTCGCCCGGTCGGCGTCAGTGCGGATCCCGCTGCCCATGGACGAGGTGGTCGAGGACATCCGGGCCGACCGCGACAGCCGGTGATCGTCGTCGACGCATCGACCGTCGTCGCGGCCCTGCTCGACTCGGGCTCCGGCGGGGAGAGCGCCCGGGAGGTGATGCTCGGGGACGAGGCCCATGCCCCGCACCTCCTCGACGTCGAGGTGCTCTCCGCCGTCCGTCGCCACGTGCTGCGCGGCCGGCTGAGCGCTGCGGCCGCGCACGGCGCCGTCGCGGCCCTGCAGGAGCTGCTGATCGCCCGGCACGGTCACGACCTGCTGCTGGACCGGGCACTCCAGCTGCGCGACTCGGTCACCGCCTACGACGGGGTCTACGTCGCCCTGGCGGAGCTCCTGGCGGCGCCGCTCGTGACCGGTGACCGCCGGCTGTCCCGCGCACCCGGCGTGCGGTGCCCGGTGTCCGTGATCGGCTGAGGCCGGTCGCGGCGGCTCAGGTAGACCGGCGACGGGTCGCGCGCCTGATCGACGGCGGCCAGGTGCCTACGCGCCTCGGAGACGCTGCTCCCGCTCAGGTCGAACATGTACGAACACGTACATCTGGTGGTCGCGATCCAGCCCGTCGTCAGCCGCGGAACGCCCAGCCGGCGGGATGCCCGTCCCACTCGTCGCCCCTCGGCGGTCAACCGGTGGCGATGGCGCCGGTGCTGTTGGGGACCAGCTCGACCCAGGTGGTCCCGGGCGCCAGCGTCACCGGGGCGCCGTCCGCTCCGGTCAGCCTCACCCGGTCGCCGGTCGCCGGCTTGGACCAGGTGGCCTCGACCGCGTGCCCGCCGGAGGCGACGAGTGCCCGGCCGGTGCCGGTCAGGATGGTCTCCGGGACGGGGTTCCCTGCCGGGTCCCGGGCCTCGGTCGCGACGACGTCGACGCGCAGGACGACGACGTTCGTGGCCCCGAGCCGCCGGCCGTCCGCCTCGACCGCCGGGGTGCTCCCCTCGCTGCGCAGCCAACGACCGTCCGCCGGGTTCCAGGACCACCGGGGGTGGCTGATCCCGGACAGCGTGAGCTCCAGACTGGTCGTCGGTCGCCCTGCGGCGACGGCGGTGGGTCGTTCGCCGGCCGCTGGGTGATCGAACTGGGCGCCTGGTGCCGCGCGGTGGGCGGCGTCGGCTTGGTCGACGAGGGTCTGCGGCACCGCGTAGACGTTGTGCGGCGCCACGCGGGTCGCCGTCCGGGAGAAGCCGGCGGCCCCGGAGTCCTGGCGGATGACCTGCAGCCCGGCGTCCTGGGCGGCGCCGACGTAGGTCTGGACGCCACCGGAGAACGCGAGCAGGCCGCCCAGCGGCGCGGCGATCGCGGGGTCCATCGGGCGGATCGATCGCACCGGGCCGATCTCGGGCGGGAGGTCGGAGTGGTAGACGGCGACGAACCGGGTGATCCCGCCCTCGACGACCTGCTCCCAGACCATGTCCGCGGCGGTGAGACCGGTCTGCGGGCGGGCGTCGACGGAGTTCTCGATCTTCACCGCGAGCGCCGGGCGGTCGGCGACCGCGTCGACCGGGACGCCGGTCAGCGGCCAGGCGGGCGCGGACGGCGGCGCGAGCGCGGCGACGACGGACCCGACGAACGGCAGCGCGGACAGGCGCTGCTGGAGTGCCGGCCAGGCGACCACGCCGGCGGCCACCAGCACCACGAGCAGCACCGCTCGACGACCACGCCCGGACCTCGACCGGCGGCGGCCCTTCGCCGTCCTCTTCCCGGCTGGGGCGCCCTTCGTGGATCGGGAGCCCTTCGCGGTGCGGGAGCCCTTCGCGGACCGGGGGCCCTTCGCGCTGCGGGCGCCCCTGCTCGCCCCGGAGCGGGACCGGGGCGCGGTGGACCTGGGCACGTCGGGGCTCCTGGCTCGGCGAGGCGGTGCCCTTCCTGTATCGGCACGCCTCGCCGAGCACGGCACCATGACTCCGCGGGAAGCCGGGCGCCGACTCCCGACGTCGTCGATGGATCACCTCCCGGGACGGTGTCCTCGTCAGCGGCTGCCAGCCCGGGCGATCGCCGGAATGCTGTGGCCCTGGCCGAGGCCGGCACCACCATCGCCCGCCGGGGCGGATCACCCTCTCGGCCGCCGGGACGTTCCCGCAGGAACCCGGTCGAGCCCCTCAGTCTTGCTGACGTTTCCGCGGGAACGCCTGGTCAGTGCGTGAGCTCGCGCTACTGACGCTGCGCTCGAGTCACGGGTCAGACCTGAGGTAGCGGCGCCGGAAGTCCTCGCTCCACCCAGCCAGCTCTGGCAGCCGGGCAGCCGCCGACGCAAGCTCCCCGTGACCGACGAAGCGAACAGTCGTCGGCATGGCACCGCGGTCGGCGTCCAGCGCATCGACCGCGGCACGCGCCGATCTGTCGTCGTCCCGGGCCAGGACGACCGTGATCGCCTCGTCGAACAGCGGGCCACCCGTCGTCCCGCCGCGGCGGACGCTCTCGGTCAGCAGCACGTTGCGCAGCAGCTGTCGCGTCGGGTAGCGGCCGAGCCGTTCGAAGGCGCCCTCCGCCATGCCGAACTCCCGGCAGGCTCGCCCGTACTTCTCGTCCGCTCGAGCGTTCTCGGGGTCGCGACTGAAGCTGTCGACGTACTTGGTCTCCACCGCGACGAGCAGGCTGCGGCCGTCCGCCAGGCGGGCGGCGACGACGGCGTCGAAGGCGGACCGGTCATCGAGGTGCTCGCGGCGCTCCGGCGCCCACTCGCACTCGATGCCGTCGATGGTCCGCGTGCCGACCTGAACGGGCACCAGCGCGGCGATGTCGACCTCGAGCAGCTCGCTCAGGACACGGGCGGCGGCGTCGCGATGGGCCCGCAGGTGGCCGAAGACGCTGAACGCCAGCGGCATGGAGCTGAGCATGTTGGTGAACAGCCGGGTCTCCTCCAGCTGTCCCCCCTCGCGATGCACCGCGACCGCCCGCCTCTCGGCGTAGTCGGCGGCTTCCTGACTCAGGAAGTTGTGCCGCCAGTGCTCGCGCAGGAGGTAGTTGCCGAGCTCGCGGGTGCCGCGCCGCCCCGCCGGCAGGCCGAGGACGTGTTCGCGGTAGTCCGACTGCCGGCGTCGCTCGCGGCGGGTGACCGCGTCGTCCGAGGGGACGCGAGTGATGTCGCCGGTGGTCATGCCGTCTCCTTGAGCGCCGACCGCAGCCGGCTGAGGGTCTGTCGCAACGGCGTGCGCTCCACGCCGCTCAGGTTCAGCGGCGGATCCGCCCGCTGCAGGAGCTGCTCCTCGGCCGCGCTCACGGCATCGACGGCCAGCGGCAGGACGGCGACGCGGAGGTGGGCGTGCATCCAGTCGGTCAGCTCGGCCTCGGACACGACCCGTCTCTCGGCCGCCGAGAGACAGGCCGCGAGGGTGAGCCGGAAGGTGGAGAAGGAGCGGTTGCCGCCGAGGTGCATTTCGCCGACGCGGCCCCAGAGTGTGTTGGTGGAGGTCGACCCGTTCGTGCGCACGCCTCCGGCACGACCGGCGTAGACGAGCCCGGGCGCGACCCGATGGGCCAGACCGGCGGACAGCTCGTGCGCACCCGCGGTGTCGACCCACCAGCTGTAGAGCCCCGGCCGGTCGCTGGCTCTGCGTCCCCGGACCAGGAAGTCCGCCGGGGACAGGGCGTTCCGGTCGTCGAGCAGGTCCGAGGCGTCGACGACCGCCGGGGCAGGCGTGGTCCCCGGCCGGTGCGCTCGGCCCCCGTACCAGGCGAGCCGCTCGCCCTGTCGTAGTCCAGCCAGTGGCTCGACCAGCGTGGCGCCCGCAGAGTGGAGGCGCGCCGTCAGGGGTTCGGTGTACGCCCGGCCTGCGTGGACCTCGACGACTGCACCTCGGAGGTCGTGTCGAGCGCCGAGCTGAGCGACCACCCAACTCCCCCACGCGGACCGGTACTGGGATGACTGGTCCGCGAGGTAGACGTCATACGGCGCCACGACCTCGGTCGGGTCCAGCAGGCCGTACTTGGCGCTGAGCAGGTACCAGGGTGCGCCGCTCGGGTCGACCAGGTCGCGTGCCTTGGTGAACGCGGTGCCGGTGAAGAGCTCGGCGGCCGGTCGCGCCGTCGGCGCCTTGGAGCTCGAGCAGCCCACCAGGACGACGTCAGCCGTCCGCGTGGAGGCGGTGGGAGGAGCCGCCGCGGCCGGCGCGGGAGGCCGTGCTGTCGGGCGCGTGTCCGAGGTCGGCCGGTAACGCCGGTACTCGCCGTGGCCGACGCGGGTCAGCAGCGGTGTGCGGCTCGCGAACACACTGTGCGTGTTCCTCGCGTTGGCCGTGGCTGCCTGGATGTGGGCGGCCACGGACGACTCCTGGACGTCGGGCCGGTGCCGGGCCACCCAGTTGAGGAGCGACGCCCGGCTGAACGGCTCGGGCAGCGCCTCCGATGCCTGCCGCACCAGATCCCAGATCGTGTCCGATCCCCGGGTCATCCTCGCCCATCCCCCGGAGCCGCCTCGGTGAGCCGCCGGGCGACGGCCTCCCCACCCACGCGACGGATCAGTTCCAGGTCGCCGCAGACGACGAGCAGGTCGCGGGCTCGGGACAGGCCGACGTAGAGCATCTCCCGGGCGCGGGCCTCGTCGCGAAAGCCGTTGACGGCGAGGACGACGGCCGGCCGCTCGAGGCCCTTGAAGCCGAGGACGTGCCCGTAGAAGAGGTCGTCGTCCTCCCAGTAGGTGGCCCAGTAGGCGTCCTGGCCCGCGCTCTGCCGCTCCACCTGGACCGGGTGCCGCCGGTGGGTGGTCAGCAACGCGACCGCCTCCGGCGGCCAGTCCTCCTCCTCGAGCAGCGCGCTGGCCACGCTGTCGGCCACGTCGACGGCGTCGTCGGAGGAGCACGGGACGAAGCGCACCGGCACGCCGGGCAGGCCCCGGATGCGCATCTGCTCGGGCGCCAGGCTGGAGAAGGTGCCGGCGATCTGCTTGGTGTTGCGCAGGTTCTCGGTGAGCGGGATCGGTATCAGGTCGACCGAGGGTCGCCCCTGCCGGGCGAAGACCCGCTGCCCCTCGTCGGCGAAGACGTACAGCGCCCCGCGCTCGGGATCCCGCAGGGCCGCCAGCACGGCGTCCCACCAGCTGTCGGCGAAGTCCTGGCCCTCGTCGATGACGATCGCGTCGAAGCGCCGCTCGAGCGGGAGGTCGGCGGCCAGCGAGACCATGCGCGCCGGCAGGAACTGCTCCCAGTAGCCGCTGTCGTCGTCCGAACCGGCCGGGACGCCCCACCCGATGCCGAGGTTGTGGAAGGTCCCGACGTAGTCCGGGCGCTGCCGCTTGGGCAGGCCCTCGACCCGGCGCTTCAGGAACTCCGCGAGCCCTCGCGAGTAGCACATGAGCGCCACCCGCTTGCCCTCGGCGGCGAGCCGGCGGGCCTTCTCGACCGCGAGCCACGTCTTGCCGGAGCCGGCGCCACCCCGGATCTCGACCCGCGAGAACGCGGCCAGCATGTCCAGGACCTTCGCCTGGTCACGGGTCAGCAGGTCACAGGCGGCCTCCCGCTCGACGAGCCAGGCCACCAGGTGCTGCTGCGGGATCGCCGTCCCGGCGAGGCAGTCGACGAGGTCCTCGACGTCCTCGGCAGTGGGCGCGTCCGGCTCGTCGCGCACCTGCTGCAGCGCCGCGCGGATGCGGGCGGCCGCGTGCGGCACGTCGGTCTTGTCGATTGCCATCCACCGGGCGAGACCCGGTGCGCGAAAGGCGGCCGGCAGCGTGGTCGCCGGCAAGGCGACGAGGTGCGTCAGGCGGGGCCGACCCGCGGTCCAGCGCGGGTGCTCGGCGAGGTAGTCGCCGAGCAGGTACTTGCAGGCGGTGGCCTGGTCGACCGGGTGGATGTCGCGGTCGACGCCGTCCCCGACCTGACGCCACACCCCACGATCCAGGGACACGCTGCCGCCCTTGACCTCGACGACGGCAACGCCCACACCCGGCCAGGCGACGATCAGGTCGGCCTCGCGGTCCTCACCGCGGTCGCTGAAGCGCACGTTGCAGAAGAGGACGGCGTCGTCGGGCAGCTGCTCCTGCAGCGTCCGGACGAACAGCTGCTCGGACGACGAGGCGAACTGGGGCTCGTCGGGGAAGACCCGCGCCGTCACGGTCGCACCTCCGCGTCAACGGTCACGACGACTCCTCCGTGCTCTCGGCCGCGCCGGCCCGTGTTCCATCCGGCGCTGCGTCCGACGGACGATGACACGGAGTCGGACGGAACACGGGCGTTTCGGACGGACGCCGTCCGCAACCGCCTCACTCGTCCCAGAGCCCCCTCGGGTTCTCCTCGCATCGGTCCTGAACCGGCTCCCCCGGCATCGCCGGGCGCGAAGGGGCCACACCCGTCCCAGGACGGGGGTCCGCCTCGGCGGCGTTCGGGCTGCCTCCCTCGTTCCTGCTCGCGCTCGACCCCACGCTGGGTCAGGCACCAGCACCTCCGACCGTGGTGGCCGGAGTGCTCCAGCCGACCCCCGCTTGGAAGAGGCAGACCTGTGAGCACTGGCGAGAACCGACCCGCGACCCACGGTCGAGGTGAACTGGCCTGGGTCCTCCTGGGCGTCTTCGCTCTGGCAATCGTCGCGGTCAAGGTCAGCAACCGGTTCGACCTCCACCTGCCCTGGCTGTACGCAGTGGTGGCCGGCGTGAACGTCGCGATCGTCAGCGCCTGGGCGGCCCGACGGCGCCGTCGACGGCTGCCCGACTGAGCAGGTCACCTCTGCCCGGCGCTGAACAGCCAAGCCTCGCCGCTGCGGCTACGGCATCGGGGTCCGGCGGTGTTCCGCGTCGAGGCCGTCGAGGACCGACGCGCACTCCCGGCAGGTCCCTGCGGCGCCGACGAACCACTCGGGGGCGTGAGCCCGGCGGCAGGAACGGCACCAGCGGAACGAGCGGCGTCGGCGCGCGGCGATGGCCTCCGCCGCCTCGGCGACGACCTCCGGGGTCCAGAGCAGGTCGTCGCGGCTCAACTGGAGCCGGTCGGCCGGCTGCAGCTCCGTTCGCTCACCCCAGCGGGTCAGCGGACGGGCCAGTACCAACCAGGGGCCCTCGACGCCGACCGCGACCTGCGCCGGCTCACCGCTGACGAACCACTGCACCAGGTCGCCGTCGGCCGTCTCCCGCCGCCAGCCCCGACCGAGCGCGCGGACCACGTCGGCGTGGCGGACGCCGAGCAGATCGGCCAACGCCTGCTCGTCGGTGGTCGGGTCCTCCTCGCGTCCCCAGTCGAGCCCGCACGATCGGCAGGTGAAGGCGGGCTCGTCCTCCGGCAACATGCAGCCACCGAGCGCGACCAGCCCCCGCTCGGCGAGCCGCATGTCCTCGACGGCAGGCAGGCCCCACAGCAGCGGGACCGAGTCCTCCCGCCCGCACTTTGGGCAGACCCGCCCCACCTGGACGCCGACCGATTCAGCCATGCCGCTCCCGTCTCGCCGGCCGTCCCCGTGACGGCCGGGCGCGGATGTTGGCAGGCGCCACCGACAGAAGTCGGAGACCCGCTGGCGCCGACGGTCGTTTCGGTCCATTGCTGGCACGAACTCGCGTCAGGAGTCCTTGGCGGCACCTTTCCCCGCGTCACCCGCAGCTGTCGCAGCGCCCGGTGCTGGGCAGCTGGAGAAAGCAGGTGCTGCACACAGCGACGGGTCGCGGCTGCCGGCGCGCCTGACGCTCCCGTTCCGCAGCCACTCTGCGCGTGAGCGTCGGGCGACCACCATCGGCGGGGAGGTCGGCCCCGAAGTGGCGGTAGCACGCCAGTCGGGCCTCGGCGGCATGCACGTCCAAGTCTTCGGGCATCGGTTCCCCAGCGAGCTCGATGACGTAGGCGTACCCCGGGCCCACCTCCTCGGTGGTCCGGACACAGAGCGCCGTCAGGTGCGGCTCGCCACGGCGGTGGCAGTCCTGGGCGACGACTCCGAGGACCTTGCCGATCCAGTTCCCGAGCTGCATGCGGGTCTCGATGCCGGTCTCGTCGAAGAGCCGCTCGGCCAGCTCCCCGTAGGTCACGTAGGCGCCGTAGCGGCGGGCCGCCTCGATCAGGACCTCCCGCGCCGCTTCGCTCCAGGCCGCCTTGGCATCGGAGAAGTCGACGCGTCGGCCGTCGCTGCGCCGCCAGGTCCCGGGCGTCGACACCTCGGAGGCCGGCGAGGACGGTGCCGGCGTCCGCAGCTCGGCGGTGTACGCCGCGTGGTCGCTCAGCTGCCCGCCGTCCCATCCGGGACGGTGGACCTCGGCCACCGGCTCCACGGCCAGGTCGGGGCTGACTGCCAGGTGGTCGATCGCATACGCCTCAGGGTTGAGGTGCTGTGCCTGCTCGGTCAGCGCGATGAGACCGAGCCCATCGAATGCCGCGCGCAGCGCGGTCGCGCCGTCCGCGGTGGCACCCCAGAACGGTCGGGTCAGCGGCTGGTTGAAGTCGCCACCCCAGATCAGCGGCTCACCTGGCAGCCGCTCGGCCGCGATCCGCGCGACGTGGTGGTCGAGGACGTAGCGGAACTGCGCGGCCTGCCCGGACGGCAGCCCGGGCCAGTACTCGCCGGCGCCCCGCCACGGGAGGACGGAGCAGGCCACGAGAACGGACGACGCCCCCAGCGCCAGGCGCGCCAGGACGAGTCCCTCCTCCCCCGCGTGCTCCGCACTGCCGACCGTGCGGAGTTCGCGGAGCGGGGTCGCGGTCTCGATGCCGGCCCAGCGCTTCTCCTTCTTGTCGATCCCGCGCGGTGGAGCGACGACGAGGCGCCCGCCACGCGGATCCCAATCCCCGCGCACCTCGGTGAGCAGCCAGATGTCGACGTCCTGAGCATCCATCCAGGCGGCGATGGCCTGCCCCCTCTCCGAGGTCGCGGTGGGGCAGAGCTTCAGGTTCCAGGTGCCGATGCGCACGGTGCTCCTCGGTGGTCTGACGGTCGCTCCTAGACCCTCGCACCGCTCACGGGCGCCCCGGGGAGGCGAGCCGTCGAGCCGACCCCGGTCGCCTCGTCGCCCTCACGAGACGCAACCGTCTCATTCCGGCCGCGCGTCGACGGAGATGCCGGAGGGACTGCTCATCCTGACCGCATGGCAACCCATGGCATCTTCTGTCTCGAAGGCGAGTGGGAGGACAACCTCGCCGACAAGCTGAGCGTCCGCCCAGGACTGGACATGCTGACGACGATGCGGCGTACCCGGCTCGTCCACCGCAACGCCGTCACCAGGGGCGAGTTCGAGTACTTCTTCTCGAAGTGGGCGACGCGTCGTTACGACGCCTTCCCTCTCGCCTACCTCGCCTACCACGGCCGCCCCGGACTACTGGACCTCGCCGGCGAGCCCCTCACGCTGACGGACATCGCCGAGCTTGCCCCGGGACGGCTCGGTGGCCGGGTCGTCTACTTCGGGTCGTGCGGCACCTTGGCCGCTTCGGACGACGAACTGCAGGAGTTCGTGAGGACCACCGGCGCCCATGCGATCGCGGGCTACACCAAGTCGGTCGACTGGGCGGAGTCAGCCGCCTTCGACTTCACCCTCCTGCCCGAACTGCTGGACAGCGTGGACATCCGCAAGCTCCACACCCGCCTCTGCAAGCGGCATCCGCACTTCGTCGACGGGCTCGGCCTGCGGCTGGCGACCGCGTCCTGGGTGTCTCCGCGCACCTGTTGACGGATTCGCGTCTCAGGTGCGACAACGGAGGTAGAGCTGCGCCGGCTTGCCGACCGTCCCCTCCGACCTGCGGCGCGTCTCGTCGAGCATCGGCAGCATCGCGCGGCGGAAGGTGTCCGCCGAGAAACGCAGACCGCCGGCCACGGCGTCGTGCAGCCGGAACAGCTCGCGCATCGTGAAGGGCTCGTCGAGCAACCCCTCGGGGTCGGGCCGCTCTCGGTATGCCGTGCGCAGACGTGCAGCAGCCCGCTCCACGATCTCGTCGTGGTCGAAGAGCAGTCCGCGGACCTCCTCGACGGGCCGCACGACGACGTCGACCGGCCGCGCTGCGAGCACCGGCTCGACCGCGCGCCACGGCAGCGCGGCGGCGTGGGCGACGGAGAGCACCCACCCCCGGTCGTCCCGGCCCGGGTCGTCGAACACGTGCAGCTGACGCGGCGCGACCTCCGGCGTCAAGCCCGCTTTCTCCCGCAGCGACCGCTGCACGGCCCCCGCGAGCGTCTCTCCCTCGTGCAGGAAGGTCCCGGGCAGCGCCCACTCCTCGCGCCGGCCCTCCCCCGCCCGACGCACCAGGACGACGGCCAGCCGCGGGTCGTCGTCCGGCACGGTCATGACGGCGGTGTCGACGGCGACCGACGGCCGCGGGTAGTCGATGAGGCGCTTGCCCGAGCTGTCGCAGTACACCCGGTGGACATTAGCGCAGATCCCGTCTAACCTGGAGTTGGCGCAAAGATGCGCAAACCCGGAGAGGGTGATGACCGTGGCGGACATCGGCGTCCGGCTGCACGTCGGACAGGGCACGCACCGCGGACCGCTCACGGTCTTCCCCGTCTGGACCGACGCGCCCTCGGTGGCGCCCGACTACCTGACCGGGGCGCAGGCGCCCGTCGACGTCCAGGAGCGGGCTGGTTCCCCCGCCGTCGACCAGCTCGTCGTCATCAACCGGGCCGACCGGCCGGTGCTCCTGCTGGCCGGGGAGCTGCTCGAGGGCGGCTGGCAGCACCGCGCACTCACCGCGACGACCCTCCTCCCGCCGGACCGGCCGACCGTGCTGCCGGTCGTCTGCGTCGAGCAGGGCCGCTGGCACGGGGACGTCGTCCACCGGCGGCAGGCCCGCCGCGTGCCGTTCGCCGTCCTCCCCCGGCTCGACGCGCAGGCCGAGGTGTGGCGGCGGGTGAGCCGCTACGAGGCCGTCGCCGGCCCGTCGGCCACCGACTCGCTGGCCGAGCGCCTCGACCGAGCGGCTCCCAGGGCGCGGGACCTCACCCGCGGACTGCGCCCGCTCGCCGGGCAGCGCGGACTGCTCGTCGGCGTCGCCGGCCGGCCCGCGTGGCTGGAGCTGTTCGACTCCGCCCGCACGCTGAAGGCGCACTGGTCGGGGCTGCTGCAGGCCGCCGCGCTCGACGCCCTCGGCCGTCCGGAGCTCCGCACGCCCGCCGCCCTCGCCCGCGGCTTCGCCGAGCGGGTGGAGAAGACCTGGCTCACCCTCGACGGACCGGCCGGCCTCGGTCGCCGCTCCCGTGGTGGCGGCCGGGTGCGGCTGGACGCCGTCACCTGGCACGACCGCACCGTCCACCTGACCGCCGTCGACCTGACCCACCCCCTGCAGGAGGCCTGATCCATGACGCTCCACCGCTCCTCCCGCGTCGCCGGCGCGCTGGTCGGCTCGGCCGTCGGCGACGCGCTCGGCGCCCCGTTCGAGTTCGGCCCGCCCGGCCGGTTCACCGCCCGATTCCCCGGGCCGGCCCGCGGCTCGCAGACCGAGATGTGCGGCGGCGGTCCGTGGGAACCGGGCGAGTTCACCGACGACACGCAGATGGCGCTGCTCGTCGCGACGTCGCTCGTCGAGCGCGGCGACCTGGACGAGGGCGACCTGTTCGACCAGTTCCGTGCCTGGGCAGCGGCCGACCCGAAGGACGTCGGCATCCAGACGCGGGAGGTGCTCGGCTCGGGGCGGCCGTGGGACGTCGCCGCAGCCGAGCACTACCGCCGCTCGTGGCGCGCCGCCGGCAACGGGTCGCTGATGCGGACGACGCCGGCGGCGATCCGGTTCGCCCGCGAGGACCGCGAAGCGACGATGGACGCCGCCCGCCGGATCTCCGCGCTGACCCACGGCGACCCGTCCGCCGGCGAGGGCTGCGCGGTCTTCCACGAGCTCATCCGAGTGGCGCTCGACGGTGGCGACCCGCTGGCCGCGATCCCCTCGGCGCTGGAGGCGGTGGCCGCCGAGCACCGCGACCGGTGGGCCACCGTGCTCGCGCCGGACTGGACGCCCGACGACGCCACCGAGTCCAACGGCGCGGTGTGGCCGACGCTCGGCCAGGCGGTGTGGGCGCTCCGGCACGGGCGGGACTTCGCCGAGGTCATGCGGCTGGTCATCGACCTGGGCGGCGACACCGACACAGTGGCCGCGGTCGCCGGCGGACTGGCCGGGGCGGTGTACGGCATGGGCGGGATACCGGCGCGGTGGTCCTCGGTGGTGCACGGGACTGTGCCCGGTCACGGCGAGAGGGTGTGGCGGTTGGCCGCCCTGCAGGAGCTGGCGGCCGCGCTCGACGGCAAGGACGGCGGACCGTACGACCCCGGTGTCATCCCGCGGATCGGTCCGCGCGAGGTCATCCCGGCCGACGAGGAGGGCCCCGGCATCTGGGCCGGCAACCTCGACGGCGCCCGGTACAGCGAGGAGGACTTCGCCGTCATCTCGCTGTGCCGGCTCGGCGAGCCGTTCCCCCACCGGACGCACCGGATGGCCTACATCGCCGACAACGACCACAACCACGACCTGGACGCCGTCCTGGCCGACGTCCTCGACGACATGGCCGCGCTGCGCGCCGAGGGGCACCGGCTGCTCGTGCACTGCCACGGCGGCGCCTCCCGCACCGGCCTGGTGCTGCGCGGCTGGCTGGTGCGCCAGAGCGGGATGTCCGTCGCCGAGGCGACCGGCTACGTCGCCGGCCGGTGGGAGCACCTCGGTCTGTGGAACGACAGCTTCACCGCCGCGCTCGAGCGGCTCGAACGAGCCCGCTGAGGTCAGCGGGGCGACCGGGACGAGCCCGTTCCGTTGAGGCGTCGTCCTGCCGATGGACGTGGGGTCCATCACCGTCTCTCCACGGGGGTACGTCATGTCCAAGTCCGGCAGGTTCCGCTTCGACGGCGGTGCGGCCACCTACGTGGGGACCGCCCTCCTCGGCGTCCTCATCACCGTGTGCACGGTCGGCATCTGCTACCCGTTCGCGCTGGTCCTGACGCAGCGCTGGCGGGCCAAGCACAGCTACATCGACGGCTTCCCGCTGGTCTTCACCGGCTCGGCCGTCGGACTGTTCGGCAACTGGATCAAGTGGTTCTTGCTCAGCGTCATCACGCTCGGCATCTACCTGCTCTGGGTCGGTCCGCGGATCACGCAGTGGAAGTGGGAGCACACCGACTTCGACCGCAGCCGCACCCCGCTGCCGCTGACCGACGTCCGCCAGGCCATCCCCGCGCAGCAGGCCGGCGGCCTGCCGATGCCCGGCTACGCGCCGGCCCCGTACGGCCAGCACTGAGTCACCCGCCGGGTGGGGAGGCAGCACCTCCCCACCCGGCGTCAGGAAGGAGATCCGTGGACCTCGAGGACGTCCGGCAGCGGGTGACCGCGCGCGTCATGCAGCACCACGACGAGGACGTCGCCGTCCGGGTAGAGGTCGCCGGTGACGGCGCCGTGCACGTGACCGTCAGCAGCCGCCACCCGCTGACCTACTTCACGCAGTGGGTCGACCTGCGCGCCGACGGCACAGTGCACCTGCCCGCACCGGACGACGGCTTCACGTCGGTCGGGGCGAAGGGCACGACGGTCGCGACGGCGACGTCGACGAACGAGGCCGTCGAGCTCGTCGTCCGCGAGGTCGAGGAGGCCGTGGCCGTGCTGCGGAAGGACCAGGCACGGTCGGCCGAGTGGGCCCGTCCGGCCCGGCAACCGGCCGTCCCGGCCGAGGACCTCGCTGCGGCATGCGCCCTCTGGCAGGGCGGTCAGAACGTCGGGTCCTCGCCGATCCGCGGTGCGGCGCGCGTGCTGACCGGCGTCCGCCACTACTTCCGCGCCGGGTTCATCACCGGGTACGAGAAGGAGGCTCGGGCGTCCCGCGAGCTCCTCGAAGCCGGCGTCCGCCTGCTGCGGGCAGTCAACGCGGCACCACACAGGGACGCCGACGGCTGGAACACCGAGGTCGGGCTGCCGCTCCGCGGGTTCGCCGGACGGGGCATCACGTCTAAGCCGGACGAGGACCCGCAGATCGAGCGGCAGCTGCGCACCGGTCGGATCGAGATGCCGCTCTGGGGCGTGTCGCTGAACCGCGAGGTGGCCGACAGTTTCGGCACCCGGTTCCTGTTCGAGCTGGTCGGGCCGTTCCCGGCCGTGCCGGCGTGGGTCGTGTCTGGCGTCAAGGCCGAGGAGCGGGAGCTGGTGACCGGCGGCCAGTACAAAGTCGTGTCGCAGGAGCAACGCGGCGGGACGACCCACGTGCGGCTGCGTTGGATCGGCGCGAGCGGCGACCGGGTCGGGTCGGACGAGCTGCTGCTCTCGGTCCTGGGTGCCGTCCCCGGCGTCGTGCACAGCTCGCTCACTCGGTCGACCGGCCGCGAGGTGCTCGAGCTGCGCCTGGGCGGCGAGGACTCGGCGACCGTGACCCGCACGGCCGACTCGGCCGCGGTCGAGGTCGACCGCTGCTGGGCGCCCGACCCCGGCTGGGCCGCCAAGGACGACTCCGAGTGGAGCCAGTGGGCCGCGATGCGGGCGGCGTCCCGGACGACGACCGTGCCGGCGGACGTCGACTCGATCGTCGCCGCCGTCCTGAGAGGAGAGGAGAACGCGTGACCACGACCCTGGAGGACCGCCGCTCGATGGGGTCCGGACCGCTGAGCGAGCGCTTCGACAACGCGCTGGTGTACGCCGCGCGGCACCACCGCGAGCAGCTGCGCAAGGGCTCGCGGGTGCCGTACATGACGCACCTGATGAGCGTCAGCGCGCTGGTGATGGAGCACGGCGGCAGCGAGGACCAGGCGATCGCCGCGCTGCTGCACGACGCGGTCGAGGACGCGCCGCCCGGAACCGGCGGCGCAGTGCTGGCCGAGATCGGGGCGAAGTTCGGCGAAGCTGTCGCCGACATCGTGCGGGCCTGCTCGGACGGCCTGGACGCCGACGGCAACCGCAGCGGGACGTGGGCCGAGCGGAAGCGCCCCTACGTGGCCGGCCTCGCCGACAAGCCGCTCGATGCCCTGCTCGTGACCGCGGCCGACAAGACGCACAACGGGCTCTGCATCGCCGCCGACGTCCGCCGGTACGGGCAGGACTTCTGGTCCACATTCAATGCGAGCCACGACGAACTGCTCTGGTACTACACGAGCGTCGAGCGCGTCGTGGCCGAGCGGCTGACGGGCAGTTCGATCGCCGAGGCCCTGCACCGAGCGGTCGACGAACTGCTGACCGCCGCCGGAGCTGAGCGCGCGGACGTCCCTGTCGAGATGCCGGGCTGAACCGGCTGAGCCGGGTCCGTACAGGAGCGCACAAAGCCCACTCCTCAATGAGGGAGCCGGCTATGCCGCACACGTTCCGGGGACTCATCGACCGTCCTGCAGCTCCGGGCACGACGACCCCGAACGGGACGCGGGCAGCCGCAGGTCGCCGGTCGGAACGCCGCCCACGCCAGCCACCCAAAGTGATTGATCGGCTCAAGGTCAGAACGGCCGCGGCCGACAAGTCCCGGGACGAACTCGTGCCCTTGGAGGGACTGTTGTGCTCTGGCTCGCCGTCGCCAGCTGTGTCCTGGTCGCCCTAACGGTCTCCCTCTTCGCGCTACGTCGCCGGGAGGCGGCGTTCGGCGTGCCGACCTTCCGCGTCGTCCGGGGCCGCTTCTCCGAGATGGCGCGTGAGCGACTAGTGCGAGAACTAGCGCCGATGGAGCTGAGCTTCGCGGACGGCCACGTTCTCAACCCTGTGGCGGACGCCGAGGCCACATCCGCCAGGCGAAGGAGGGGGCTCTTCGGTGGTCGCAGCAGCCGCCGGAGAAGGACCAGCACCCACGACGCCGCCTTCGCCGCCACCCCGGAGGCCATGGCGCTCCTGTACGGCAGCGGTGAGACTCTCGTTGACGTCCTGCGCCTCGACGACTCGGTCCTCGGTGCCCTACGGCAGCTCTCGGGTCAGCAGGTGGACGGGCTGGCCGACTTCCGCAGCCTGCAGGACGCACGCCAGTACCAACTCATGAGCATCAAGTTGCGGGGGACGGTCGGCGAGCACGAGGTCCACCGCCACTTCAGCGAAGCCGGCTACGACGTGACGTGGCCCTCTGGCGGGAAAACGGAGTTCGGCCCCAGCAACAATCCCGGCTGGGATCTGAGCGTTGACGGCCACCCTGTCAACGTCAAGGTCACTCAGGACGCGGCGAGTGCGATCGATCAGCACTTCGCCCAGTACCCCGACGTCCCGCTCGTCCTCAATGGGGATGCCGGGAACCTCCCTGCGGACGCGCTGGTTTTCGACGGCAGCACTACCTTCGACGCGGCGGAGCTGGTGGGCGACCACGTCGTGATCGTTGACCAGTCACTGACTCTGTCCGGGATCGAGCACGCTCAGGCGCTGGCGGAGAACGCTGCGGACCCTTCCTGGGTGGACGCAACCGACCACGTTCCGGGCCTTAGCTTCCTCGCGGCTGCGGTTCGGAGCGGCTACAAGGAAGGGGCGCTGTTCTTCGGCGGCAAGACCGACATCCAGCGCGCCCTGAAGAACGTCGCCCTCGACGCGGCAGGCAAGGGCGGCGGCGGCATGCTGGGCGGTGCAGCTGGAGCCAAGGTCGGGGCGGCAGTGGACGCCGCCACTCTCGGTGCCACCATGGGGCTCGGGACGCTGATCGGCATGGCTATCGGAGCCTTGGGCGGTGCCATGGTCGGCAGTCAGATAACGACCAACGTCAAGCTGCAGCCGCTGCGGGACGCGCAGGACCGGCTGAAGACAGCCCTCGGACGACTCGAGCAGGCAGTCGCGGACGAACGAGCCGCCTCCGCCGACCGATTGCACCGAGAGGAGCAGCAGATGTCAGCGCGGTTTCAGTGTCAGCGCGCGGCCGCACGAGTCGCCTACGACGACCTGTTGACCCGACTTGCGGCCGAACATCGCGACGTCACCTCACTGAACGCTGCTGAGTTGCGGTCGATCCTGGCCGAGGCAGAGGTCGCCGTACGCCGCGCTGTCGAGGACCTCACTCGGAGACTCGAGCTCCGTGGCAGTCTCGAGCGACGCTCCAGCCGACGGCGCTTGCGCGCCAGTCAGGACGCAGCGGCGAACTGGCAACGGCAAGCGGACGAGGCTGCGCGCGCCTGTCTACTGTCCGAAGACCGCACGAGCGACTTCTTCGACGTCATCCTCGCCGCCCCCAACGGTGTCGCGTTGGCGGAGGCCCACCTCTCCACGGTGATCGCGGCGAGCAACCGCCTCCGCGTCACCGCGGTGGAGGGAAACCGCCGCATGGTCGACGCCATCCTCACAGCGCGCGCCGGGACTGTCGCCACTCTGGAGCAGGCCAGGACCGCGGAGCTCGCCCGGGCACATGAGGCCCTGGCGCAGTACAAGACCGAGGTCACCGAAGCGCACGACCGAACCAAGGACGAGCTGGCTAGAGCCGGTGCCGCGACCTGAGGTCCGCACCCGTCCGGCGCGGGCTCACCAACTTCGACCAACGGTCGGCCACCTGAGCCGAAGCTGTCGAGGGCCGCATCACGTCGCCTCGAGCGCCGAGCACCCGAGCAGGTGGGTCGGAGGTCTCGACGACGGCGACTTGAGCCCTCCGCTCAGTGGACCGCGGTCGCCATCTCGACGAGCCGGCAGAGGGCGTTGACCTGGCGCAGCTGCTCCGGCGTCCGGACGGCGGCGTCCAGCAGTTGCTCGCTCATCACGACGACGGCCAGCGCCTTGGCGCGCGAGACCGCCACGTTGAGCCGGTGCAGGTCGTAGAGGAACGAGACCCCGCGCGGGGCGTCCTCGGCCGACGTCGACGTCATCGAGTAGACGACGACCGGCGCCTCCTGGCCCTGGAACTTGTCCACGGTGCCGACCCGCGCGCCGTCGGGCAGCAGGCCGCGGATGCGGGCGACCTGGTTGTTGTACGGCGCGACCACCAGCACGTCGTCCGCGCCGATGACCGACCGCTCCCCCGCCGCGTCGACCCAGCCGACCCCCTGCAGCGAGCGCCACAACTCGGCCACCGCACGGGCCTCGTCGTCCGAAGCCGCCGCGGCCGCCCGGGAGTGCTCGACGAACCGGACGGCCAGGCCGCTGGTCCAGCCGTCCACCGCGATCCGCTCTCGGTCGGCCGCCGACTCCAGCCGCCCCTCGTACGCCAGGTCGGAGACGAACGCGGTCAGCGCCGGGTGCATCCGGTAGGTCCGGTCGAGGAAGACACCGCGGTCCTCCGGCACGGTCGGGTGCCCGTCGAGCAGGTGCTCCAGCACCGAGAGCCCCGACTCCCCCGGGTGCACCGCCTGCGTCGGCTGCGCCAGCTGCTGCGGGTCGCCGAGCAGCACCAGCGACTTCCCGGCACGCGCGACGGCGACCGCGTTGGCCAGCGAGAACTGCCCCGCCTCGTCGATCACCAGCACGTCGACCGCCTCGGCCAGCTCCGGCCGGGTCCAGAACCACGACGTCCCGCCGACCAGCGATGCCGACCCGTCGAGCAGCCGGGAGGCCACGTCGGCGGCGTCCTTCGACCACTCGACACCGTCCGCCCCGCAGGCCTGGTGCTCCTCGCACTTCTGCAGCGCCGGCCGGCCCACGGCGGAGAGCACGTTGCCGATCACCGCGTGGGACTGCGCCGTGACGCCGACCTTCTTGCCGGCGTCGAGCAGGGCGCGGATCAGCCGCGACGCCGCCCGCGTCTTCCCGCTCCCGGGCGGCCCCTGCACGGCGAGCACCTGCCCGTCCAGCGCCAGCCCGAGCCGGACGACGGCGTCCCCGGCCTCCTCCCCCGGCAGCCGCCGGCAGTCGGCCGGGACGACGCGGTCGAGCAGCGCCTGTCCGAGGCACGGCTGGCCGGCGAGGACGTCGTCCGCGGTGGCGACGATGGCCGCCCGCATGGCCTTGTCGTCGAGCGGCCCCTCCGGGCCGAGCCCGCGGGACGGCGCCGGCGGCTTGGCGCTCTTGACCACGACGCGTCCGCCGACGGCGTCGAGCTCGCGCACCTCGCCGATGCGCGCGCGGGTGTCGACGTCGAAGGCCGGCTTGCCGACGGCGAGCTTGGCGTCCTGCGGCGGGAACGTGAACGCGTAGAGCTTGCTGCGCTTCTCGGTGCCGATCTCGACCCCGCCGGAGAGACCGCCCAGCGCGGTGCGGTCCTCGACGAGCTGCTCGTCCTCCAGGTCGCCGCGGCTGAAGAACTCCCACCAGCCGGGCCGGGCCTCGCGGCGGTGCCACTGCACCAGGTCGCCGAGCAGGTCGTGGCCACGGTCCTGCAGCTGCTCGACCAGCGCCAGCTCCGCGACCTCGGCGTCCGACCGCGGCGCCGGCGCGACGACCTCCGGCAGGAGCGGACGCGGCAGCTCGCCGTGCTCCGCCTCCAGCTCGGCCCGCTGGGTCTCCAGCCAGTCGTGCAGCTCGCGGGTGGAGTCGACGTCGTCCCGGTTGTAGTCGTGGATGGCCTGCAGGCGGGCCGGGTCGCGGTCGATCAGCCACTTCTCGTACTCGACGACGCTGGACATCGCGTCGGCGACGTCGCCGGTGTGCTCGCGCCCGTAGAAGGCCTCGACCTTCTTGATCGAGTAGGACTCCTTGCTGATCCGCATCGACTGGCGGACGACGGGATAGAGGTCGACGAACCGCTCGGCGCGCAGCAGCTGGTCGAGCTCGGCCTCGCGGACGCCGTACCGGCCGGTGAGCCGCTTGAGCGCGCTGACCTCGTAGGCGGCGTAGTGGTAGACGTGCATGCCGGGGTCTTGTTGCCAGCTCTCGATGACCCGGTCGATCAGCTCCTCGACCATGCGGCGTTCCTCGGCGGCGTCGTGCGCCCAGAGGGCGGTGAAGCGGCCCTGCCGGTCGCCGAGGCCGGCGAGGTACTCCAGCCCCTTGCCGTCGCCGGAGAGCGGGTCGCCCTCGAAGTCGAGGTAGAGGTCGCCGGGCCTGGGCGCGGGGAGCCTCAGCAGCCCCTGGGCCTGTTGCGGTGTGAGCAGGGTGCGGGTCGGGGCTCCGGCCTCGCGGCCGCGGAGCTGTTCCCGGGCCTGGTCGCGCAGCCGGTCGCGGGTGCCTCCGGTGATGCCGGTGGCCTTGAGGACGTCGTCTGTGGCGTTCGCGAGCTGCTCGAGCGTGGTGACGCCGACGCCGATGAGGGCGGCGCGCTGGTCGCGGCGCATGCCGGCGACGAGGCTGAGGTCGTCGCCGGTGCGCAGCTCGTCCTCGCACCGCGCCTTCCACGTGCACTGGCCGCAGTACGCGATGGGCACGGGCCCGGTGGCCGGGACGTCGGCGACGAAGCCCTCGAGCCGGGTGCGGGCCCGGCGGGCGTAGGCGGCGACGTCGACCAGCCGCCACGGCCGGGACTCGCCGTCTCCGGTGACCACGCAGATGCGCTCGGGCGTGCGGCCCTGGAGGGTGGCCAGCCGGTCGGCATATGTGGCCATCTGCAGCAGCGCCGGCACCTTGATGCGGCGGGCGAGCTTGGCGTCGGCGACCTCGTAGGACCAATCGCCGAGGTCGGACGGCGTGGTCGTCTTCAGGAGGAAGTCGGCCTGGCCGCCCCAGGTCCCGTCGAACAGCGTCGCCTGGTGGATGACGTCGGCGCCGGCACGCATCGCCTCCCACGTGGCTGCCTCGCTGCGGCTCTGATGGAGGCGGACGACCTCGAGGCCCTGCTCCTCCAGCGACTCCAGGTAGCGGAGCTCGTGGGCGATGCCGAGGTCGGCGACGAGCACCGTCTGGTCACTGACGCCCTCGGCGAGCGGCTGCAGAGTGCCGCCGGCCACCGCGAGGTTGAGCGCGGTGAGGTGGTGGCACTCCTGGTGCCGGGTCAGGTCACTGGGGCTGAGGACCAGCCGTCCGTCGAGGCGGTACACGGCTCAGCCGTCCGTCGGACGGATGACGGCGGGCAGGGATGAGTGCGGCAACGTTCCCCCGTGGTGGAGCTTCTTGAACCTCGGGGAGGCTGTCACGGACGGCCCCGTCCCGGAACTTCCCGCGCCGACCGGGCGACCAAATAGAGACCTGCGCGGCTCGACACGACAGTTGCCCCGACTGCCACTCGGCCACCTATTGCAAGTGGGAGAGCCCTGACTGTGGAGAGGTGAGGGAGGATCGGTTCATCGCGAATTTCTCAGGGCGTCGCCCACCACTGCTGGACCTCCACCGCGACATCCGTGAGATTGCTACCCGAGTCCGAAGCTGCAAATTCGAATCCTGGCGTCGAACAACCGTCGAGGTCCATCCAGCCGCTGCGACCGGTCGCTTCCACCGTCACGTCGCCCAGGACATCAAGGGAGTAGGCGTGCACGTCCACGCCGGTTGAGACCACACGCCAGCGCACGAGGAAGCGCTGCTGATCACAGCCGCTCATCGTGGCCGGGAATGACTCATAGTCGGATCCCGAGACTGCGGTGACCTGTTCCGTAAAGGCCCGAGGCGTGTCAGACCAGGCGTCACGGATCGCCCAACCCCGCAGAGTCATGGGGAACTGGGGCGCATGCCCGACCTCAACTCGATGCAACTCGACTGATCCCGGCCAGCTACTGCCCCTCGGAGCCGCAGTCCCGGTGACCGACGAAGAACAACCAGCCACGAGCGTTACGACGACTGCCAGCGGGAGAACGAGTCGGCGCACCGCAACACCCTAGAAACGATGCGCTCGCCTAAGACGCGGGACACGCTCTACGCGTCGCCGCTACCACCGACGAGGCCAGGCCACGATGGCGCGCGGCAGAGAAGCCACCTCAACCTGGACTGCCAGTCACACGCTCCTGGTTCTGCTTCAGCGATCGCCCCTGCGCGTCTCGCCAGGCGTCGCGCCCGTTCTTGCTTCCACCGGACAGCACGCTGGCAGCCTGAGAGGGGCTGTCGAAGACATACGTCTTGGTGAGCCGCAACTGTCGGTCTCCGTGAGAGGCCAGTACCCCCTCCATGATCAGGCGGTTCCGCTTGTCCTTGTAGCTCGACGTCATGACCTTGGTCTCCGCTCGACCCAAGGCCCCGGTCAGTACAGCGAACCCACGTGAGTCATCCCGTCCGGTGGCTTCAGTCAGATCGGCTCTGAGGAAGTACTCAGTCCCTTCGAGCGGGGACTCGTCGTTCCCGTCAGTCACCCCGCCAACAGGCACGGGCCGGTCCTTGACGACGTCGAACAGCGTGACGCCAACGAGTGGCAGCAGCGTCAGCGCAGTGTCGAGGTACCACTCCAGGTCCGCTTCCTCAGACTCTCCAAGGCGCGGAACGGGGGGCAAGGTGCCGTTCTCGCGGACCGCCGCATCCGCCTCGGCCGCGAGGTGCAGCAGGCGCGCCTCGAGGTATCGCACATGTGCCTTGTTCAGGGAGTCGTCCTTGGTGGTCAGCACGTACCCGTGAGTCCAGAAGTCCTTCTCGCGGTGGTGGCTGTCAAGTCGACTGCGGACTTCATCTCCCTCACCCACGTAGACGCGGGTGGGGCGCTTGCCGTTCTCCTCCGGGCCGGTCAGCACGTAGGCGCCAGAGCGCCGCATCTCTTCCCGCAGACGAGCCTCCCCGTAGTCGGCTCGGGCGAAGGCAAGGCAGGTCCCGGTCCAGCCCGCACGATCGACCACACGAAGCCCCTGTGGTTTGCCGTCGACGAGGTAGATGCGGATGGACACACCTCGCGGCGTCTCGAGTGGCACGTCCTGGATGGAAGCACACGACCATCGCTCAGTTCGGCCTGTCGCTACCACGCGTCGCGAAGGACGTGTCTACCGTCATCTGAGTGGAACGGCTGCCCCCCGGTGTCTACGAGCGCGTGCTCACTGGTCGGCTGGATAGGGACCTGGCTGCGACGGCTCCCGACCTGATCGAGCTCGGCACGCTCGACCCGGCGGATGCGCACGACTCCCTGACCCGCCACATCACCGAGCTCGCTAGCCGGGCACTGCGGGCCGCCGGCGGAAGCGACGCATCAGCCATCAGCCGACAGGTCGAGTTGGCGAATCGCATCGTCGCGGCCATCGGCGACTTGGCCCCGGACGTGGCCGACATGGACGACGCCGTCGCGGATCCGGCCCGCACCCTCCTCGCGATCGCCCCGCCGAGCGGCGTCTTCGGTCCCACGTCGTTCCCTGAGCGACCGGCGGTTCCACTCTCCACGAGCGCACTGCTGGTCAACGGTCGGGGTCAGCCGCGGATCGGCTACGAGGTCACCCGGGAACTGGCGTCCGCCGACCGGGTCGACCTGCTGTGCGCCTTCATCAAATGGCACGGGCTGCGCGTCCTGGAAGACGCTCTCACCGACCTCCTGGAGCGTGGTGTCCGGCTGCGCGTCATCACCACCACCTACATGGGCGCGACCGACCAGCGCGCCCTCGACCGGCTCGTCGAACTCGGCGCCGAGGTCAGGGTCTCCTACGAGACGCGGACGACGCGGCTGCACGCCAAGGCGTGGCTGTTCCACCGGGACACCGGCATGTCGACGGCCTACGTCGGCAGCTCGAACCTCTCCCGCACGGCGCTCATCGACGGCCTCGAGTGGAACGTGCGGCTGTCCAACGTCGAGCAGTCCCACCTCCTGGCGACGTTCGCCGAGACGTTCGACAGCTACTGGGCGGACCCGTCGTTCGAGACCTACGAGCCGAGCCGGGACGGCGAACGGCTGCGCCAGGCCATCGCTGCGGAGCGCGGCGGCCCGAGCGACCTGCCCATCGAAATTGCGACGCTAGACGTCCGCCCGTTCGGGTACCAGCAGGAGATCCTCGACGAGCTCCACGCCGAGCGTGAGGTCCACCACCGCTGGCGCAACCTCGTCGTGATGGCGACCGGCACCGGGAAGACCGTCGTCTCCGCCCTCGACTACCGGCGGCTGCGCACGGCGGGAACCGTCGAGCGGGTGCTGTTCATCGCCCACCGCGAGGAGCTGCTGGTCCAGAGCCTGTCGACGTTCCGGCACGTGCTCCGCCAGGGGGACTTCGGCGAGCTCTTCGTCGGCGGGCAGCGGCCTCGCGAGTGGCGGCACGTCTTCGGGTCGGTGCAGTCGCTGACCCAACTCGACCTGGCTCAGCTCGACCCGAGCCACTTCGACATGGTGATCGTCGACGAGTTCCACCACGCCGAGGCGGCCACCTACCGCCGACTGTTGGAGCACCTGCAGCCGAAGGTCCTGCTGGGCCTGACGGCGACGCCGGAGCGCACCGACGGTGCCGACGTCCGGCGCTGGTTCGGCGGCCGGACGGCGGTCGAACTGCGGCTGTGGGAGGCGCTGGAGCAGGGGCTGCTCGCGCCGTTCCAGTACTTCGGCATCCACGACGACGTGGCGCTCGACCAGCTGCGGTGGCGGCGCGGCCGAGGGTATGACGTCGGCGAGCTGACCAACGTCTACACCGGCAACGACAAGCGCGTCCGGCTGGTCCTGCAGGCGGTCCACGACAAGGTGGCGGACCCACGGCAGATGCGCGCACTGGGCTTCTGCGTGAGCATCCAGCACGCCCAGTACATGGCTGAGCGCTTCAGCGCTGCGGGCATCCCGAGCTTGGCGGTCACCTCGACGACGTCCCGTGAGGAACGGGCGGCGGCGCTGACCGCCCTCCGGGATCGCATGGTGAACGTCCTCTTCGCGGTCGACCTGTTCAACGAGGGCCTCGACGTCCCGGCAGTCGACACCGTGCTCTTCCTGCGGCCGACCGAGAGCGCGACCGTCTTCCTGCAGCAACTGGGCCGCGGGCTGCGCTTGTCGGAGGACAAGGCCTGCTTAACCGTCCTCGACTTCATCGGCGCGCAGCGCAAGGAGTTCCGCTTCGACCTCCGCTTCCGTGCACTGACCGGCACCTCACGGCGCGGCCTGCAGCGCGTCGTAGAGCAGGGCTTCCCCACGCTGCCGGCCGGCTGCCACATCGAACTGGACCGAGTGGCGCAGCGGATCGTCCTCGACAACATCAAGCAGTCGCTCAATGTCTCGTGGAAGGGACTGGTCGCCGAGGCCGCTGGCGCGCAGACGCCTGCGCTCGCCGACTTCCTGGAAGAGACCGGGGTCGAACTCGAGGACCTCTACCGGGGCAATGGCCGAAGCTGGCTGGACCTCAAGCGAGCCGCCGGCTGGGATGATTCGGCTCCGGCTTCGGCTCCGGCTCCGGCTCCGGGTCCGGACGACGCGACGCTACGCGGGGCCTTCGGCCGCATGCTGCACATTGACGACCTGGAGCGGCTGCGAGCGGTGCGCGAGCTGCTGGGTGCAGCCACCGCCGATGCCCGGATCAACGGTTCCGAGCGGACCCATCGCCTGGCCGCGATGCTGCACTTCTCCCTCTGGGGCTCACGGACGCCGTTCAGCAGCGTGGAGGACAGCCTTCGGCGGTTGCTGGCGAACCGCGGCCGGGCTGAGGAGCTCGTCGAGTTGAGCGGTGTTCTGCACGAACGTATCCATCGGGTCACCCCGGCACTCGAGGTCACCGGAGACCGTCCGCTGCACGTGCACGCCCGGTACAGCCGCGACGAGGCGTTGGCCGCGTTCGGCTTGAAGGACCTCAACGGGACATGGGGGTCGGGCGTGCGCTGGGTGCCCGGCGACCAGGCCGACGTCTTCTTCGTGACGCTGGTGAAGACCGAGGCACACTTCTCCCCCACCACGATGTACGCCGACCACGCGATCTCTCCCACGCTCTTCCAGTGGGAGTCGCAAAACTCCACGGCGGAGAAGTCACCGACCGGCCAGCGGTACATCCAGCACAGGGAGATCGGCACGTCCGTGCATCTCTTCGTCCGCGAGACGAAGACGGCGGACGGAACCCTCGGGACGCCGCCGTACCTCTACGCCGGGCCGATGTCCTACGTCTCCCACTCCGGCGAGCGCCCCATGCGGATCCTCTGGCGACTAGAGCACGCGCTGCCAGCCGACGTCTTCCACGCCGCCAAGGTCGCCTAGGCCGTGTTTGAGAAGTAGCTCGGCGCGCCGATAGGGCGTGTTGGTGCCGGGAAGTAGGCGAGGTCTCCGGTAGAGGGATCAACGACCAAGAAGACCCTCACCACGGAGACCTCGTGGACGGCACCCTACCGGCCGGTGCCCGCCACGACCTGACCGACGAGCAGTGGCTGATCCTGGCGGCACTGCTCCCGGGCAAGTCAGGGACGGGCCGACCTCGTCGTTGGACCTTGCGGCAGCTGATCAACGGCATCCGCTTCCGCACCCGCACCGGGTGCCCGTGGCGGGACGTGCCCGAGCGTTACGGCACCTGGCAGTGCGTCTACGGCCTGTTCCGCGCCTGGCAGCTGGCCGGCCGGTGGGCAGCGATTGAGACCGCGCTGCAGGCGCTGGCCGACGCGGTCGGGTTGATCGACTGGACGGTGTCGGTGGACTCCACGGTCAACCGGGCCCATCAGCACGCCGCCGGTGCCCGCCGTCACTCCGAGGAGCAGGCCCAGCCGCCGGTCGGTGAGCCGGCCGACCATGCGCTGGGCCGGTCCCGTGGTGGCCTGACGACCAAGGTGCACCTGGCCGTCGAGGCCGGCCGCTGGCCACGGTGCTCACGCCCGGGCAGGCCGCCGACAGCCTGCAGTTCACCGTGGTCCTCGGCCGGATCCGGGTACCCCGACCTGCCGGGCGGGGACGGCCCCGGACCCGGCCGGACCGAGTACTGGCCGATCGGGCCTACTCCAGCCGCGGCAACCGCGCCTACCTGCGCCGACGCGGCATCCCGGCGACCATCCCGAACAAGACCGACCAGCTGGCCCACCGCCGGGCGAAGGGCTCGGCCGGCGGCCGACCACCGGCGTTCGACCGGGACCGCTACAAGCAGCGGCACGCCGTGGAGTGCGGCATCAACCGGCACAAGCAGAACCGCGCCTTCGCCACCCGGTACGACAAGCTCGCCGTCCGCTACGACGCGACCGTCGAGATCACCAACATCAACATCTATCTCCGCGACTTATCAAACAGGCCCTAGACGACTCCGCCAAGGGAGTGGTGCGGAATCTTCGGTTCGCGACCGGTCTCGATCGCGAGCGCGACATTCTCGGCGACGCGCGAGACATCCGCCCACAGCGGTGCCATTGCCGATCCGCGTCCCACACGTACGGGCGTTGGTACGGCGGGATCTCGTAGTGGACGTTCCCCTCAAAGAGTTCACGGGGCGTCAGGGGCGGAGCCTTGAGGTCCAAGACTTCAGCGGACATGGATCAGACGCCTCCGTGCGCTGTGTAATCGGGTGATACCTCGATGAGGACCTTCGGGTCCTTATGGAAGAAGTAGTCAACCTTCAGCGCATTGAAGTGCGCCTCACCGAACTTGATCTTCCAGCCCTCGGTCTCCCACTGGAGGTCCTCGATGACGTCGGTGCCTTTGGTCTCGCGGACGAGATAGAAGTACTGGCCTCCGGTGCCCTTGCGAATGAACGCCCAGTCCGGGTTGTAGTTGCCCAACGGAGTGTCGATCTTGAACCAGCGTGGCAGCTTCAGGAAAAACGGCACGTCATCGCGCTGCTCCAAGTACTGCGCGAAGGCGACCTCGACCTTCGAGTCACAAACCACCTGCTCGGTCAGGCTCTTGCTGACCGGCACGACGAACTCGGCCTTTGCGACCGTCTCGTCCTGATGTGCCGTCTTGAACAACTCGGCCGACCAACGCTCGTTGCCCGTTGGTGTGTAGACGATGCCCTTGGCGACCTCCTTGTAGAGCGCCTGGTTGATCGCAGCCTCGACATTGTCGATGAAGACCGCCGGGTTGAGCTTCACCTGGTCGAGGTTGTCGATCTTGGTGAGGATGCGCACGATCGTGGCTCGCGACAACGGCACGCGGCGGCTCAGCTCACCGACAACGTCAGGCAACTTGCGGGCACCCTCCACCTCAACGGTGCCCCGGTCGCGGGAGTCGCCGGCACCAACGCCGTCGACCTTGATCTCCACCTCGGTCTTGGAGATGCGGAACTTAATCGGCTCCAGTTTCTCCATAGCGTTGATGCGTTCGACTGCCTCGGCGACGACGTCGTCGGTCTCGAACTCCAGTTGATACGTCGTCTTGCGAGAGATCTTGTCCCAAAGCTGCTGGAAGAGCGGGTCATTGAGGACCTGCTCCTTGAGCTTCAGCTTGATCTTGTCTTTCTTCAGGTCGGAGATGCGGCCGGCGAAGCTGACGCCGGTCTCCTCCTCAATCTCCTTTTGGAGGTCACCAGCGAACTTGGAGAACTCTTCGTAGGCGATGACAGTGACCATGTTGATGTCGTCCACACGGCACCGCTCTCCGTTGTCCATGACCGGCAACCGAAGACCTCGGCCGATTTGTTGCCGCTTGCGCATCTCCGACCTGCCGTCTTGGAGGTTGCAGATCGTGAAGACGTTGGGATTATCCCAACCCTCGACGAGCGCTGAGTGGCTGAAGATGAAGCGCAGCGGCTCCTCGAAGCTGAGCAGCTTCTCCTTGTTCTGCATGATCCGCTCGAACGCGCCCTCGGCGTCCTTGGTGTCGCGACCGAACGTGATGTCCTTCGGCACGCCCTTAGGCGTGGTAGCGAAGTAGCCGTCGTGGACGTCTTCGACGTCAGGCATGGTGAGCGAGCGGAACCGCGCATCACTGCGGATGAACTCGTATTCTTGCTCGAACCACTGGCGGAACTTGCCCTCCTCGGGGGCGTAATTGGCGACCTTGTCGATGAAGAAAAGGGTCAGAGGCTTGATCGCCGCGGGAACGATGCCCCGGCGCTGCTGGAGCTTGAGTTGCAGCTCCTTTTCGAAGTGGCTCTCGACTGCCTGACGGATCATGAGACGCTGGTGCTGCTCGGTCTCGCTGCCGGTGCCGATGCCTTCCCGGACGCGACGGCCGTTGCTGAACTCGACGTGGCCAGGCCGCCCGTCCTGGCCAGTGTGAATGTCCTCAATCATCCAGCCCTGGTAGATCGAGCGCTGGCCGCTCGCCTCGTAGAGGTCCATGTCCTTGCGGAGCGTGACCTGAGTTAGTTTCGTGCCCTGCCGGCTTGTCTTGTGGATCTTGGCGGTCGCCGTGACGTTGCCCGGCGTGGCGTTGATCTTGGTGACCTCGACGTGGGCATCATTGAGGTCTTCGTCCTTCGTGATGGAGAGGACGCCGATCCGCTTCACGAGCCGCAAGTCATAGGCGTCGACCGGGGTCAGTCGGTAGACGAGGTGCTTGAGGTCGCGATGTGTGGCCGAGTAGCGCAGCCTGAACAGCGGTGACAGAGAGCGGATTGCCTCCTGTCGGACAGGCGTCTCCATGTTCTGCGGCTCGTCCATGATCACAATTGGGTGACAGGCGCGCAGATACTCGATCGGGGCATAGCCGTTCAGCCGGTCGGGATCGACCTTGTTGATGATGTTCGTCTCCTTGGTGAAGGAGTCGATGTTGATCACCATGATCTGCAAATGCGATGCGGTCGCAAACTGGTGCACCCGAGTCGGAAAGCGCGAGTCCCAGACGTAGGAGTCGAACTGGAGTCCGTCGTAGAGCTCGCGGATGTGCTCCTTCAGCAGCCGAAGGCTTGACAGCACGCCCTCGCGGATCGCGATGCTCGGCACGACGATCACGAACTTCGTGTAGCCGTACTTCCTGTTCAGCTCCGCGATGGTGCGTAGGTAGACGTAGGTCTTACCCGTTCCCGTCTCCATCTCGACACTGAAGTCAAGCGCGCCGTATCCGGCCGCTAGTTCGGTCCGGAGATCTTCCGCGATCGCCGGCACGTCAGACCCATCCTCTTGCAGAACCGGACGGTCCTGCACCCGACGAAGGTTGATCTCGAGGGTCGAGTCCTGGAGTGCCAACGAGTTACCGAACACGACCTCCTCGAACAGAGCGCCACCGTTGGACCCGCCGAAGTCGGTCGTCGTCGTGAATCCCTGGGACAACCCCTCCTGTCCAGCGAAGATATCGACGACGCTGTTGATGGCGTCGAGCTGGTACTGCTGGTTGGCTTCGAATTTGATCTCCACTGCCATCAGACCGTCTTCATCGTGATGCCAGCGTTCTTGGCATTTGTGAACGCATTCGCCTTGACCGCATCCGCTCCCGCGAATCCATTCTCCATGAAGACAACGACGCGAGGCGCGAGCTTGAGTGCCGCTTCCACCATGGCGCTGTCGACCGCGTCCGAGAGCACAACGGCGACACCGTCTGCGACGACCACCTCCGCGCCCGCTGCCTTGTGACGCGCCCACGGCTGGTCGAGCGACACTCCCTCCTTGAGAAGTACCTCGGCCGCGATGGATTGCCAGTCAGTTCCATTCAGGGCCAACGTCGAGTCCGCCAAGTCCAGCTCGTCACCCTCGGTCGCGACGCGGAAGTTGCTTGGCGCTAGCCGGAGCACTCGCAGGCCCATGTTGCTGGCGCCTGGAATTAGGGACATCACCTTCTTTATCCGCGCCACAGCGAGATCGGTCACCGTTTCGTATCCGGCGTCCCGGGCGCCGGAGTCAACCGAAAGCGGCTCCTGAATATTCACACTGATGCAGCGCCTTCGCCCGCCGTCCTCACTGTTCAGCTGCATGACAGCATGTGCCGTGCTGCCCGAGCCGGCGAAGAAATCGAGCACAATGTCGTCACCGGTAGTCATCGACTCGATCACACGCTGGAGCATCTTGACTGACTTTTGACCCTTGTACTCCTCATCCACGTCGAGGAGTTTCGAGATCTTCTCGCCCGAAAAGGACACGATCGCAATGCTGTTGAGGTCGTCGTACTCGTTACTGTTCCACGTGTCCTCGATAGGGTACCGATCCGGTCGGTTCCCATGATTGATGAACTCGATGAGCTCGTTTTGCTGCGTCTTCGATAGCCCGAGTTCATCCAGCTTGGCGTTCATATTCTTATCACGCTTTACGAGCGGCTTGAAGGAGGCGTTTTCGATGTACTTCTTTACGAATCCGAGCTTTTCGGGACTGCGCGAATAGAACAGCATCGTGTCGTGATTGCGAATGAAGTTGTTTGCCATGGTCTTATACCCTGACAGCCAGCCAATGCGCCAGATTACCTCGCGCTGAAAACTGTCCTCGCCGAAGACTTCGTCCATAAGAAGTCTCAGATTATGGACCTCGTTGAAATCGATGGATACGAAGATCCCGCCGTCCTCGGCCAGGAGGTTTCGCGCTAGAAGCATTCGTGAGTACATCATGGAAAGCCACCTGCTGTGCCGACGCCCTCCGATCTCAGTGTTCGCGGCGACGCGATTCCCATCTTGGTCAAGTTGACCGGTGTAGCCAAGATAGCCGCGTAAGCCATCCGAGTAATCGTCCCTATAAATGAAATCGGTGCCAGTGTTGTACGGAGGGTCGATGTAGATTAGTTTGATCTTATTGTTGTACGCCTTCTGGATCAGCTTCAATACTTCGAGATTGTCGCCCTCGATGAAGACGTTCTTAGCGTCGTCGAAGCCGATTGACTTGTCGACCTCGGGCACGAGGGTCCCCCGGCTCGGCGTGAGAAGGGAGCGCACTGCCGCCTGCTTGCTCGCCCACTGGAGGCCGTACCTCTCTCGGCCGTCCGGCGCCTGAGCCACAGGGATGTCCAGCAGCTCGCCGAGCTTGGCCGCGTCGAGGAGGCCGTCGGCCAGCACCCCTGGGAACAAGGCCGCAAGCGCAGCACGGTTCTCCGCGGCCAGGTCCGGCGTCTCCAGGTCGACCTTCTCAGGCTCGTCAGTCATGCTGCTCCAATCCACTCATAGTGCTCAGAAGGTAATCGGGGACGCGCCCAGCCTCTTGGAGGTTCCAGGGCGCGTCTCTCCCATAGCCTGGGCAGCATGTCAGCACATGCCTCCGACAGGATCCCCGTCCTCAAAGGCGAGGCGGCGGCTGCGGTCGCCCATCGGGGTGGGCATGTCCAGATCATCGCCGCTGCTGGGTCGGGCAAGACCGAGGTTGTCTCCCAGCGGGTGGCGTCCCTCCTGGCGGACGGTGAGGCCGCCGAATCGATCGTGGCGTTCACGTTCACCGAGAAGGCCGCGGCCGAGCTGAAGGAGCGCATCCGTCAGCGGGCAATCGCGAAGATGGGCGACGCCGCCACCGATCAGCTCGGACGGCTCTACGTCGGCACCATCCACGGCTACTGCTTCCGGCTGCTCCAGACCTACGTCGCCAAGTACGAGACTTACACCCCCCTCGACCCGAACCAGCTCACCAACCTGCTCTACCGCGAGGCCAACCGGCTGAAGCTTCGTCGGCTCGACGCCGACGAGAAGCTGTTCCGGAGCATCACCGCGTTCCAGGAGAGCATCGACATCGTCGAGAACGAGCTGATGCGCGTCGAGGACCTGCCGGACATCCCGTTCCGCGAGTCCGCCGAGCTGTACTACGCGATGCTCGACGGCTACCGCTTCATGTCCTTCGGCACACAGATCGTCGAGGCGGTACGCGCGCTGGAGGATGCCGCGATCCGCACAGCCGTCACGGCCAGCCTGAAGCACCTGATCGTAGATGAGTATCAGGACGTCAACCCCGCGCAGGAGCAGCTCATCAGGCTGCTGTCGAAGCCACACGGCACCGCCGACGTCGTGGTGGTTGGCGACGACGACCAGGCCATCTACCAGTGGCGCGGCTCCAGCGTCGACAACATCGTGTCCTTCAAGGACCGCTATCCCGGCGTCACGCAGTTCAACCTGCTGGTCAACCGCCGCTCGCGACCCGGCATCGTGCAACTCGCCAACGGGTTCGCGCGGTCGATCCCAGCGCGGTTGGCGAAGGAGATGGGGTTCTTTCGTGCCGAGTCGGGGCCGGCGGTCTCCATCGCCATCGGCCACGACACCGAGCAGGACGAAGCCGATGCGATCGCACTCGACATAGAGTCACTCCATGCGCAGGGCGTCCGCTATCAGGACATCGCCATCCTCGTGCGTGGACGGAACGCCTACCCAAGGATCCTCGACGCCCTCGACATCTCCAAAATCCCTGTCCAGCCGGGCGGTCGCACCGGCCTGTTCGAGCAGCCCGAGGCAGCCGTCTTCGGCGCCACCTTCGCCTGGCTGTCGGACATCGACTGGGCGCCCGGCCGCTTCATCCAGCGCACGACGACTACGCTCCCTGACCTGCTGGCCGACTACCGAACGGCGTTCGACCTCGCCGACGATGACATCCAGAAGGTCCAAGGCCACCTGATCAAATGGAAGTCGAAGACCATCCAGGACCCGCCGGACTTCGACCCCAGCCTTGTCGGTGAGTTCTACGACCTCACGGCTCTGCTGCGGATCTCCGAGTGGGACCTTAGCGACGCCGTGCAACGCAACCGACTGGGCACGGTGGCCCGGTTCACCAATGTGCTCGCCGACTACGAATCCGTGACGCGACGCTCGCGACGCGACCCGGACAATCCATCGGAGCAGGTCGGCGGTGCCGTCGGCAACGAATGGTTCTACCGCAACTTCGCACTGCTGCTCGTCAACTACGCGACCGGAAACTACGACGGGTTCGACGGCGAGGAGGACCTCCTCGGTGCCGGCGTCGCCCTCTTAACAGTCCACGGCGCCAAAGGCCTGGAGTGGCCCGTGGTGTTTCTGCCGTCACTAACCGACGGCCGGTTCCCATCAAGCCGCTCCGGTCGTAGCAGGGACTGGCTCCTCCCTCGGCATCTCTTCGATGCGGCACGCTACGAAGGCTCGGACGCCGAGGAGCGGCGACTCTTCTACGTGGCTCTCACCCGAGCGCGTGATTGGGTCTCACTGTCCTCGCACTCGAAGGTGACGAAGAACGCGGCGAAGGCGTCGCCGTACATCTTGGAGGCCCAGGCGCTCGCGACGAGTGCAGGCTTACCGACGGACGCAGAGCCTCGTGGAATCGAAACGCCTGACCTCGCGGTGACCTACTCCGAGCTAGAGGCATACCTCGCCTGCCCGCAGTCCTACCTGCTGCGTAACGACCTGGGCTTCATGCCGCCGGCCAAGTCCGAGATCGGGTATGGCAACGCGGTGCACCACATCATGCGGGTGATCGCCGAGCACGCCCGCACAACGGGGAAGCTGCCGTCGCCACGGCAGATCAACGACCTTCTCACCTCCGACTTCTTCCTGCCGTTCGCAAACAAGGCGGCGCACAAGGAGATGCGGGAGAAGGCCCGACGTCTGATCTTCAAGTACGTCAACGAGAACCAGAACGACATCAAGCGGACCTGGGCCACTGAGCGACCCTTCGAGCTCTATCTCGACGGCGTCGTCGTAAGCGGACGCGCCGACGTCATCTACGACGAGCACGACGGCGTGATCAGCAACCTCGCCATCGTCGACTACAAGACGTCCACCGGAGGAGAGATCCACCCCCTCCAGCTGCAGGTGTACGCCGACGCCGGCCGCCGCGAAGGCCTCACCGTTGGAGCCGCGTTTATCCACGACATGAGCACAACGACCCGCCACACGGTCGACATCACCGACGAGTCGGTGATGAAGGCCGAGGAGACGGTTGTCGAGGCCGCGGCTCTGCTGAAGAAGCGCGACTTCACCCCGAAGCCGGAGAGGTCGAAGTGCCTGGCGTGTGACGTGAAGACCGTTTGCGGGGCCGCGAAGCTCAAGTGAGCGAAACGACGCTGCCGACGTTCTCCAACTGGGTCCAGAACTTCAGGTGGGCGTCGTGGCCCCGCCCCACAGTGTCGGGACGGCCCGGCGCTTGCTCGGCGCTCGGGACGTAGTTGCGAAGGGTTTCTCCGACATGGTTGCGCGTCAGCATGATGAACCCGACCTGATGGCGGGATGCCATCACGCAGAGTCGGCCGGTCTCCAGGTCGAACGCTGACGGTTCCGCGACGCCTGACAGTGGGTGGAGGGCGATCATCACTGGGCGCTCCAGCCCCTGCCACCGCTCAGGTGTGTCAACTCGAATCTGGTTCGCCCACGAGGCGAGCACGGCAGAGAGAGCGGAGTTCATGACGCGGTGGCTGCTGGTGACGCCGATATCGGCAGGTGTGAGGGGCCGCTTCTCATCCCCGAATCGGATCGTGGTTTCGCCGCCGAGGAGTTCGCTCACGACCTTTGCAGTTGCATCCGCGACCTCGTGGTCCACCTCGATCGGCGGACCGTGCTCAGGCGTGGGGATGGTGAGTGCGAGCGGTCGGCCGGAGCCAAGCGCGTCTCCCCAACCGTTGGAGACCTCGAGCCCGCGCGCCCCGACGGGGAGGTATGCCTCGAAGTCAAAGTCATAGAACGGCTTCACGAAATCGACGGACTCGTTCGGGAGCCGCCGGCACGCAGGCAGCGAGCCGACGAACCGCACTGAGGCCAAGGTCGGTTCGGCGAGAACGACCTCCGGCGCGGCCTCGTGTGGGGCGCGCGGCGACGTCTCCCAACGGCGTGCGTCGATCGGGACGACGGGCGGAATCTGCCCGGGGTCACCGATCATGAGGAACTTCTCGCTGACCCCCGCACACTGCATGAGGTCGGCCCAACTCATCTGCCACGCTTCATCGATGGCGAGGAGGTCGTACGGCGCTGCGAGGTCCGTGAGTGACCACTTGGCCGTCGTGGCAACAGTGATGCCTGCCCCGTGGGGCAGTTCCTTCTTGTCCGCCACCCACTGGACGCTGAGCGGGAAGTCAGAGGGGGCAGCGAGACCGCGGCTGGAGAACCGTGCCACTCGCACGTCCGGGTGATCCCTCGCCCACCGCCGGCAGATGTCGTCGGCCTGGCTGTTGGTCTGTGCGGCCACGGCGATCTGCATCCCGTTGGCTACGAGCGAGGAAAGGACTTCTATGAGCGTGTGGGTCTTGCCTGAACCGGGCGGTGCCTTGACGACAGCGAGTTTCCCGCTGTCGGCGAAGTAGGTGGCGAGGTCCTTGCGGAGCGCGGCGTACTCCGCGTCGATGGCGTCGAGGCTCACACCGTCACTTCCCCGGCGATCTGTGCGATGTCGTCAAAGACGAGGTCGGTGGCACCGTCGTCACCACTGATCTCGATGGGTGCCGATGCCTTGCCGTGGGTCAGCCATGCACCCGGGCCGTTCACAGCCGACCAGACGCGCTGACTGCGGCGCTGCGTGAGACTAGCGGCGTCGGACTGGACAAAGGCGACATCGACACCGACCCAGGCGTCATCGACGGGCTTGGCCATGATCGGTCCGAGAAGTGGCTTGGTCTTCCGCCCGGTCCACTCCACCGTGACGAACAGGTCGCTGTCTGTTGTATCGATCTCGACGATGGTGGCCTCGTGTCCCCGTGAGCCGTAGGGCGCAACTCGGGCGTTCTCGCGCAGCCGGTGCGGCAGCGACGGGTCAAGCCGGACCACCCAACGCGGGACGGTCGAGCGCCCGACGCCGACGTCGTACACCCGAACCACACGAGACTCGAACGCGCGGCCGTCCTCCAACGCCTCGCGGAACAGCGCCGGGTCATCGTGAATGAGGTAGCCGATGTATGCCTCGTCAGCGGCAGCGTGGATCAGATACCGAGAGGCAGCGGCGGAGCCGTGGAAATCGGTCTCCGGGTGAGCAACGAACGCCGGCCCCTGGCTCGGGTCGTTGAGACGCAGTTCGATGCGCTGGTGCTGGAACCAGAACTCCGAGTGGGCCTGGGTTACCAGTTCACCGATTCCTCCGTTGACCGGGCGGTCGTTGTTCGCCATCAGCTCGTACGCCTGCTCCGTCAGCTCCCAACGGCGGAGCAGCTCCTCGTGGAGGATGGACGCAATCGCGTCGGCGTGCTCACTCACGTCGTTTCCGTCGCGCCGCTCCTCCTGCCACTTGCCCACGAGATCGCTGAGGTCATCGCGCTCAAGCGAGGGGTCCATCGTCGGGGAGATCGTGAATCTCTCAGCCTCAGCTGCGGCAGCAAGTCGGGCGTCGCGGTCGCCCTTGGGCGTCAGCCATGCAAGTTCAAAGCCGAGGTGCGCGGTGCGGGCGCCCTGGGCCGGGAAGACATAGGACTCGTTGAGGAGTTGGCTTGCGCTGACGACGTGCTGGTTGCCGACACGTGAGGTGTCGCGGAACATCCAGCCCGACACCCGACCGAGCGCACGCAGGATGTCCTGGTTGGCCCCGCCGAACTTGGTCTGGGAGTAGGTGTAGCTCAGTTGGTGGAGCATCGCGATGTGCTGGCCGTTCGGCAGCCACACCTGACGCAGGTCACCCAACTCCGGTTTCTGTGGAACTGGGTCGAACGTCCAGTTGTGGACGCGAAGATGCTCCAGCAGGTCCTCGGCGAACGTCACACACAGGACAGCGACGTCGTCGCGGACACGTCCGTCCGGCACGGATTTGATGTGTGGCTCCGAGCCGACCGTGCCCCAGGCGATGCCCCAGGGGCGGGATTCGCCCGCCATGCGCACGAACGCAACGATCATCGCCTGATCGGGCGGCATGATCGCGTGGTGGATCGTGTCGTAACGCGGCAGTGGGCGTCCGGCCTGCCACGCCTCCAGTTTGCGCGCGATTGCACGTACGGATGCCATCAGCCGACCAACTGCCTCTGGAGGTCGGCCTCACGGTCGTTCGCTGGCTCCACGCCTGCCAAGAGTTCGAGCGCGCGCGAGATGGTGGTCTCACCGAGAAATCGGGCGACCTCGTCGCCGAGGACGATGGGGGCCTCTTCGGCGAGCGCCCGGGCGTGACACCGCGGAGCGAGATCGCAGAAGGACAAGCACGCTTCGGCGTAGTCGGTGGGCGCGGCAAGCACGCGCTGGATCATGGTCGGGTTGTCGGCGGAGAAGTCGTCGTCACGGACGACACCGAGAGCGACTTGTTCCAATCGGTCGAAGCCCCTCTCAGCGCGGATGGCCTGGTAAGTCAGATCTTCGTTGGCGCGAATCGAGGGTGAGTTGGAGCCGGGCCATGTGAAGACGAGAAACCCGTGAGTCGCAATGTCGATGGCGTCGGCGAGCCCGTGTGCGTCAACGGCGAGACGCAAGGCGTGCTCGTAGACGCCGGCCTGGGCTCGGGCCGAGGCGAGCTGCCGGGGGTCGGTGTGCCCACCGCGGTCTGGGAACGCCTTGACTTCGCCAACGGTGACGCGCGCACGCCCGTCGACGGTGGTGGTCACGGTGACCGCGTCGATGATGAGCAGGGCCTCCGGAAGGATCACACCTTTAGGGATCTTGATCATCGGTGCTGCGACGATCGACTCGGCAGCCGCCGGATCGGCAGCGATCCTCCGGAGCCACTCATCGGTCTCCCGGAGGGCCTGGTCGACCGAGGTGACCCGGGTGCCGCTGTTGAGCATGAGCCGTAGGTCGAGGAATCCTGTCGAGCCCTCGGGCAGGCATCCCTTGCGCTCCAGCGCGGCGCGCAGCTTCTCCGCGTTGCCGAAGAAGAGGCCTGTCTCGAACCGGTTGCCCCGAGCGATGGCGAACGGCGATTGACCGAAACTGACATTGAGACCTGCGGCCTTCGCCGCGTTGTCCAGGCGAATGTTATGGACCGCCGACAGCGTGTTGGCGTCGCAAGTAGGGTTTTTGGCCCACTGCTCGAATCGCCCTCGCGTATTGCGGCGCGCCTCCTGACGCACCTCGTCTACCTCGGCCATGCCTCCATCTTTCCGTGCCGTTGGCCCGATCGACGGGAGGTCGACATAACGAAGCTCCGCCGAGTTAGGCGGCTCCGCGCGACGTCGTCCTTCGGCGTCGAAGGCGGTCTTGATCCGGTCAACAGTCTTGCTCGCAGCCTTCAGCCCTTAGCGAGTCCAGGTACTTCCGCTCGTGCTCGAGGCCGCGGTCGACGACGAGCTGCATCTCCGCCGACACGACCTCATTCGGCGCCGCCCACTCCCCCGCCGCGACGCCGAGGTCAAGCCGGGTCAGGTGGGCGCACTCCTGGTGGTGCGTGAGGTCGGTCGGACTGAGCACCCGCCGCCCGTCGAATCGCTGCATCGCCGTGCCTCCGATCGCCGTGCCTTCGATCGCCGTCGTCCGGCAGCCTGCTGTCCGCCCCTGCCGACCCCAGGGATAGCGGACGCCTCCGACACGAATCGGCGACCTCGGGCCGCCGTAGCAGGAGCGTCACTCGGACGGGCGACGTTGCTTACTCAGCGTCCAGCGCGGGCTCTTCGTCGTTCCCGCGCCGGCGGAGCGTGCGCCCGGCGATCCCGCTGCCAAGCTTGCCCGTGACCGACTTGGCCCGGCCGAAGGTCTCGTTCCCGAGGCGCCAGGACGCGTCGACGCCCTCCGCTCCGGTCTCCAGCACTTTGTCCCGGAACTCCGTGGCGGCCGACGTCCAGGCCCGCGCCTCCACCGACTGCCGATCCGTGTCGATCCCGAGCCGACCGTGGAAGTCGGTGACGGCGAGCACGACCTGCTCCCTCGCCCGCACGATGGCCGGCGACTGGAGGGGGTTCAGCAGCACCTTGGCGTTGGCCGTGCCCGCTGCCGCATCCATGCGGGTCAGCAATTCCTGGGTGGACTTCGTGATGGTCTCGAGACGCTTCTGCCGGACGGCCTTGAGCCCCAGGCGATGTCCGTCGAGATCGTCGGGGGCCACCTCCAGCACCCGGTCGAGTTCGAGCACGGCGATCGCGTCCTGCAGCTGGAAGCACCGGGCCAGGACGGCGAGCCAGTCCTGAGTCTTGGCCTCGGCCTTCTTCGCCGTCTCGGCGAGGTCACCGACCTTGGTGGTGCGCTCCAGCTTCTCGGCGAGCGCGTCGAGCTGACGCAGCGCGTACGCCTGGGTGCGCGCGATGGTCGCCGACGACCCCTGCACCTTCGACCACGTGACCTCGTTGACCCGGCCCCCGTGCTCGCGCAGGGTCATGGCCTCGTCGACGTCGAAGCCGACACCGATCATGTCCGCCAGGACGGCGTCCTCCTGGGCGCGGAGAACGTCGTCGAGCTTGGCGTCGATCGTGGCGAGATAGTCGGTGATCTCGTCCATGGTCTGCTGCATCGCGAGCTGCGCCATGAGCCCCGCCGCACCGGAGAGAACAGCCGGGTTCGTGGACAGCTGCGACACGGAGTCCTTCGCAAAACCGACGAGTCCGCCGACCTGCCCGTTGCCCTTGCCGGCCTTCACCACGGCGGTGCTGACACCGGACGCCGAGCTCTTCTTCAGCCCGTGCTTGTCGAGCAGGTGCTTGGACTCCTTTGTCAGCTCCACCCAACGACCCGCCATGTCCGCGATCTCGGGGTACGCCTGGGCGACCTGGGCGCCGACCTTGAACACGGCTCCGAGCCGAGGCAGTCCGAGATCCTTCGACGCCAGTCGCTCGGCGGCGAGGAAGAGGTCGACGGCAGTCGGATTCCCGATGACCGCCAGGCCATCGCCGTCACTGATCAGCTGAACGTCGGCATCCACCGTGGGCTCCTCGAACGCGGGTAGGGGGAACGCCCTGCGAGGAGGCAGACGAGTCGGGCTCTTCACAGGCGCCGGCCAGGCACTCACTGGCGGCTTGCGCGCGTTGCGATGCATCCTGACCGAGCGGAACGCCCCTGTGGCGCAACCTTCGCGGGGCAGTCCTCCGGACCGGGCGCACGTGCCTCACGGGTCCCGAGCGTCGCTGCTGTGTCGACCCGCACGGGGAGATGGCGTCGACACCCACGCTCGAGCGCGCCGGGTCCACCTCGCCGGCCGCGCCGGCGTCGGCGTCAGGCGAACAGGCCGCGGATGTCCTCAGCGGTCAGCGCCCCGGACAGCGCGCCGCCGTCGTCGTCCAGCACCCGGGCGAACAGGTCGCGCTTGCGCTCCTGCAGCGCCAGCACCTTCTGTTCGATGGTGTCCGCGGCGACCAGCCGGTAGACCATCACCGTCTTGTCCTGGCCGATCCGGTGGGTGCGGTCGACCGCCTGCGCCTCCGCCGCCGGGTTCCACCACGGGTCGAGCACGAACACGTAGTCGGCCTCGGTCAGGTTCAGTCCGAACCCGCCGGCCTTGAGGCTGATCAGGAACACCGGAGCCTGGCCGGCACGAAACGAGTCGATCATCCCCTGCCGGTCCCGCGTCTGCCCGTCGAGGTAGGCGTAGGTCAGCCCCGCGGCGTCCAGCCGCCCGCGCACGGTGCCCAGGAAGCCGGTGAACGAGCTGAAGACCAGCGCGCGGTGCCCCTCGGCGACCACCTCCTGCAGGTGCTCGAGAAACGCCTCGGCCTTGCTCGACCCGATGCCCGCGTAGGTGTCGTCCACCAGCGCCGGGTCGAGCGCGAGCTGCCGCAGGTGCGTGAGCGACCGGAACATGGTGAACCGGTTGGACTGAAGGTCGTCGACCAGGCCGAGCACCTTGCGGCGCTCCCGCTGCAGGTGGGTGTCGTAGACCTTGCGGTGCCTCGGGGTCAGAGCCACCTCGAGCACCTGCTCCTGCTTGGGCGGCAGCTCGGCGGCCACCTGCTCCTTGGTGCGGCGGCGCATCAGCGGCCGGATCCGCCGGCGCAGCGCGGCCAGCACCTCGGCGTCGCCGCCCCGCTCGATCGGCGTCCGGTAGTGCTCGGTGAACCGCTTCGGGCTGGGGAACAGCCCGGGCGCGACGATCGAGAGCATGGACCACAGGTCCATCAGGTTGTTCTCCACCGGGGTGCCGGTGATCGCCAGCTTGAACCGCGCGGGCAGCCGTCGCGCGGCGGCGTAGGTCTTGGCCTGGTGGTTCTTCACGAACTGCGCCTCGTCGAGCACCAGCCCGCTCCACGGCAGCGCGCGGTACTCGTCCTCGCCCAGCCGCAGCAGCGTGTACGAGGTGACGACCAGGTCGGCGCCCTCGACCGCCTCGGCCAGGGGCGTGCCGCGCTTGCGGCCGGTGGCCTCGACGGTCCGGACGACGAGGCCGGGCGCGAACCGGGCCGCCTCCCGCGCCCAGTTCGACACCACGCTGGTGGGTGCCACGACCAGCACCGGCGCGGTCAGCTCCCCGGCCTCCCGCGCCCGGCACACCAGCGCCAGGGTCTGCAGGGTCTTGCCCAGGCCCATGTCGTCGGCGAGCACACCACCGAGCCCGGCGTCCCAGAGCACCGACAGCCACTGGTAGCCCTGCAGCTGGTACGGGCGCAGTTGCGCGGCCAGCCCCGCGGGCGCCGCGGGGAGCGCCGCGTCGTCGACGTCGAGCAGCGTCCGGACGTCGCGCGCCCACCGCTCGCTCTGCTCGGCAACGACCCCGAGCTCGACCAGCTCGTCCCACAGCCCGGCCTGGTACCGGCTGATCCGCAGCCCCGGACCGTCGGCCTCCTGCAGCGCCTTCGCCTCGTCGATCAGCGTCCGCAGCCGGTCCAGCTCCGGGCGGCGGACGTCGAACAGGGTGCCGCTGGGCAGCAGCAGGAACTCCTCCCCCGCCGCCAGCGCCGCGAACAGCGGGGCGAACGGGATGTCCTCGCCGTCCACGGTGACCGTGACGCCGAGGTCGAACCAGTCGCCGTCCGTGCTCCCGCCGTCGGTGGCCGACACGGACACGACCGGGGCCGCCTCGGCCCGCCGGTAGTCCGGCGGCTGCCCGGTCATCTCGACGAGCACGCCGGCGTCGGCCAGCCGGGGCAGGAACTCGGTGGTCAGGACGGCGGCATCCACCCCCGACAGCTCGGCGACCGGCACCGGCCGCGGGTGCGCACCGACGTGCCAGATCCGCAGCAGCCGGTCCGGGGGCGCGGGCAGGGCGCGCAGCAGCCGGTCCTCCGCGGCGCCGTCGCGGCCGGCGTCCGGGCCGCCCGGAGCCAGGGGCACCCGCCGGAATTCGTCGCCCGTGCGGTAGAGCACCGACCAGGTGAGCCGGGCCCGGTGGCCGGGCGCGTGCTCGACGGACAGGCACAGCTGCGGCGGCAGCACCTCGGGCAGGTCCACCGAGCCGTCGGACGAGCGCACTGGCAGGGCACGGCGCAGCGCCGGGTAGAAGGAGGTGAGGAAGCGGGCGCGGTCGGCCGCGGGCACCCGCACGGGACCGCCGGTGACCAGCCGCTCCACCTGCCGCGGCACCCGCTGCACCGGGACGAGGGCCAGGCCGTCGGGCGGGACGAGCTCCTCCGGCAGCCCGTCGGTGCCGGGGAGGAGCGCGACGCCGTGCGGCGGGCTGCCGAGCAGCATCCCCGCCGGCGCCGGGACGCTGACGTCGGCGCCCAGGTCGACGACCGGTTCGACCCGCAGGCCGGCCTCGCCGTCGCGGCGCACGTCCACGGCGAGCGCGCCCGGCTCGGGGACCACCGAGACGGCGCCGCCGCGGGTGGTCAGGAGGGGCACGCCCGCGTCGACGGCGCGCTGGAGCGCGGGCCAGAGCTCCGGGCCGAACTCCTCGAGCCGCACCGGCACGTCGGCGGAGCCGTAGGACCAGCCGGAGCCGGAACCCTCGTCGGCCGCCCGGTGCGCCCGGTGCAGCCCCTGCAGCGCGTCGACGTGCGCCGGGTTGCGCTGCCCCGCCCAGTCGTAGGGCAGGGTCCGCCACGACACGCCCGTGCGGATCCAGCGGCCGTTCCGGCCGGGCACGACCGGGCGCAGCCGCACCGACACCTCAGCCGCGCCGGTGCGCCGGTTCCCCTTCTCGACGTCGAACTGCAGCGCGATCGGCGTGCCCGCGCCCGAACCGGCGGGCGGCGCGGGCTGCAGGTCGGCCAGCGCGAGCTCCCAGTCCGGCGTGCGGGGCGCCGCGGTCGGCGTCAGGGTCCGCCGGGCCGCAACGAGCAGCGCGGCGACGTGCTTGCAGTCGAGGCCGACCGGGCAGCTTCACTCCCCCCACCACCGGCGCTCGGCGCCGTCGTACTCGGCCACCGTGCGGTAGACCCGCCCCTGGCTGCCGGCCACCGCGCCCCCGACCTGGCCGGTCGCGCGGGAGAAGGAGACCTCCGAGACCCGGCCCTCGCGCGCGTACGCGGCTCCGCGAAGCCAGGCCTGGTCACCGACCGAGCGGCGGACGACCGCGTCGGTGAGCGCCGGTCTCAGCTCCTCCAGCACGCGGCCGAGGCTACGGCGGCCTGGGGACACGAGGACCGCTCGTCGCCAGTCGCCGAGGCCCGTCGGGCCGGCGGGCCGCAGTAGCGTCCGTCGGCGATGCCGTAGAGCAAGAAGCGAGCGAAGCCCCGCCGTCCGATGCAAAGACGGCCGCCGGAGACGGCGCTGATGGACGCCCTGCGCGACGGCGTCGCCTCCCCCACTCCCGGTCCCCTGCTCGGCGCCGTCGGCCTGCTGCCGTCCGTGGCCGCCGGGGCCGACGACCCCGGCGCCACGCTCGAGGACCACGTCCGGAGCCCGGCCGGCGTCGACCGGGTCGAGACGTCGGCCGCCCTGCTGGCGATCGCCACCCTCACCGTCGACGCCGAGCTGCGCCGGCGGGTGCGCCGCGGGACCGCCGACCGCGGGCACGTGAACCCCCGCTGGCTCGTCGAGCTCGACCGCACCGAGCCCGTCGACCGGGCGGTCGAGGTCAGCACGGTGTTCCGGGACGCCGACGATCCGCCGTCCGCGGCGCGCCCGTGCAGCGTCCGGGCTGAGCATTCCTGCCATGGCGGACAACCGGCATTCACCGGCCTCGCCTGTGGTCAGCGGGCACAGCGACAGCCGAGAGTCCTCCAGCAACGACTCCCAGCGGCCGCTTGCCGGCGCGAGCTCCTGGACGACCCACCGCTGCCGGCGGCCGCCGTCAGCCGCGGGGATCGTCCGGTCTACTGTCCACCAGCCTGATGACCTGCTGGGGGACGAGGGCGGCCGCGCTCTCAGCCGGTGACCGTCGCTGCGGGGCCCTCGCCGGGCCTCGCGGTCAGAACGTCCACTCCCAGCCACCCGAGCCGCCGAGCACCGACGGACGGTAGACGAGCGTGCCATTGGGTGCAGGCACGTCGAGCACGATCTGACCGGTGTACTGCTGGCCGGGACCCAACGAGTTCTGGGTGAACTCCTGACCGTCAGGCAGGCAGCCGTAGGTGGCCATCGTGTCGACGTTGTCCACGGTGATGCCGTCGGGTCCGATGAAGGCGAAGTCGTAGGAGCTGACGGAGAAGTAGCTGGCCATGTCGCTGTTGGCCAGTTCCGGCGCGGTGGCGAAGCGCAGCGAGACGGCGATGAGGTTGCCGTTCTCCGCCGGCGAGCCGTACTGCTCCCAGTCGTCGGTGCACTGGGCCGGAGCGATCGCGTCCACGGCGAAGGTGATGACCGGAGTATCCGTCGCTTCGTCGGTGATGCCGCCCTCTTCGCCGATGGCCTTCTCGATGTGGCCGCGGGCGTTGGTCTGCGGCCCGGTCGGGGTCGGCTCGGCGGACGTCGACTCGATCCCCTTCGGGGGCAGAGTCGGGCCGGCCTCGGCATCCTCGGTCACCTTGCCGCCGCAGCCGGCCAGGGCCACGGCGACCGCGGCACCCGCGGTCAGGGTGCGCAGTGTGCGGTTCATGGGACGTGCTCCTGTGCGCTCGTTCATCGACTCCCCGTGCGGGGTGGCGGCGGAACGGTACACACGCGCGGTAACGGTAAAGTCACACGACGCAACAGGACGTGCGCCTCGTCGTCGATGTCCAGTTGAGCGGCTGGGCAAGTTGATCACCGTGAAGCTGAATCCCGGTGCGTCGCAGAAGCCCCGGGAAAGACGGCGCACGCGCGTGAGCCCTGTGCAGGGGGCACATCCAGTTGCAGTCGCCGATCGAGATCAAAGAAGGCCTCTCGACCGACTACGAGCGGTCCAAGCTGCGCTAGCCAGTCGTACGGTCCGCGAGGTGTCGTGCCCCGGCCTCGCGGGACTACCGTCCGATGGTGGGTTCCGCGGACGACAGCAGCCCGACACGGGGGCGCCTGGCGCGGACGGCGCGGCTCGCCGCGCTGCCGGCCGCGTTCGCCGGGCGGACCGCGCTCGGGGTCGGCAAGCGGATCGGCGGGCGCCCCGCGGAGGCCGTCGCCGCGCAGGTGCAGCAGCGCACCGCCGAGCAGCTGTTCGCCACCCTCGGCCACCTCAAGGGCGGCGCGATGAAGGTCGGCCAAGCGCTGTCGGCCATGGAGTCCGCGCTGCCCGAGCAGCTCGCGGGCCCCTACCGCGACACGCTCGTCCGGCTGCAGGAGGCGGCGCCGGCCATGCCGACCGCACGGGTCCACGAGCAGCTGGAACGCTCGCTCGGCCGGGACTGGCGCCATGTCCTCCGCGACTTCGACGACCGACCGGTCGCCGCGGCCAGCATCGGGCAGGTGCACCGCGCCACCTGGCGCGACGGCACGCCGGTCGCCGTGAAGGTCCAGTACCCCGGCGCTGCCGAGGCGCTGGTCGCCGACCTCGGCAACCTGCAGGTCCTCACGCCCATCATGAAGGCGGCCGTGCCCGGTCTCGACGCCCGGCAGCTGTTCGCCGAGCTGCGGGAACGGCTCACCGAGGAAGCCGACTATCAGAAGGAAGCCCAGGCACAGCGAGACTTCGCCGACGGGTACCGCGGCGACCCGGACATCTACGTCCCGAACGTGCTCAGGGTCCAGCGCCTGGTACTGGTCTCCGAGTGGGTCGGGGGCACCCCCCTTTCGCGGGTCATCGCCGACGGTAGTCAGGACGACCGCAACCGCGCCGGCCAGCTGCTCGTCCGGCTGCTCGCCTCCGGCCCCGCCAGAGCCCACCGCGTGCACGGCGACCCACACCCCGGCAACTTCCGCCTCCTGCCCGACCGGAGGCTCGCCGTCCTCGACTTCGGCTCCACCCAGGCCATGCCGCACGGCTGGCCCGACCGGCTCGGCCCCCTGCTCGCCGCCGGTCGGGACGGCGACGCCGCCACCCTGCACCGCATCGCCGCCGGGCACCTCCTGCAGCCCGGCAGCGTGACGCCGCAGGCCCTGCTCGACCTGCTCGACCCCTACCTCCAGCCGCTGCGCACCCCGGAGTACCGGTTCACCCGCCGCTGGATGCAGGAGCAGACCCGCCGCGCCTCCGATCCGCTCAGCACGGCCGCCCGCACCCAGCGCCGGCTCACGATTCCCCCGCACTACCTGCTGCTGCAGCGGGTCGCCGCCGAGCTGACCGGCGTCCTGTGCTCGCTCGGCGCCACCGTCGCCGTGGATGCCGAGGTCCGACGGTGGCTGCCCGGCTACGACGGCGTCACCGGCAACCGCCCCTGACGGCGGGCACGACCGGACGGTTCGCGGGAGGGCTGTGCGCCGGCGCCGGTCTCGCTAGCGTCCTCGCACGGGGACCGGATCCGAAGGGGGAACACGATGCCGGTTCAGAACGCCACCATGCAGAAGGCCTCGTTGGACGCCGTCCCGCCGGACGTGCACGGCAGGATCAGCAAGCGCACGGCGCACCTCGACGGCGTGGACGTGACCCGCGTGACCTTCGACGTCGGCGCCCGCTGGTCCGCCGATCTCAAGGCCCACGCCGGTACGGACAGCTGCGAACTGCCGCACGTCGCCGTCGTGCAGGCCGGGACGCTGCACGTCGTCATGGACGACGGCAGCGAAGCGGACTTCTCGGCCGGCGACGTGATGCTCCTCCCGCCCGGGCACGACGCCTGGGCCGTCGGCGACGAGCCCTGCACCTTCGTCGAGTTCTCCCGAGGCAACGACTTCTACGCTCCCCGCTCCTGAGGGGGCCGCCGGATCCGGCGTCTGCATCCTCACCGCCGCCGGCAGCACGCCAGCGTGATGTCCACGGCCCGGCCGTTTCCCGCACCGGGCCGGGAGTCACGCTCGGACACAGAGTTCGGGACTTCCGGCACGGTCGTCCGCCGCCCCGGGGCGAGGACGCTCGGCCCGTGCGGCGACACCACGGCCGCGAGGCACGAGAGGAGCCGGGAGATGTACGCCCGTTCCACCATCCTGATGGTCTATCCCGCGTCGATGGACGAGGCCATCGCCTACATGGGCGACGAGGTCTGGCCGGCGATGCGCGACATGGACGGCTGCATCGGGCTGTCCATGATGTGCGACCGCGAGAGCGGCAAGTACATCGCCACCTCCGCCTGGGAGGACCGCCAAGCCATGCAGGCCAGCGACCAGCACGTCCACCCCATGCGCGAGGCGATGGTCGAGCGCTTCGGGGCCGGCGTCGGCGAGCCGGAGGTCCGCGAGTGGGAGATCGCCGTCCTGCACCGCGACCACCAGGCCCCCGACGGCGCCTGTTGCCGGATCACCTGGATCCGCACCGACCCCAGCCGGGCCGACCAGCTGCTCGACATGTACCGCGCCAACCTGATGCCGCGGCTCCAGGAGATGTCCGGCTTCTGCAGCCTCAGCATGCTGGTCGACCGCGACAGCGGCCGCGCCGTCGGCACGACCGTGTTCGCCAACCGCTCCGCCCTCGAGGGGTCCCGGGAGCAGGCCCGCATGCTGCGGGAGGAGAGCGTCAACACCATGGGCGTCGACATCCTCGACGTCGCGGAGATGGAACTCGTCTTCGCACACCTCCGGGTGCCCGAGACCGTCTGAGCTCCAGGCCCCAGAGCGCCCCGCCGGCGTGGACCCGCGCGCGACGGTCGCCGAGCAGGCCCGCTCGATCGCGGCGGCCTGGTCCCCGCCGGACGCCCCGCCCAGCTGGTGGCTGACCGCCGCGACGTTCACCGCCATCGCCGAGGACGACGAGCTGCTCGACCTGGCTGCGGCCATCCCCCTCGACCGACTCCCGCCGCTGCTGCTGAGCGCCGCGATGCGGTACCTGCTCGCTGACGAGCCCCTGGCCGCCTACTACCCGCGCCCCGGCGGCACCCAGCCACCGGAGGACGACGGCTTCCGCCCTGCGCTCCGAGCCTTCGCGCGGGCTCACGCCCCCGCGCTGGATGAGCTCTGCCGCCGGCACCGGTACCAGATGAACGAGGTCGGCCGCTGCCTCGACCTGCTCCCGGCCCTGGCCACGATCGCCGCCGACGACCCGCGGCCCCTCGCCCTGGTCGACCTCGGCACCGGCGCCGGCCTCACCCTGAACCTGGACCGCTACCGGTACACCTACCGTCTGCCCGACGGCGCCACGATCGACGCCGGCGACTCCCACTCCCCCGTGCACCTGTCCTGCACGGTCCGCGGTGCGAGCAAGCCGCCGGCCGAGCTCCCCGCCGTCGCGCACCGGCTCGGTGTCGACGTCGAGCCGCTCGACCTCACCGACCCCGGCACCGCGCGGTGGCTGGCCGCCTGCGTGCCGCCCGAGGCCGACGCCGTCACGCGGTTCGCCGCCGCCGTCGACGTGGCGAGAGAGCACCCCGCGCCGACCCTGCGCGGCGACCTCGTCGACGTCCTCCCCACCGTGGTCGACCAGGTCCCGAGCGACGCCCTGCTCTGCCTGGTCGACACCTACGTCCACGTGTTCCTGCCGCCGGAGCGCCTCGCCTCGTTTCGCGAGGCGAGTACCAACCTCGGCCGCGACGTCGAGTGGATCTCCGTCGACCCGCTGATTCCCCTGGGGCCGGCCGCGACCGGGACCGTGCAGGGACTCGACGTCCCGCCCGAGTGGCTGCGCGACAACCGGGACGGCGGCGTCTTCGGCGTGATCGGGCGGGTGAGCGTCCGGGATGGAAAGCGCCACCAAGCCGTGCTCGGCCGGGCGCACCCCGGCGCCGCCTGGCTGGAGTGGACCGCCACACCGTGCAGCAGCCGCTGACCGTCGGTCACGGCGCAAACGAACACTGACGGTCGGCGAGCGGCCCGATTGACGTCGTGAGACGGCCGCGAGGACCCTGTCGCCCGCACCCGCCCCTCCCTTCCCCTCAGCTCGGAGCGCAGCCATGTCCGCGAACCGCTACATCCGCCGTGCCCTGCTCCCGGGCGTCGCCCTCACCGCAGTGACCGTCCTCGCCGCACCGCCCGCGCTCGCCGCGCCACCCGTCCCCGCTCCCGTCCCCGTCCAGCAGCCGACCGTCGAGGTGACGCTCGACTCGGCCGAGATCGGCAGCGCCCCCGGGACCGTCGTAGTCACCGGCACGGTCACCTGCACCGAGCCCGTCGATGTGTTCGTCTTCGGGGACGTCGCCCAGGTGCAGGGCTACGACATCGCGCGCGACTTCTTCTTCGTGGACCCGGCCGTGCAGTGCGCCGGCACGCCCACGGAGTGGACGGCGACCTCCTTCGGGGCGCTCCGGGTGTTCCTGCCTCTGCCGACGACCTTCATCGTCAGCGCGCAGTACTGCCTCAGCGACGTGGTCTGCCTCACCGCCACGGCCAGCGAGACCCTCACGCTCCCCGCGCCCGCAGAAGCCGGATCGAGCGCCTGACGGCGTACCTCAGTCGGCAGCGGACCGGCGCATCGACCACATCTGCGCCGGCCGCTCGAACTGGGTCGCGACCTCCCAGCTCACCGCGCCGTTGACCACCTCGCGGCGGAAGTTGCCGACCGCCACCCGCGCCAGCTCCGGGTCCGCCGCGACCCGGGCGGCAAGCTCCAGCGCGCGGGACTCCACCGCACCGTCGTCCACGGCCTCCCACGCCAGCCCGAGCTCGGCAGCCCGGGCACCGTTGATCTCCTCGCCGAACAGCGCCATCGCCGCCGCGGCCTCGCGGCCGATCAGCCGGGACAGGATCACGAAGTGCCCGCCGCCCGGGTGCATCCCGCGCTTGAGGAAGCCGCACAGCAGGCGGGCGTCGGTCGCCACGATCCGCAGGTCGGTGGCCAGCAGCATGTTCATCCCGGCCCCCACCGCCGACCCGCGCACGGCGGCCACCGTGGGCACGCGAACCTGGCCCAGCCGGTAGAAGGAGTCGTAGATCGCCGACATGCCGTCGTAGGTGGCGGGCTCGGCCGGGTCACGGCCGGCGGCGGTCAGCGTCGCGACGTCCCCGCCGGCGCAGAACGACTTCCCGACGGCCTTCACCACCAGCGCCCCGACCTCCGGCCGCGCGTCCACCTCGTCGAACAGCCCGATCAACTCGCGGGCCATCTCCGGCGTCAGCGCGTTGCGGCGGTCCGGCGCGTTCAGCGTCACCACCGCGACGCCGCCGTCCACCTCGAGCAGCACCTCACCGGAACCGGAGCCAGCAGCCACGACGAACCCCCTCGCCAACGCGACCGGCCCCTCCGCCGGCCGATCCCCGAGAGGGCATCAGACCACGGAGGGGCCGGACGGACGTGCGCGAGGTCAGACCCCGGCAGGCACCCGATCAGTGGGCCGGCGGCGCGCAATCCGCGCGGCGCTGCGGGCCAGGCGGATCGGTCCGGTGTCCCACGGCTGCCGCGGCTCGGGAGCCGCAGCGGGCGCGGGGGCAGCGGCGGCGGCAGGGGGCGTCACGGCGGCCAGCCGCTCGGCGAGGAACGCCGCCTCGGCCGCCCGCTGGCGCGCCCGGATCGTCTCCTTCTGCCGATCGATCCGCTCCCGCTCGGCCATGAGGAGCAGCTCCTCCTTCTCGCGGGCCACCGTGCGCCGCGAGTCCTCCTCGAGCTCGGCGACCTCCAGGTCACCGGAGTCGCGGAGCGCCGCGAGCTTGTCGTAGGCCGACGGCGGGCCGAAGTTGAGCAGCAGCTTCATCAGCACCGGCAGCAGCTCGATGCACATGAACAGCAGCGACAGCATCGTCTTGGCCGCCCAGAGCGTGCCGTTGGACTCGCTGAGCCGGTCCAGCGCCTCCAGCCGCGCGAGGATCCCGCCGGACCCCTCGTTGGTCCCGTCGAACGACGACTGCAGCCGCGTCTGCTCGGCGGTCAGCCGCTCGTACTCGGCCCGGTCGGTCTCCAGCGACGTCGCGGCCTGCGCGGCCGACCGCCCCTCGGCGGACGACGCCGCAGCCACCGCCGCGTCCAGCTCGGACTTCGCCGAGGCCACCACCGCGGCCTGCGCGTCCGCGGCGGCGCGGGCCTGCTCGTACGCCGTCCCGGTGCCCGCGTCGCCGGTGCCACAGGTGCCGTCGAGCTCGCACTGCGCCTTGGCCTCGAGCTCCTGCTGGGTGGCCAGCGCCGCGTCATAAGCGGCCTGCTTGGCGGTCACGTCGTCGTGCACCGCGGCCAGCGCCGGGTCGCTCTCGCCCCCGGTCGCGACGATCTGCTCCTGGGTGGCGATCCTCTGCTGCAGCGCCGGCAGGCCGGCGAACCGCGCGTCGGTCTCGAGCGAGGTCCGGTAGGCGTCGGCCGCCTCGGCCTGCATCGTGACGATCTCGGTGTCGATCTCCTTGTGGAAGACCTGCAGCGTCAGCGGCGTCGCGACGACGACGCCGAGCACCAGCGCGAGCCCGACCCGCGGCACCGCCATCACCAGGTTGCGCTTGAGCGACGCGTCGTGCGCCATCCCGACCAGCAGCATCCGGTCGAGGTTGACGATGACCGCGCCCCAGCCCAGGCCGACGAGCAGCGCGAACGGCCACCACACGCCCAGTGCCATGTGGACGGCGAACGCCGCCGACAGCACCGCGAGCCCGCCCGTGCTCAGCAGGACACCGCCCAGCGCGACGAACTTCGGCCGCGCACCGGGCGCCGCCTCCAGCACGTCGGGGCGTGCGCCGCCCAGCACCGCCAGGCCGTTCCCGAACCGCTCGAGTCGAGCCATCCGGCGTCACCTCCGCGGCGACGGGGGGTCGAGGATCTGCCGTCGCCTCAGGTGGCTCATCGGCAGTCCCGTCACCCGGACGGACGGCGTCGTCACACGCGCCCCACCAGCGTCACGAGCGCCAGTTGCGCCGGTTCCACGCCCGGCGCAGGCTCGGGCTCCCCGTCGCCCGGAGCCGACATGCCCGCCCGCCGCCGCACCGCCGCGGCGCTGACGCTCGCCCTGCTCACCGCCGGCTGCACGGGCGCCGAGGCACCCCCGGCCCCCGCGCCCGCCGTCCTCGCCACGCTGGACCTAGCCGACGCCGTCGGTGCCGACGTCCGCCTGTACGACCTCGCGCCCGGTCCGGACGGCGCCCCGGTCGCCCTCGTCGGTGACGCGGACTCGAGCTGGCTGGTGCGGATCGCCCCCGGCGAGGACGGCCCGGCCGCAGCCACGGCGACACCCGTCCCCGCCGTCCCGCCGCGGTCCCGGCTCGCCGTCGCCCCCGACGGCACGGCGGTGATCGCCGGAGAGGACCTTGTGACCGTCCCGGTGCACGGCTCGCCGACCGTCACGCCCCTCGACGGCGGACCGCCCGACGCCGCCGTCCTCGACGGCTCGACGCTCTACCTGGCGGTCGACGGGCGCCTCGCCGCGGTCGACGTCAGTACCGGCGCCGTCGTCCGCACGGGCAAGGCGCCCGCCACCCGCCTCGCCCTCACGCCGCACGGCCTCGCCGCGCTGCTCACCGTCGACCGCCCGGCCGGCGGCACCGGCGCGGCGCTCGCCTTCTACGGCCCCGACCTGCGGCCCGACGGCGCACCGGTCGAGCTCGTGCCCGAGCGCCCCAGCTCCCCCGCCGCGCTGCAGGTCACCGCGGACGGCACCGCCGTCGCCACCGTGCACCTCGGCGCGGCCCGCGCCGTCGGGCGGGTGGTCACCGTCGTGGACGGCGAGCTGCGCACCTCCACCGACCTGGACGGCGCCGGCGACTCCGCCCTCGACCTCGCCGTCGCCCCGGACGGCCGCACCGCCTCGGTGCCGGCCGCCGACCTGCAGTACCCCGCCGAGCTGGTCACGGTCGACCTCGACTCCGGCGAGCGGGTCGGCGAGGTGAAGCTCTGCGACGGCACCGCCGTCCTCGGGGCGACCGCCCCCGCCGCCGACGGCCGGGCGGTCGCGGTCACCGGCGTGTGCATCGACGCCGACGGTCCGCAGGTCACCGCCTTCGTCGTCGGCTGAGCCGGGTCAGCGCAGGGCGGCGACGGTGCTGGCGAACGCTTCGTCCATGTCGTAGAGCGGCTCGTACGTGATGTGGACGACGTGCCCGTACTCCTGCAGGTGGTGGGTCTGGTACCGCGTGAACGCCTCGGGGTCGTCCACCTCCACGAGGATGTAGCCGCCCCAGCTGGTCCCCCACGTCTTGTGGTGGGTCACCCCGCTCTCCACCCCACCCCAGTTGCCGGACTTCGCGAACGACCGGAACGCCTCGGCCCAGGCCGCGTCGAGCTCGGCCTTGCTGACGCCGTCGCGGTAGGCGAAGCGGTGCAGGTACATCTGGGCCATCGGGTGCCTCCTCCGTCCCGGGGAGGGCCACTCACGTGACCCTGCCGTGGTCACGGTGCGAGCAGGCTCTCACCGGGTCGGGCACACCTGTAGGGGACGACGTCCCGCGCTCCCGCCTCGATGGCGAGAGATCACGGCGGGGACGTCACCGGCGGATGCATCGGCGCCGACGGCCCGCAGGTCACCGCCTCCCTCGTCGGCGAACCCGGGGACTCCGAGTCGCGATCATCGGGTCGACCTCGCCCGGTACGTCGGCGCCCGGCCACGTGCGTGGCACGCACCTGTCCGGACGTGCGACGCCGTGAACTCCGTAGCTCTTGATCCCGCTGTCGCTCGTAGGCCCACAGGGCATGCTCGAGCTCCGTTGAGCCCTTACCGAGCTCAACGGCCGTGGCGGTGACGATGTCTCGGGTCTCCTCGGCCGTGACTGTCGATCCAGGGCGTTGTGAACGGCCTGGATCACCCACCGGTCGGGCTTGACGCCCTCGTGGCCGAGCAACATCCCGAGATAGGACCACGTCACCCAGCCCAGGCCGGTCACTCCGGTGTACGCGCGCTTCTGGCCCTCATCGGCGGGACAGAGGTGCGCCGAGGAGGTGACTCCAACGTCCACGAGTCGTCCCGCCGCGCGGATGATCGCCGCTGCCTTCAGGATCCCAGCCGTCTGCTGATTACCGACCGCCCGTTGCATCTGCTGCACGTCCATGCCGGCCAGGGCGGGCAGGTCGTCCAGAGAACCCTCGCCGCGGAGCTCGCGGTACCTGGCCACCGCCCGGTGGACGCCGGTCGCGGGCAACTCGCGGCCACGCCACTCGCGGGCCGGTCTGCCGTACCGCGCTCGGATCGACATGACCGCGTCGATCAGAGCCACCTCGATCTCGCCGCGTCGACCACCCGGCCACTGAGTCCAGTTGTCCAGCAGGTGCGACACCACATATGTGCGCATCCGCTCGACATCGCCCGCCTGCACTGATTCAGTCCCCCAGGTCGAAGGCAGTGGCGAGTTGCTCCAGCGTGAAGCGGTTGCGCAGTTTGCAGGCGCTGTTCTGATTGGCGAACATGCCCTTCACCCAGTACGGCTCCGACCGCGGACGCGTCTGCTGCCAGGTCACCGGGACGATGTACTCACGGTGGTCTTCGCCGGTCGGAAGCGGTCCGTGCTGGTAGGCCGCCCGGAGCGGCTGATCAGCGAGCCGTACGGACTGACCGTCGACCTCGACGACCGCCTCTTCGAACGGCTGCGCCTCCCCGGTCACCGTCCCGACGCCGACATAGCCGACTCCGGGGATGCACGCGAACACGCGGCCACCGACCGGGAGCTTGCGCAGGGTCCGGGAGAACCACTCCCCACCGCCGGCCGAGACGAACCCGTAGCGCCGAGCGTCGTCCCAGTCCCGGTTGCCGCTCTCCTCGCCGAAACTGACGTACCAGTCGAGCTCGTTCCAGGGTTCACGCGTTCCGCCACGAGAGGTGCTACCCGTGCGCGGAGGCGTCCGCGCTTCGTCGATCAGCCAGGTCCGCGCCAGATAGGCGCGATCACCGTCGTCGAAGTAGCGGAAGAAGACGACGTTGACGGGAACCCCGAGATCGGTCAGATAACCGATGATCCGCTCTGTCGCCGGGTCCACGTCCCCGGCCACGATGGTCAGCCGGTGCCCTCCGTTGAGCTCCTCCGGGGCGTCCCCGCCGAAGGTCGCGGTCCACTCCTGCTCGAAGGCGACGCCGGGCTTGTAGGCCGTGAAGATCTCCAACACCTGGGCGTGGCTGAGCGTGCGCACCCACGAGCCGTAGTCGAGCACCTGGGCGACGACCTCGCGCGGAGTGCGGTCGCGCTTGAGCTCCAGGACGTGGAGGGCACCCTCGTCGTCCACTGCGAGGAGGTCGATGAAGGTCCCGTAGTCAGTCGGCACCTGCCTCCCGACGAGCAGGAGCGGGGTCCCGAGGATCGTGGGATCGGCCTCGATCATGGTCTCGAGCTGGGATTCGAGCGGAACCCCCGTGGCGGTGACCTTCACCGGCTTGCCGCCGTCCACTCGCCACAGGCCGACTTCCAGGGGCACGCGCGCCTCCCTCTCTCCGCCATCACGGTCTGTCAACGTCGAGGTGCGGTACCCGCGGGAGCCCGGGGACCGAACGCACGAGGGGGACACGATGGCGAGCCGCTACGACGCTCTGAAGGAGCACTTGACCAACGAGGAGAACTCGTCGCTGGCGATGACCTTCGATGACGTCGGGGGGATCGTCGGCGGCCTCCCACCGAGTGCCTCGCGGCACCGCGAGTGGTGGTCGAACGGCAGCCACAGCCACTCGACAGCCTGGACGGGGGCGGGCTGGCGGGTCTCCGAGGTGGACCTGCGCGGGCAGCGGGTCGTCTTCACCCGGTCATCGCCGGGCGCAACCGCCCTCCGCCGCCGTACACGTGCGACGCAACCGTTCGCACCGGGCCCCGTCGTGGACTTGGTGACAGCCTCCGTGCACTTCGCATGGTGCGCCGCCGGCCGCGTCCTGCTCGACGAGAGTGGAACCCCCGCCTTCCCGTCCCTGCCTGAGACGCCAGGGCTGTACCGGCTGGACTTCACCCGGACCGGGCCGGAACGACCCCGGATCTACGTGGGCGAGGCCGCGGACCTCCGACGCCGGGCGAACGGCTACCGGACTCCCGGCCATGCGCAACAGACGAACCTGCGGGTCAATGCACTCCTCCGCGACCACATCGGCAGTGGTGACGCGGTGGAGCTCTCGATCGCGACGGAGGCCGTGGCGCGCGTTGGCCAGGGGCCGGATCGACCGCTCGATCTCACCCGCAAGGCCAACCGACTGCTGGCCGAGAACGCCGCACTCCTGGCCCTTCACGACTCAGGAGCCGTCGACATCGAGAACCTGGGCTGACGGAGACCGGCGAACGGGCCTTCGTCGTCGGCTGAGCGGGTCGCGGTTGCGGGCTGCCTACGCTGGTCGCCGTGCTCGCGCTGGTCGTGACGGTCGTCTTCAGCATCACGGTCCTGGTCGGCACCACGCTCGGCGGTCGGTACAGCGTCGCCCCGCCCGTGCTGCTCATCGTCTTCGGCACGCTGCTGGGCCTGGTTCCGCTCCTCGGCGAGGTCGAGCTCGAGCCGGACGTCGTCCTGCTGCTGTTCCTCCCCGCGATCCTCTACTGGGAGAGCCTGAACACCAGCCTGCGCGAGATCCGGGCCAACCTGCGGGTGATCGTGCTGTCCGCCGTCGCGCTGGTCATCGCGTCGATGGCGGCCGTCTCCTACGCCGCCCAGGCCCTCGGCATGGACGCCCGCGCCGCGTGGGTGCTCGGCGCCGTCCTGGCCCCCACCGACGCGGCGGCCGTCGCCGGGCTGGCCAAGCGCATGCCCCGGCGCACCCTCACCACGCTGCGCGCGGAGAGCCTCATCAACGACGGCACCGCGCTGGTCCTCTTCGCCGTCGCGGTCGCGGTGGCCACCGGCGCCGCCGAGCCCGGGCTGGTCGACGTCGGCGCCCGGTTCCTCGGCTCCTACGCCGGAGGCATCGCCGCCGGGCTGCTCGTCGGCGCGGCCGTCATCGTGGTCCGCCGCCGGCTCGACGACCCGCTGCGCGAGGGGGCGCTCAGCGTCGTCACGCCGTTCGCCGCGTTCCTGCTCGCCGAGCTCGTCCACGCCAGCGGGGTCGTCGCCGTGGTGACGGCCGGCCTGCTGCTCACCCACGCCGGCCCGCGGATCATCCGCGCCCGCTCCCGCGTGCAGGCCTACGCCTTCTGGGACCTCTCCACCTTCCTGGTCAACGGCTCGCTCTTCGTGCTGGTCGGTGTGCAGATCCCCGGGGTCGTCCGCGACCTCGAGGACGGCCAGCGCGCTCGCGCCGTGCTCTTCGCGCTGGCCGTGACCGCCGTCGTGGTGCTCACCCGGCTGGTCTGGGTGCTCGCCGTCCCCTACGTCATCCGCGCCCTCGACCGCCGCCCGGCGCAGCGGCTGCGCCGGGTCCCGTGGCGGGCGCGGGTGGCGTCGGGCTGGGCCGGCTTCCGCGGCGCGGTCTCCCTCGCCGCCGCGCTGGCCGTGCCCGCCGCCGTCGGCGCGGACGAGCCGTTCCCCGACCGCGACCTCATCGTCTTCACCACGGCGATCGTCATCCTGCTGACCATCGTCGTGCAGGGGACGACGCTGCCGGCCGTCGTCCGCTGGGCCCGGCTGCCCGAGGACACCGCCCGCGGCGAGGAGCTCCGCCTGGCCCGCACCCGGGCCACCGAGGCCGCCCTCGACGCCCTCCCCCGCGTCGCCGAGCGGCTCGGGGTGGACGGCGACCTGCTCGACCGGGTCCGAACCGAGCACCAGCAGCACGCCCGCGACCTGGAGGTCGAGTTCTCCCCCGACGGCGACGGCGGCGCCGACGAGCGGGAGCTCGATCGGCGGCTGCGGCTCGGCCTGCTCCAGCACAAGCGGCAGGCGGTCATCGCGCTGCGCGACGCGGGCGAGATCGACGACATCGTGCTGCGGGAGGTCCAGGCCTCGCTGGACATCGAGGAGGTCCGGCTGCTCGGTCCCGCTGCCGCCGACTGACCAGCCGCCGGGGGCGGGAGCCGGAGATCAGCGCGGCGGTCGCCAGGCGGGGTCGCGGCCGGTGAGGCCCAGTAGCCGGTGCAGCGGTGGGGCGTCGTCCGGCACCGGCACCGGCGGCCCGAACAAGCCCGGCTGCACCGGCCCCGCGGCGACCTGCTCGGCGAATCCCGTGCACGCCTCGATCGACGACTCGTCGGCCGCGTAGTCCTGGCCGGTGGCGACGGCGAGGTCCCAGCCGTGCACCAGCACCTCGTCCAGCGCCACGGCCGCCGCGACCGCCGCCGGCATGGTCACGCCACCGGCGTCGGCGGTGCCCTCCCACGCCTGCGGACGCCGCCACGCGGCCACCAGGGCGTCGAGCTGCGCCGGGATACGGGTGCGCCAGTCCGGCGCCAGGTTCTCCGCCGAGGGCACCGGGGCGCCGGGCAGCGGCGTCTTCTCCGCCGCCATCCGGAACGCGAGGGTCAACCCCGCCAGGTGGTCCAGCAGGCCGGCCACCGGGATGTCGGACGGCGTCGGGGCGTCGAGCTGGTCGTCCCGGACGCCGGCCACGACCCGCTTCACGACCTCCGCCTGAGGACCGAGGTCCAGCTGCGTCATTCGCATGCAGGAGTGACCGGCGCGCGCCTCGGAACTCAGCGGTCCCGACCGTCGGTAGTCGTACGATGACGGTTCGTCGACCAGGGAGATCCCTCGCCCCATGGCCCACGTGCCGCCGGACCGCCGGCCCACTGCCCGCTTCCGCCGCATCGGGCGCGCGCAACCCAGCTGGTCGCCGGACGACCCCTGGATCCCCGACCCGCGGTACGCCGCGGACGACGCCGGCACGACCGGCCCGTACGCATCCGCGCCCGAGACCGAGCGCCCGCGGCGCCGGCCGTGGCAGCGGGACGTGCCCGCGCCCCGCGACCGCCCGGAGCGCCCCGAGGGGACGTCCCGGTCCCGCCGCCGGCTCGCCCGCCGCGTCGGCAAGGTGCTCGCCGTCGTCGCCGTCGTCCAGGCGCTGGTGATCCTCTCCCTGCGCTGGATCGACCCGCCGACCACCGCCTTCATGGCCGCCAACCCGGGCGACGTGATCCAGCAGTCGGTGCCGATCGAGCACGTCTCGCGCAACTTCCTGGCCGCGGTCATCGCCCACGAGGACGCCGAGCTGCCCTACCGCTCCGGCGCCTTCGAGTGGGGCGAGCTCATGGACCGCGCCACGGCCCACCTCTCCGGCGAGGAGGACCCGACGGGCTCGACGATCCCGCAGCAGGTCGCCAAGAACCTGTTCTTGAACCAGGAGATGAGTGCCTGGCGCAAGGCGGTCGAGGCGGGCCTGTCCATGGAGGTCGCCTACGCGCTCGACACCCGCCGGATCCTCGAGCTCTACGTCAACTACGCCCAGTTCGGGCCGGCGCTCTACGGCGTCTGCGCGGCCAGCTGGTACTACTTCGACACCCCGCCGCAGGAGCTCCCGGTCGAGCAGGCCGTGCAGATCGTCGGCCTGCTCCCCTCCCCCGGCCACGTCCGCCGCGCGCCCGGCGGCGGCCTGGACTTCGACGTCGCGGACGGCCTGGGCTGGCTGTCCCGCTCGCACGTCGTCAACGCGCAGAACCGGGTGCCCCGGCACATCGAGCGCCTGGGGTTCAAGCCGGTCGAGGCCCTCGGCGTGACCGGCCTGGCCGCCGACCAGCCGGCGTCGGACGACGACTGCTCGACACGTCCGCAGGAGGTGGCCGACCTGATCGCCGCGGAGGGCACCGCCTGACCCATTGCCCCTCCGACCGCCGGACGGCATGGTGAGCGCGATCACACTGCCCGACCGGGAGGAGCGGCCGCTTGTACGCGCGATCCACCAACGTCCGAGGCAATCCAGACAGCATCGGGGACGGCGTCCGGTACCTGCGTGAGGAGGTGCTCCCGAAGGTCTCGCAGGCGGAGGGCTGCGTCGGCATGTCCGTGCTCGCCGACCACGACGGCGGCCGCTGCATCATGACGACGTCCTGGGCCGACGAACGGGCGCTGCGCGCCACCGCCGAGGAGGACCGCTCGATCCAGGAGCGGCTCGTGCAGACCGTGGGCGGCACGCACGCCGACGTCGCGCAGTGGGAGATCGCCATCCTGCACCGTGAGCGCCCGGCCGGGGACGGCGCCGGCGCGCAGGTCTCCTGGGCCCGCATCCCGAACAACCACCTCGACGACCTGCTCGCCGCCTATCGCAGCAACCTGATGCCCAAGCTCCAGGAGCTGCCCGGCTTCTGCAGCCTGAGCATGCTGGTCGACCGGAAGCAGGGCCGGACTGTGAGCGTCACGAGCTTCGAGACCCGCGAGGCCCTCGACCTGGTGCGCCGGCACGCGCGGTCGCTGCGCGAGCAGTTCGCCCGCGCGATGGGCGCCAAGATCGTCGACGTCGCCGAGATGGACCTCGCCATCGCCCACCTGCGGGCGCCCGAGACCGTCTGACCGCACCGCCGGGCCGGGAGGACCTTCTCCGCGGATGGTCGTGGGGTGGCCCCCCTGGGGGGGGGCTCCCCCCCCCCCCGGGGCCGACCCCCACC
>NZ_JBJGYS010000008.1:0-171049 GCF_054050115.1 Geodermatophilus sp. SYSU D00708 | reverse complement strand
CCCCCACCCCCGCCGGCGCCCCCGCCCCGCCCGCCGCCCCCCCCGGCGGCCGCCCCCCCCCCCCCGCCCCCCCCGCCCACCGCCGTCAGGAGGACGCCCGCAGCTCCTCGCCGATGCGCCGACCCACCGTCTCCAGCAGGACGGCGGCGTCGGTCATCGAACGCGCCGGGTCCGGCTCGAGGTCGGTGAGCGCGTGGACGGCGCCCAGCCCCGCGGCCCGCGCCTCGTCGGGGCTGATCAGGCTGCGGCCCACCACCGCGACCACCGGCGTCCCGGCCTCGCGGGCCAGCGCGGCCAGCCCGATCGGGCCCTTGCCGCGCAGGCTCTGCGCGTCCAGCGACCCCTCGCCGACGACGACCAGCGCGGCGCCGCGGACGCACTCGGCGAACCCGGTGAGCTCCATGAGCAGCCCGACGCCGGGGGTCAGCCGCGCCCCCAGCACGCTCGACAGCCCGAACGCGATGCCGCCCGCGGCACCCGCGCCCGGACCGTCCCGCAGGTCGGCGCCGGTGGCGGCGGCGACCACGTCGGCCCAGCGGCCCAGGGCGGCGTCCAGCCGGGCCACCGCGGCGGGCGTCGCGCCCTTCTGCGGGCCGTAGACGGCCGCGGCGCCGGAGGGGCCGGTGAGCGGGTTGTCGACGTCGCAGGCCACCACGACCTCGGTGTCGGCCAGCCGCGGGTCCAGGCCGGAGAGGTCGAGGAGCGCCGCGCTCGCGAGCCCGGCGCCCCCGGGCGGGACGTCGTCCCCCTCCGCGGTGAGCACCCGGGCCCCGAGGCCGACCAGCGCGCCGGCGCCGCCGTCGGTGGTGGCGCTGCCGCCGACGCCGATGACGACCCGCCGGGCGCCGGCGTCGAGGGCGTCGGCGACCATCCGGCCGGCGCCGAGGGTGGTGGCCGACAGCGCCGTCTGCTCGGTGGGGCCCGGCGGCGGCAGCAGCGCCAGCCCCGCGGCGGCGGACATCTCCACCACGGCGGTCTCCCCGCGGACGGCGTACCGCGCGGTCACCGGGTCGCCGAGCGGACCGGGGACGACGCAGGTGCGCGCGGCGAACCCGGCGGAGAGCACCATCTCGACGGTGCCCTCCCCGCCGTCGGCGATCGGCTGCTCGACGACCTCGGCGTCGGGCAGGGTCCGCCGCAGGCCACGGGTGAGCGCCGCGGCGACCTCGGGAGCGGTCAGCGAGCCCTTGAACTTGTCGGGGGCCAGGACGATCCGGACGGCCACGGGGCGCTCAGCCGGCGAGGTAGGGGATCGTCTGCGGCCCCTCGGGGAGGTAGCAGACCCGCGCGGAGGGCCCGTGCCGCTCCACCGCGTCGGTGATCGCTGCGGCCAGGTCGGCCACCGGCACCAGGTGCGCGGCCCGGACCTCGTCGGCGGGCAGGCCCGAGCAGTACAGCCGCACGTCGGCCTTGGCGAGGATCCGGGCCAGGACCTGCACCTGCCACTGGTCGGGCACGCTGAAGCCGGGGGAGCCGATCAGCTCCAGCAGCCCGGCGGGGTCCGGCGCGGACCCCAGGACGTCGGCGAAGGAGCCGTGCGCGGGCAGCCCGTCGGCGCACTCGGCGGCCACCACCACGGTCCCGCCGGGACGGACCACCCGCTCGGCGGCGGCCATCCCCTTCACCGCCTGGTAGAGGTTCTGGTCGAGCGGGAAGCCGGAGTTGGTCGTCACGACGACGTCCATCGGCTCGGGGACCGCGCGCATCGCGGCGGCGCGGGCCAGCTCGCAGGCGTGCGCGTGCATGGTGGACAGCTCGCCGCAGACCACGTGGGTGATCCGCTTGGCGCGGTCGAGCAGCACGTCGAGGGCCAGGTCCGGCGGCGCGGCGGCCGCGCACGCCCGGATGTCGCGGTGCACCGGGTTGTCCTCGACCACGCCCCAGGTCGCCAGGGGGCTGCCGATGCGGGCGGCGTCGTGCAGGACCATCACCGTGTCCAGGCCGGCCAGGCCCGGCGCGACCATCTTGGGGCCGCCGCTGAAGCCGGCGAAGAAGTGTGGCTCGACGAACCCGGTGGTGATCCGCAGGTCGGCCTCGAGCCACCGCGAGTTCAGCCAGAGCGGGACGCCGTCCCCGACGGTGCCCACGAAGGTGAGCGAGTCGCGGTCGCGAGCGTCGTGGTTGACGACCTCGCAGCGGGCGACGACCTCGTCGCCCAGCATGTCCCGGAGCTCCTCGGGGGTGTTGCCCCGGTGCGTGCCGGTGGCGACGAGGACGGTGACCTGGCAGCCCCGGGCCGCGCCGTCGATCTCCTCCAGCAGGGCGCGCAGCACGGGCTCGCGCGGCTGGGCGCGGGTGCCGTCGCAGACCGACACGGCGATGGACATGCCGTCGCGGACCAGGGCGGCCAGCGGGGGAGCGCCGCGGGGAGCGCGCAGGGCCGCCCGCAGCGCCGCGTCGGGGTCGGGCAGGGCGGGATCGTCCCGCGGCGTGATGACCAGGGCGCCCTCGGCGAGGGGCACCTCGACCGTGCCGCGCCCGTAGGCCAGGGACACCGTGCCGGCCGGCGAGGTGAGGGTCATCGCGTAACCGTCCGTCCTGGGGTCCGTATGCCGTCGGCCTGTACGTTCCCGGCCGCGGCCCCGAGTGTTCCGGCCTCAGTGTGCCCGGCGGGTCCCGTCTTCCGCCTCGGCAATGTGTCCCTTGACACAGGCCCGCGGTCCAGCCAACACTTGCCCCCGGATGGTTGTCCGTTAGACGGACACATGCCCGCTCGGGCGGGCGACCACACCCTGGCACCGCTCTCTCCCGACCCGACCGAGCCCGACTCGGCAGAACAGGAGCCCCCATGACGACGACCGCACCCGACACGGCCGGCCGGGAGCCCGCCGACCTCGTGGCGGCGGCCCGCGCGCTGCAGTCGCTGGTCCGGGACAACGCCCCGGCCAACGAGGCCGCCGGGAAGCTGGTCGACGCCGTCGACGACGCCCTGCACGAGGCCGGCCTCTACGGGATGTGGACGCCGCGCGAGCTCGGTGGCGCCGAGTGCGACCCGATCTCCTCGCTGGAGATCGTCCAGACCCTCGCCGCGGCCGACCCGTCGACCGCGTGGGTGCACATGGCCGCCTCCCTGGCCACCGGCACCGGCGGCGCGTACCTCTCCGACGAGGCCGTCAAGGAGATGTTCTCCGGGGAGCGCCTGCCGGTCGTGGCCGGCCAGGGCACCCGGCCCGGCAAGGCCGTGACCGACGGCGACGGCTACCGGCTCAGCGGCGACTGGAGCTTCGCCTCGGGCATCAAGCACGCCCAGTGGATCCACACCCTCGGCATCATCGAGGAGACCGGCGAGCCGCGGATCTTCGTCCTCCCCAAGGAGCAGGCCGAGCTCATCGAGACCTGGGACGTCATGGGTCTCAAGGCGACCGGGAGCATCGACTACAAGACCCGCGACGTCTTCGTCCGGGACTCCTTCACCCACCTCGGCCCGGTCGAGGAGGGCCGGCGCGGCGGCTGGATCTTCAAGCTCGGCATCATGCACTTCGCGCTCATCGGCCACTCCGGCTGGGCGCTGGGTGTCGCCCGCCGCATGCTCGACGAGCTCGCCGAGTCCGTCCGCGCCAAGGCCGGCCGCGCCGGCTCCATGGCCGAGAACCCGCGGTTCCACTCCACCTACGGCGAGCTCGAGGCCCGCTACCACGCCGCCCGTGCCTTCGTGTACGAGGTGTGGCGGGAGGCCACCGAGACGCTGCAGAACGGCGAGGAGCTCGACGTCGACCAGCGCACCCGGCTGCGGCTGGCGCTCTACAACGCCACCTGGACGGCCGAGGCGATCAGCGTCGAGGTCTACAAGGCGGCCGGCACCGCGGCGCTGCGCACCGGGGCCCTGCAGCAGTACTTCCGGGACATGCACGCCGGCACGCAGCACGTGACGTCGGCGCCGCACGTCCTCGAGGGCTGCGGCAAGTACCTGGCCGGCCTGGCGCCCGAGCACACCTGGCTCTACATGAACCTCGTGCCCAAGGGCTGAGCGGTCCCGATCCACGGCGGCCGGTCCGGGAGTCCTCCCGGGCCGGCCGCCGTCGTCTGCGCGGGCACGGACGCGGACGCGGCGAGGGCGGGGCGGGACCTGGGTCCCGCCCCGCCCTCGTGTCTGCGGGGAGCGCCGGTCAGAAGACGCCGGTCAGCGTCCCGCCGTCGACGGGGTACACAGCGCCGGTCATGAACGAGGCCGCGTCGGAGGCCAGCAGCAGGGCGAGGCCCTGGACCTCCGACGGCGACCCCATGCGCCGGAGCAGCACGGTGTCGGCCCACGCCTGGTCGATGGCCGGGTCCTTGGGGCCGCGGCCGCCGATGTTGGTGTAGAAGGGGCCGGGGGCGATGCCGTTGACCCGGATGCCGTCCGGAGCGAGGTCGACCGCGGCCTGGCGCACCAGGTTGGCCAGGGCGCCCTTGGACGCGCTGTAGCCGTAGCCGACCATCGCGTCGGCCCGCAGCCCCGCCGTCGAGACGGTGACGACGATCGAGCCCCCGCCGGCCGGGCGCATGACCTTCGCCGCCGCGCGGATCGTGGCCAGCGTGCCGACCAGGTTCACCGCCAGCGCCCCGTCGAAGGTCTTCCAGTCCATGTCGTAGAGCCGGCCCTCGGGCGCCTGGACCGACGGCCCGCCGGCGATGCCGGCGTTGGCGAAGACCGCGTGCAGCCCGCCGCGCTCCGCGGCTGCCTCGGCGACGGCGGCCTCCACCGCCGCGGGCTCGGAGACGTCGCAGCGCCGGGTGGACACCGGGCCCCCGGCCTCGGCGAGGGCGGCCGCGCTGCGCTCGAGCTCCTCGCCGTCGACGTCGAGCAGGGTGACCGCGGCGCCGCACTGCAGCAGCCCCTCGGCGATGGCCAGGCCGAGCCCGCTGGCGGCGCCGGTCACCAGGGCGTGCCGGCCGTCCAGTCGCAGCCGGTCGGGCAGCGGGCGCGGGTCGGGGGTCGTGGCGCTCATGCGGGGACCTCTCCTCGGGGGTGATCGGTCGGGGTGCGCAGGTCGACGAGGACCTTGACGGCCGAGCCGGTGCCGTCCTCGAGCAGCTGCAGCGCGTCGGCGGTCTCGGCCAGCGGCAGCACGTGGCTGACCAGCGCCCCGGCGTCGTCGGCGCAGCGCCGCACCAGGTCGGCCGCGGCGGCGAACTCCTCGTAGGTGCAGCAGCTGACACCGAGCACGTCCAGCTCCTTGATCGGCAGCGGCCCGGGCCCGAACGGCGCCGTCGCCGCGGTCATGCCGACGACGACCACCCGGCCGCCGTGGCCGACGAGGTCGACCGCCGTCGCCAGGACGGCGGGCACCCCGGTGGTGTCGACGACGACGTGCGGGCCCTCGGGGCCGGCCGTGGCGAGCACCAGCTCGGCGAGGTCGGGGGAGTCGGGGGCGGCGGTGGGGAAGCCGAGACCGGCCAGCAGCTCGCGGCGGGCGGGTGCGGGATCGACGGCGAGCACCCGTGCGCCGCGGTCGCGGGCGGCCAGGGCGCAGGCGGCGCCGATCGGCCCCGCCCCGAGGACGACGACGGACTCCTCGGCGAGGACCCGGCCGCGGGCGACGGCGTGCACGGCGATCGAGACCGGCTCGACCAGCGCGGTCAGCTCGGCCGGCAGGCCGGTCGTGACGACCAGGGAGGCGGTGTCGGCGAGCAGGTGCTCCTGCAGGGCGCCGTCCCGGTGGACGCCGATGAGCTGCAGCCGGCTGCACACGTTGACCCGGCCGTCCCGGCACGGGCGGCACTCGCCGCAGGGCAGCACCGGCCACACGGCCACGCGCTCCCCGACGGCCGGCCCGCCGGCGGGGTCGGCGGTGGCGACGACGGCGGAGAACTCGTGGCCCTGCACGCGGGGGAGCAGGCCGTCGTGGGAGGGGCCGAGGTCGGCCCGGTACAGGTGCAGGTCCGAGCCGCAGATGCCCACGGTCTCGACCCGCAGCAGTGTCTGGCCCGGCCCCGGAGGGCCCGGTTCCGGCCGGTCGGACAGCCGGATGGAGTTCGGGCCCTCCGTGACCGCGGCTCTCATCGGCCGGCGGCGTCCTCGCCGAGGAAGCCGAGGACCTCGGCGGCGACCTCGTCGGGCCGCTCGTGGTGCAGGCCGTGCCGGGTGCGCGGCAGGTCGCGCAGCTCGGCGCCGGGGATCAGCCGGGCGTAGGCCTCGCTGTGCTCGCGGGGGATGATGACGTCGATCTCCGCGGCGATCACCAGCGTCGGGCAGGTGATCTTCGGCAGCCGGGCCGGCAGCTCGGGGTCGTGCAGGTACGGATCGCGGGCGAACCGGGAGAAGGCGGCCATGTCCTTCTCGGTCTGCGCGATCTGCTCGGGGGTGGGCGGCGCGGAGAGGGCGGCCTCGACCAGCGCGTCGTCGTAGAAGAGGGCGCGCACGAGGTCCGGCGGCGCCATGTTGAACAGGTCGGCCGGGGGCGCCTCGGGCACGTCCAGGCCGGCCGGCGCCATGAGCACCAGGTGCTCGACCCGGTCGGGGATGGTGCTGGCCAGCTCGGCGGCCGTCCAGCCGCCGAAGGAGGCGCCGACGAGATCGAAGCGGTCGATGCCGAGCTCGTCGAGGAACCGGAGGTAGTGCTGGACGAGGTCGGCCATGGTGGCCACCTCGGGGAGCTCGTCGCTGCGGCCGAACCCGGGGTGGTCGGGGGCGATGAGGTCCACCGACTGCGCCATCCGCTCGTGGAAGGGCTCCCAGTTGCCCGCGCCACCCGCGGCGTGCAGGAACAGGACGGGGCGCCCGGAGCCCTGGCGGAACAGGCTGATCTCGCCGGACCCCATCCGGAGCCTGGTGGGGGTGGGTCCAGCCGCGGGAACGGTCACGCTCAACTCCTGCCGTGTGAGGGGAACGGACAGTCGTCCGTCTCGCCCGCGACCGTGACGCATGACACGTCCCGATGTCAACGGCCCGTCCGTCCCGCGGAGACCGGTTCCCCGGCGTGTGGCAGGTGTAGCGGGACGGCAACGGCCGTTCCCGCGCCACAACGGACAGGTGTACGCCTGACGGTTGACACCGACTGTGGTCGCTGTCACTGTTCCGCCACCACCACGACGCCCGGCCGCTCCGACGGCCCTCCGGCGCCCCGTGCGCGGCCGATCCCCCTCGAAGCTGTGCGACCCCCCGACGAAGAGGACGACACCATGGCTCATCGCGTGATCCGTTCGCCGCGCGCCCGGCGGCGGCTCGCCCTGCCGGCCGCTGCGGCGGCCCTGGCCCTGGCCACCGTGGGCTGCGCGCCCACGGCCACGGACAGCGGCGGCGGCTCCGACAGCGGCGCAGAGGCCGTCGTCTCGGAGGACGTCCTCGCCGACCTGCAGGCGCAGGTCGAGGAGGCCATGGCGCAGCCGCAGTTCGAGGCGCAGGGCGAGCCCTTCTCCGTCGCGCCCCTGGCGGGCAAGAAGATCCTCTCGATGCCGGTGAGCAGCCAGCTCGAGGGCTGCGACCGCATGGCCCGCACGGTCGTCGACATCGCCAAGAGCGTCGGCATGACCGACAGCACCTACTTCCAGAACGACGGCGGCCCGCAGGCGTGGGTCCAGGGCATGAACCTGGCCATCAACCAGGGCTACGACGGCGTCGCACTGGTGTGCGGCATCGACCCCGCCGCGCTCGCCCCGCAGATGGAGGCGGCCAAGGCCGCCGGGATCGCGGTGGTCGACATGCACCTGGCCGACGTCTCGGAGGAGCCGTCGGACCTGATCGCCGCGCAGACGAACGGCCAGTTCAACCGGGCCATGGAGCTCGGCGTGGCGCAGGCGCTGGTCGAGGCCGAGGGCCGCCCGATCGACGCGCTGGTCATCACGTCGAACGAGAACCCGCCGTCGATCGGCATGGAGCAGACGGTCAAGGACTCCTTCGCCGAGCTGTGCGGCGACGACTGCGGCGTCGAGTCGATCAACATCCCGATCCCCGACTACGCCACCGAGCTGACCGGCGCGGTCTCCTCGGCGCTGGTGGCCAACCCCGACATCCGGGCGGTCTTCACCGTCTTCGACGCCCAGACGCCGTTCGTGCTGCCGGCCATCCAGTCGTCCAACGTGCCGGCCAAGACCTACGCCTTCGGCGCGGACCGCACCTTCATCCAGCTGATGACCGACGAGGCCAACCCGATGGGCACCGACATGGGGCCGAGCTTCGACTGGATGTCCTACACCGGTGCCGACCAGCTCTTCCGGGTCCTCGCCGGCCAGCAGCCGATCCCGGCGGACGAGGCGTTCTCGCCGTACCGGCTGTGGACGCCGGAGAACGCCCAGGAGATCAACGACCCGGGTGAGGGCTTCGGCGACTCGTTCGTCGCGGGCTACCGCGGCCTGTGGCAGGACGCGCCCGCCGCCTGAGCCCCGTGCCGGGAGGTCCCGGGCCCGCCGTGGCCCGGGACCTCCCCGCCCCGCCGCCGTCCGCCACCCAGGGGAGCCCCGGATGACCACCGCCCTCGAGCTGCACCACGTCTCCAAGACCTTCGGCGCCACCCGGGCGCTGCAGGACGTCAGCATCACCATCGAGCGGGGCGAGGTGCTCGCGCTGCTCGGCGAGAACGGCTGCGGCAAGTCGACGCTGGTCAAGGTCATGGCCGGCGTGTACGACCCCGAGCCCGGCGCCCGGATGCTGGTCGACGGCCGGGAGGTCCCGCTGCCGCTGGTGGCCGGCGCCTCCCGCGACCTGGGGCTGAGCTTCGTGCACCAGGACCTGGGCCTCGCCCGGCCGCTGACCGTGCTGGAGAACCTGCTCGGCGGGGTGGCCGAGCGCAGCGGCTCACGGCTCCGCATCAGGTGGCGGGCCGAGGCGCGCAAGGCCCGGGCCATGCTGCGCAGCTACGGCGTGGACGTCGACCCGCTCGCCGTCGTCAACGACCTCCCGCCGGTCCAGCAGGCCCTGGTCGCCATCGCCCGCGCGGCCGAGGAGCTCAAGCAGTACCGCGAGCGCACCGGCGCCACGTCCTCGGTGCTGGTGCTGGACGAGCCGACGGTCTTCCTGCCGGAGGAGGAGGTGCAGTTCCTCTTCGACCTGGTCCGGACCATCGTCGCCTCCGGCGCCAGCGTCGTGTTCATCTCCCACGACCTGCCCGCCGTCCGGGAGATCTCCGACCGGGCCACCGTGCTGCGCGACGGCAAGCTGGCCGCCGTCGTCCGGATGAGCGAGGTGACCGACGACGAGGTCGTCGAGCTCATCGTCGGCCCGGCGATCGCGAAGCTCGACGCCTTCGGGCACGGCCACGTCCACGGCACCCACGAGGCGCCGGCCGAGCCGCCGCGGACCTTCGACCGCTCGCCCGGCGTGGGGCTGCACGTCGAGGGGCTGCGCGGCGGCCAGACCCGCGGGCTGGACCTGCACGTCGCGCCCGGCGAGGTCGTCGGCCTGGCCGGCCTGCTCGGCTCGGGCGCCGAGGACGTGCCCTACCTGCTGTTCGGCGCCAGGCAGGCGACCGGCGGCGAGCTCACCCTCGGCGGCCGGACGGTCCCGGTCGCCAAGCAGCACCCGGGGCAGGCCGTCGGCATGGGCCTCGCGCTGATCCCGGCCGACCGCCGCCGCGACGCGATCGCCCCGGCGGTGTCGGTCGCGGAGAACTTGATGCTGCTGGTGGTCCGCCGCTTCCGGAAGGGCGGCCGGCTGCGCAACGGGCAGCTGCGGGACACCGCCGACCAGCGGGCCGAGGCGCTCGACGTCCGGCCGCGCCGCACCGACCTGCCGGTGGGCACGCTCAGCGGCGGCAACGCCCAGAAGGTCGTCGTCGGCAAGTGGCTGGAGATCGGCCCGCAGGTGCTGCTGCTGCACGAGCCCACCCAGGGCGTCGACATCGCCGCCCGCGCGGAGATCTACCGGGTCATCAAGCGCGCCACCGAGACCGGCATGGCCGTCGTCTGGGTCTCCAGCGACTTCGACGAGCTGGCCGCCGTCTGCGACCGGGTGGTCGTGGTCAGCGGCGGGGTCGCCGCCCGCGAGATCCCGCTCGCGGACATCTCCCCGGAGGCGATCACCTCGGCCGTCTACGGGGCCAGCACCAGCGAGTCCTCCATCCTCCCGACCGTTGAACAGGTGGCACGATGAGCACGACCGACGCCGTCGAGACCAGGGACAGCCAGCCGGCGCCGAGCGTCGCCCAGGGCAGCGGGTCGGTCCGCGGCCGCTGGGGCGAGAAGGCGGCGCTGCCGGTCGCGTGGGTGGTGCTCTTCGCCGTCTTCGCGATCCTGGCGCCGGACACGTTCCTCTCGATGGGGAACATCGCCAACATCCTCGGGTCGACGTCGATCCTGTTCATGCTCGCGCTGGCCGCGCTGCTGCCGACCCGCTCCGGCGACCTCGACCTCTCGCTGGGCAGCATCGGCGGCCTGTCGGCGATCCTCGTCGCGGTCCTCAACGTCCAGCACGGGGTGTCGCTGCCGCTGGCCTGCCTGATCGCCGTCGGCAGCGGCGCGCTCTGCGGGGCGTTCAACGGCCTGTTCGTCGTCAAGTTCAAGACCGAGCCGTTCATCATGACGCTCGGCACCGGAACGCTCTTCGGCGGACTGGTGTTCTGGATCGCGAACTCCACGACCATCGTCGGCGTCGACCGCGACCTGTCGATGTGGACCTACCTGCGCCAGATCGGCCAGGTGCCGGTGCAGTTCTACTACTGCCTGCTGGTCATGCTGGTCATCTGGTACGTCATGAACCACACCCCGCTGGGCGTGCGGAACCTGTTCGTGGGCCAGTCCCGCGAGGTCGCCGTCCTCAGCGGCATCAACGCCGACCGCATCCGCTTCGGCGCCTTCACCCTCGCCGGGGTCATCGCCGCGCTGGCCGGGATCCTCTACGTCGGCACCACCGGCTCGGCCGGCCCCACCTCCGTGGAGACCTTCCTGCTGCCCGCCTACGCCGCGGTCTTCCTCGGCGCCACCACGATCCAGCCGGGCCGGTTCAACGCCCTGGGCACCGGCGTCGCCGTCCTGTTCCTGGCGACCGGCACCGCGGGCCTGCAGCTGCTCGGCGCCCAGGACTTCGCCCAGCAGCTGTTCTACGGCGGCGCGCTGGTCGCGGCGGTCGCCATCTCCCGCTACCTGCGCCGCAACTGACCACCGCGGGGCCGCCGCCCGGCGGCCCCGCTCCGAGCTGACACCGGAGGGGGACGTGCTCGAACTGGGCTTCGGCCAGCCGCGCGACGGCATCATCCAGATGGCCTACGTCGTGCCCGACATCCACGAGGCCATCGCGCAGTGGACGACGGAGCTCGGCGTCGGGCCGTGGTTCCTGCTCCACTCCTTCACCGGCGTGGACGCCGTCTACCGCGGCGAGCCCAGCCGCGCCGACGTCGCGATCGCGATGGCCTTCGCCGGGCACGTGCAGATCGAGCTGATCGCGCCCAAGGACGACCACCCCTCGGTGTACCGGGAGACGATCGAGCAGCGCGGCCACGGCTTCCACCACTTCGGCGTGGTGACCGACGACGTCGCCGCCGGCATCGCCGACCTGGAGGCCAAGGGCTACACCCTGGCCTTCCGCGCCGGGGTGCCCACCGGCGGGGAGGTGGCCTACCTCGACGGCGGGCCGACCCGGCCGGGGATGGTCGAGCTCATCGAGTACGGCCCCGGGATGGACGCCGCCTTCACCGCCTTCTGGCAGGCGTCGCGGGACTGGGACGGCACCGAGCCGGTCCGCCCCTTCGCCGCCCCCGCCGACGACGACACCGGGAGGACCCCCTGATGACCCACCCCACCACCCCGCAGGTCGAGACGGTGCACGCGCCGGCCGAGCCGCCGGTCGACCCCGAGCTGCAGGCCCGCTTCCGGGAGGTGATGGCCGGCGTCCCCACCCCGGTGTCGGTCATCACCAGCACCGCCGGCGGACTGCCGCACGGCACGACGGTGAGCGCGTTCGCGTCCCTGTCGATGGACCCGCCGATGGTCCTGGTCTCCCTCGACCGCGGGTCGGACCTGCTGGCCGTCGTCCGGGAGTCCGGCCGCTTCGGGGTGAACGTGCTCGGCGCGCACCAGTCGCACCTCGCGCTGGCGTTCGCGAAGAAGGGCGGCACCGGGAAGTTCAACGGCGTCCGGTGGGAGTTCGCCGACGACCTGCCGCGGCTGCCCGGGGCGCCCGGGTGGCTGGCCTGCGACGTCGCCACCCTGGTGGACGGCGGGGACCACGTCGTGGCGCTGGGCACGGTCGTGGCCGCCGAGACCACCGAGGGCCGGCCGCTGACCTACCACGGCCGGGTGTTCGGCACCCACGCGGCGCTGGAGACCGAGTGAGCGCCGCCCGCCGGCCGGCCGCCGAGGCGGTGCAGCGCGCGGTCGCCGCACTCGCCGCCGGCGGCATGGTCGTGGTCACCGACGACGCCGACCGGGAGGACGAGGGCGACCTCGTCGTCGCCGCGGAGCTGGTGACGGCGGAGCAGGTGGCGTTCCTCGTCCGGCACACCACCGGCATCGTCTGCGCGCCCATGACCGCGGAGCGGGCCGACGCGCTGCAGCTCCCGCAGATGGTCGTGGACAACACCGACGCGCACGGCACCGCCTTCACCGTCACCGTGGACGCCGTCGGCACCGGCGCCGGGGTGTCCGCGGCCGACCGCGCCGCCACGCTGCGGGCGCTGGCCGACCCCGCCACCACCCCCGGCGGGCTGCGCCGGCCGGGACACGTCTTCCCGCTGCGGGCGCGGGACGGCGGCGTCCTGGTCCGCGCCGGGCACACCGAGGCCTCCGTCGACCTGACCACGATGGCCGGCCTCTCCGGAGTCGGGGTCATCGGCGAGATCGTCGACGAGGACGGCTCGATGCGCCGGGGCGCCTCGCTGGCCCGGTTCGCTGCCGAGCACGGGCTGCCGGTGCTGGCGATCGCCGACCTGGTCCGCTACCGGCGGGCCACCGAGCAGCTGGTGGAGCTGGTCGCGAGCGCGCAGATGCCCACCGAGTTCGGCGACTTCCGGGCGCTGGCCTACCGCAGCACCCTGGACGGCACCGAGCACCTGGCCCTGGTCATGGGCGACGTCGCCGCCGCCGGGCGCAGCGAGGCCGGCGCGCTGGTGCGGGTCCACTCGGAGTGCCTGACCGGCGACATCCTCGGGTCCCTGCGCTGCGACTGCGGTGCGCAGCTGGAGCAGGCGCTGCGCGCGATCGCCGAGGAGGGCTGCGGCGCGGTGGTCTACCTGCGCGGGCACGAGGGGCGGGGCATCGGGCTGGGGCACAAGATCCGCGCCTACGCCCTCCAGGAGCAGGGCCTGGACACCGTCGACGCCAACACCGCCCAGGGCCTGCCGGCGGACTCGCGCAGCTACGGCGTCGGCGCGCAGGTGCTCGGCGACCTGGGGGTCAACCGGCTGCGGCTGATCACCAACAACCCGGCCAAGTACGGCGGCCTCGACGGGTACGGGCTGACCGTCGTCGGCCGGGTCGCGCTGCCGACGGTGGTCACCCCGCACAACGTCCGGTACCTGCGCACCAAGCGCGACCGGATGGGGCACACCCTCGGCCCGGCGGCCACCGGCCTGGGCTGACCGGTGCCCTCAGGCGGTCGCCGGGCCCTCCTCGGAGCGGGCGACCTCCACGTGGGGGCGGCTCTGCCACAGCGCCCACTCGGCGCTCACGTCGCCGGCGGTGCGCAGCAGCAGGGGCAGGTGCTCCTGCACGAGTCGCTCGGTGGAGGTCTCGGCGGCGTGGACGGTGACGTTCATGGCCGCCCGCACGGCGCCGGTGCGGTCCCGGACCGGGACGGCGACCGAGCGGATGCCGGGGGCGAGCTCCTCGTCGGCCAGCGCCCAGCCGCGGGCCCGGACCCGCACCAGCTCGTCGCGGAGCTGCTCGGGGGAGGGGCCGGCCGCCGCGGGCAGCCCGGCGCGGCTGGGCTCGGCGAGCACGGCGTCGAGCTCGTCGGGGGAGAGGGCGGCGAGCAGCACCTTGCCCTGCGAGGTGCGGACGGCGGGGAAGCGGGTGCCGATCTCGACCCGCAGCGTGATGATCTTGGGCACGGACACGCGGGCCACGTAGACGATGTCGGAGCCGTCGAGCTGCGCCATGGACGACGACTCCCCGGTCCTGCTGACCAGCGCCTCGAGGTGCGGACGGGCGATGTCCCACAGACCCAGCGAGCTGACGTAGGCCATGCCGAGGCTCAGCACGCGGGTCGTCAGCTGGAACGCGCCGCCGGACGTGCGGACGAAGCCCATCTCCTCGAGGGTCAGCAGCAACCGGCGGGCGGTCGGGCGGGCCAGCCCCGTGGCGGTGGCCACCTCGGTCAGCGTCATGGTGGGGCGGTCGGCGCTGAACGCGGCGATGACGTCGAGCCCGCGTGCGAGGGCCTCCACGAAGTCCGGCCCGGTACCGCGCCCGGCCATCGGCTCCCCCTCCGCGTCGTCGCTGGACGGGCCGACGATATCGGCGGGCGGGGCGGCGCGCCCTCGTCCGCGGCGCCGGCAGCACCCCGACGGGGGAGACCCTCCCGGCCCCGGCGGGCCGTGGACGTCACCCGCCCCTGCGGCGGCCGGGGCACTACCGTTCTCAGCACACACCGTCGACCGCAGACGGACCAGTGGGGTCGACGGGGACGACGGGATGGTGGGCCAGGTGGCGACGGCACAACGCGATCTCGTGGTGATCGGCGCTTCCGCGGGCGGGGTCGAGGCGCTGCGTGAGCTGCTGGCCGGCCTGCCGGCCGACCTGCCGGCGGCGGTCCTCGTGGTCCTCCACATGCCGTCGAGCGGGCGCAGCTCGCTGCCGCGCATCCTCGCGCGGGTCTCCGCACTCCCCGTCCGCGCGGCCGAGGACGGTGCCCCCCTGCAGCCCGGGACGGTCACCGTCTGCCTGCCCGACCACCACCTGATGGTCCTGGACTCCACGGTCTCGCTGACCCGGGGCCCACGCGAGAACGGCCACCGGCCGGCGATCGACGTCCTGTTCCGCTCGGCGGCGCGGGCGGCCGGTGCCCGGGTCGTGGCGGTGGTGCTCTCCGGCGCCCTCGACGACGGCACCGCGGGGATGGTCGCCGTCCGGAGCCGGGGTGGGGTCGGGGTGGTGCAGGACCCCGAGGACGCGATGTACGCCAGCATGCCGCTGCACGCGCTGGAGGTCGGCGGCGCGGAGCACGCCGTGCCCGTCGCCGAGATGGGGACGCTGCTCGTCCGGCTGCTCGCGGAGAAGGTCGAGGTGGAGGACGTCCCGCCGCCGACCGACCTGATGGAGACGGAGACCGCCATGGCCGAGCTGGACGGCGACACGTTCGACGACGAGGACCGGCCGGGGGTGCCCTCCGGGTTCGGCTGCCCGACCTGCCACGGAGCGCTGTTCGCCATCACCGAGGGGGCGATGGAGCGCTACCGCTGCCGCGTCGGGCACGCGTGGTCCCCGGAGGCGCTGGCCGAGGAGCAGTCCCAGGCACTCGAGGGTGCCCTGTGGATGGCGCTGCGCGGGCTCGAGGAACGGGCCGCGCTCAGCCTGCAGATGGGCCGGCGCGCCCAGGAGCGGGGCCACCAGCACAGCGCGCTGCGCTTCCAGCAGCGGCACGACGAGGTGCAGGACGCGGCCGCCCTGCTGCGCCGGCTCCTGCACCGCGGGGAGCTGAGCGGGAGCAGGCTGCCTGATGAGATGAACGAGGCCTGAGACGATGGACCACCGCACTGACACCCGCCGGGCGGACCACCCGGGGGCCGAGGAGGTCGACGCCCCCTCCCTGGACGGCCCGGACCCCGGGGCCGCCGCGGTCGACGACCCGGAGGACGACGCGGTCGACGACAGCGAGGCCGTCGAGGCCGGGGCAGCGGACGCCGTGGCGGGACCGGACCCGGACTTCGAGGCGCTCCTGGTGTTCCTGCGCGAGCGCCGGGGCTTCGACTTCACCGGGTACAAGCGCCCGAGCCTCATGCGGCGGGTCCGGCGGCGCATGGCGGAGGTGGGCGTCGACTCGTTCGGTGACTACCTGGACCACCTGGAGGTCCACCCCGACGAGTTCACCCCGCTGTTCAACACCATCCTGATCAACGTCACCAGCTTCTTCCGCGACCGTGCGGCCTGGGACCACCTGCGCCAGGACCTGCTGCCGGACCTGCTGGCCACGAGCGGGCCGGCGATCCGGGTCTGGAGTGCGGGGTGCGCCTCCGGACAGGAGGCCTATAGCCTGGCGATCCTGCTCGCCGACGCGCTCGGAGCCGACGAGTTCCGCAAGCGGGTGAAGATCTACGCGACCGACGTCGACGAGGACGCGCTCACCTTCGCGCGGCAGGCGCTGTTCACCGAGCGCGAGATGGCCGGCCTGACCCCCGAGCAGGCTCGGGAGTACTTCACCGTCGAGGGCGGCCGGTACGCGTTCCGCAAGGACCTGCGGCGCTCGGTCATCTTCGGCCGCAACGACCTGGTGCAGGACGCGCCGATCTCGCACATCGACCTGCTGCTGTGCCGCAACACGCTCATGTACTTCACCGCCGAGACCCAGGCGCGGATCCTGGCGCGGCTGCACTACGCGCTCAACCCCAGCGGCGTCCTCTTCCTCGGCAAGGCGGAGATGCTGCTGTCGCACAACCAGCTGTTCTCCCCGGTGGACCTCACCCGCCGGTTCTTCCGGAAGCGGGACGGCGTCGCCCCGCCGGAGCGGCGTCCGGCCGTCGCCCCGATGCGCGCCGTGGCCGACCCCGTCAGCGAGAACCTGTCCCGGCTCCGCCGGGAGGCCCTGCTCTCCGGGCCGGCCGCCCAGCTGGCCATCGACCCCGAGGGCCGGCTGGCCGTGGTCAACCACCAGGCCGAGCGGGTGTTCGGCGTGGACCAGCGGGACATCGGCCGGCCCTTGCAGGACCTGGAGATCTCCTACCGGCCGGTGGAGCTGCGCTCGTCGATCGCCGAGGCGGTGCAGACCCGCCGTCCGCTGTGGCTGCGGGGGGTGGAGCGGCGGCGGTCCGGGCAGGACCCGACGCTGTTCGACGTCCAGATCGTCCCGATGTACCGCGAGGACGGCGAGCTGCTGGGGACGACGGTCGTCTTCGACGACGTCACCCGCTTCCGGCAGCTGCAGCGCGAGCTGGAGCTCGCCAACCGGCAGCTGGAGACCGCCTACGAGGAGCTCCAGTCGGCCAACGAGGAGCTGGAGACCACCAACGAGGAGCTCCAGTCGACGGTCGAGGAGCTGGAGACCACCAACGAGGAGCTCCAGTCGACCAACGAGGAGCTGGAGACGATGAACGAGGAGCTCCAGTCGATGAACGACGAGCTCCACTCCACTAACGAGGAACTGCGCGCGACCACCGACGAGGTCGGCGCGGTCAACCGGTTCATGAACGGCGTGCTCAGCAGCTTCCGCGCGGGGGTGGCCGTCGTCGACACCGACCTGCGGGTGCTGGTGTGGAACGCGGCGGCCGAGGACCTGTGGGGTCTACGGCAGGACGAGGTCCAGGGCCGGCACCTGCTCAACCTGGACATGGGCCTGCCGATGGGCCCGCTGCACCCGCTGCTGCGCCGGCAGGTCTCCGACAACGGCGACGGGCACGACACGGTGGAGGTGGACGCGGTGAACCGGCGGGGCCGGCCGGTGCGCGTCCGGCTGACCGTCACGCCGTTCACCGAGGCACCGGACGAGCGCCGCGGGGCCGTCGTCCTGATGGACCCGATCGACGCCTGAGGAGGGGCCGTCACCGCTCCGCGGCGGCGATCACCTCCGAGGCGTGGCCCTCGACCACCAGCTGGGCCAGGTCGCGCAGCTTGACGTTGAGCCGGTTGCTCAACGCGACCAGCCGGGCGAACGCGTCGTCGGCCCCGATCCCGAGGCGGGCCATGAGGACCCCCTTGGCCTGGTCGATGACTGCGCGGGAGGTCAGCGCCTTCTCCAGGTTGGCGGCCAGCTCTCGCAGCGACTCCCGCTCGGCCACGCTCTGCAGGACGCCGCCCACCGCCGCGGCCACCAGTTCGGCGATGCGGAAGCTGTCGGGACCGAAGGCGTCCACCGTCGAGGCGTAGACGTTGACGACACCGACCGGCTGTTCCCCCTCGCGCAGGGGGAGCGCCAGGACGGCGCGGATGTCCCCCGACGCCATGCGGCCCAGGGTCGGCCAGCGCTCGTCGACGGTCACGTCCGGCGACAGCACGGCCGTCCCGGTGACGTGGGCGTCCCAGCACGGTCCCTCGCCGGCCTGCATCTGCAGCCCGTCGAAGGTCTGCGCGCCGATCGAGTCGCTGCCCAGGACCCGTGGCTCCAGGGGAGACCCGAGGGTGATGCTGACCGAGGCAGCGGCGGGCACGGCGCTGCGCACGAGGACCGCCATCCGGGTGAGCAGCCGCTGGCGGTCGTCCTCGCCGATCGGCAGGGTCGAGAGCTCGGCCAGGGCCGCGGCGAGCCCCAGGGACTCGGAGGGGGAGAGGTCCGCCGGCGCGGCCGGCCGGTCCTCACCGGCCCGGGTCTCCTCGGCCGGCACGACGGGGAGCAGCACCCACTGCAGCCGGGTACCGGGGCCCTGACCGTCGGGGACGTCGACGAAGCCGAACAGGTCGACGGGGGTCTCGCCGCGCCGGCGGCCGCGGACGGTGGCGTGCAGCCGTCGTTCGGTCGCCCGGCCCGTCGAGAGGTCGCCCACGGCCGACCGGAACCCGGGGACGTCGCCGGGCGCGAAGTAGACGCTCAGCGGCTTGCCCCTCAGGCGGACCAGCGGCACCTCGACGAGGGTGGCCAGCGCGGTGTTGGCGTCCAGCAGCCGGCCGGCCCCGTCCGTGCTCCCCAGGGCCACGGGGGCCAGCCCCGACAGGTGGCTCCGCCACCGGCGCTCGGACTCGTAGCGTCGGAGGAGGTGCTCGATCTGCTCCTGCTGGACACGGACCTCCTCCTCGGCGACCCGCAGCTCCTCGTGGGCGACCTCGAGGTCGGCGAGGGTCTGCAGCGCCTCCGCCGCGGGCAGCGCAGCGTGTGACTGCGCGGCAGGATCGGAGTGGGTTCCCATGTCGTTCCCCTCGGTCAGCTGGTGCCGGCGCCGTCCGGCCCGGCACCGGCGGGCTCCGGTGCGGGGCCGTCCGGGTCCCCGGCGGCGGAGCGGAGGGCCTCGACCTGCGCGGCGGCGCGGTTGGCGACCGCCTCCCGCCGGTGCTCCGCCGCCCGGCGCAGGTGCTCGTCCCTGTCCCCGATCCCGCGTCGGGCGGCCTCCTCGTGCGCCTCGGCCGCGGCGTCGTGGCTCCGCGCGGCCCGCTCGTGGCCGGACACGGCCCGGTCGTGGGCCTGGTGCGCACGCTCCGCGGCCTGCTCGGCGCGCTGCTGCGCCGACGCGACGTCCTCCGGCGAGGACGCGCGCTCGGACCCGATGCGGGCCAGCCGCTGGGCGAGCTCCCGGGCACGGAGTCCCGCCTCCGTGGCCCGCGACGCCGCCAGGCGGCCGGGGGTGTCCTCTGCCATCGCTCGATTGTCCTCCCGCCACCCCCGGTCGCACAGGTCCGGCGCGGTCACGGGACCGGGTCGCCGCGCAGTACCGGCAGGACCGCGGCGGTGAACAGGTCGACCAGGGCGGCCCGCTCGGCGCCCCGGCCGACGGGGGAGAAGACCAGCGTCTCGGCGCCCGCGTCGGCGTACTCCCGGACGCGGGCGGCCACCCGGTCCGGGTCGCCGTGCAGCAGGTAGCGGTCGGCGAGCGGGTCGAAGTCCTGCTGGTAGACGGCGCTGACGGTGTCGACCACCTGCTGCCGGGAGCGGGCCTGGTCCTCACCCACCCCGCCCCAGCAGAAGACCGCCCCGCGGACCGCCGCCGGGTCCCGGCCCGCGGCCTCGGCGGCCTCGCGCACCTCGGCGAGGCTGCGGGCGAGCTGCTCGGGCGTGTACATGTACGGCATCCACACGTCGCCGAACCGGCCTGCCCGCCGGATCGCCGCGGGCCGCCGCCCGCCGAGCCAGATCGGGGGCCCGCCGGGCTGGACCGGACCGGGGTCGAGGGTCAGCCCGGGCACGCGGGTGAACCGGCCGGCGAAGTCGACCGGCCCGCCGGCCCACAGCGCCCGGAACAGCTCCAGCGCCTCGTCGGCCCGGGCGCCGCGCTGCGCGACGTCCACCCCGGCCGCGGTGAACTCCGGCGGGTACTCGCCGCCCACGCCGATGCCCAGGTCGAACCGGCCGCCGCTGACCCGGTCCAGGGTGGTGGCCAGCTTGGCCGCCAGTGCCGCCGGGTAGAGCGGCACGACGGTCAGTGCGCTGAGCAGCCGGATGCGGCTGGTGGCGCCGGCCGCCGCGGCCAGGGCGACGAAGCCGTTGGGGTGCGCACTGTGGAAGAACAGGTGCTCCCCGCTGGCCACGCCGTCGTACCCGGCGTCCTCGGCGGCCCGGGCCTCGGTGGCGACGGCGGTCTGGTCACTGCTCAGGGACAGGACGACGCGCACGGCTCAGGCCGGACCGCGGGAGGTGAGGTCGTCCGAGCGGGCGGCCCCGCTGAGCACGCCGAGGGCGAGCTCGCGGATGCGGAAGCGCTGCAGCTTGCCGGTGGCGGTGGTCGGCAGCTCCGCGAAGACCAGCACGTGCCGCGGGCGCTTGAACGCGGCCAGCCCCTCCCGGCAGAAGGCGACCAGGTCGTCGGCGGTCGTCGCCGTGCCGGGCAGCAGCACGACGCAGGCGACCGGCTTGTCCAGCCCGTCGGCGTCCGGGATGGACACGACCACGGCCTGGTTGACGTCGGGGTGCTGGCGCAGTCGCTCCTCGACCTCGGTGGGGGAGACCCAGATCCCGCCGGCCTTGATGATGTCGTCGGTGCGGCCGAGGGAGGAGTAGTAGCCGTCGGCGCTGCGCACGTAGGTGTCCCCGGTGCGCACCCACGGGCCCTGGAACACCCGCCGGGTCACCTCGGTGCGCTGCCAGTAGCCGGTGGCCGCCGAGCTGCCCCGGACGTAGAGGTGGCCCGGGGTGCCGTCGGCGACCGGGACGCCGTCGTCGTCGACGATCTTCGCCTCGTAGCCGGCGACGATCTCACCGGTCGCGCCGGCGCGGGTTCGGCCGGGCCGGCCGCTGATGAAGATGTGCAGCATCTCCGTCGAGCCGATGCCGTCGAGCATCTCCACACCGAACGTGCCGGTGAACCGCTCGAACAGCGCGGCCGGGAACGCCTCCCCGGCCGAGACACAGGCCCGGACCGACGCGAAGGCGTCGGCGGGCAGGCCCGCGGCCAGCAGCGCGGCGTAGTAGGTCGGCCCGCCGAAGAACAGCGTCGGCCGGTGCTCCCGCAGCACCCGCAGCGTGCCGGCCGGGTTGGGCCGCCCGCGGTCCAGGACGGTGCTCGCCCCCACCGCGAACGGGAAGGTCAGGCTGTTGCCCAGGCCGTAGGCGAAGAAGATCTTGGCCGCCGAGAAGGTGACGTCGTCCGGGCCGATGGCCAGCACGTCGCGGGCGTAGGTCTCGGCGGTGTCGCGCAGCGAGCCGTGCCGGTGCATCGCGCCCTTCGGCGTGCCGGTGGTGCCCGAGGTGTACAGCCAGAACGCGGGGGAGTCGGCGACCGTGGGATAGGGCTCGACGCCCTGCTCCCGGGCCTGCGCGCCCGCGGCGAGGAACTCCGCCCAGGTGCGCACCCGGGTGCCGGCCACCTCCGGGAGCGGGTCCCCGGTCAGGACGACGACGTCGGCGAGGTCGCGGGCGCCGCCCACGGCCGGGGCCAGGCCGGCGAACTCCGCGCTGAGCGCGACCAGCCGGGCGCGGCTGTCCCGGACGAGGACGGCGATGTCCTTGGCGGTGAGCATCGTGCTCACCGGCACCGGGACCGCGCCGATCCGCAGCCCGGCGAGGAACGCGGTGACCAGCTCGGGGGTGTCGGCCATGCACAGCAGCAGCCGCTCCTCGGGGCGGACGCCGGCGGCGATCAGCGCCGCGGCGAACGCGGTGACCGCCTCGTCGAGCTCGCCGTAGGTGACCGTGCGGACGCTGCCGTCGAGGTCGATCGCGGTGATCGCCCGCTTGTGCGGGGTGGCCCGCGCGTGCCGGGTGACCAGCCACTCGGCGGCGTTGAACGGCTCGGGCCCGGCCGGGGCGAGGTCGGGCAGCGGCGGGGTGTCGAGGACGGCCACGGGATCGGCCCTCTCTGCTCGGGGCACGGCGATCATGATGCCCGGGAAGCGACACGCTGGCCCGGCCTCGCGTGTCGCTCCCCGCACTTCATGATCGCCGGGGGAGGGGTGGGCAAGGCTTCTTCAGAACCGCACGTAGTCGTACTCGACCGGCAGCTGGTTGATGCCCACCGACGGCGGCGCGATCCAGCTCGCGAACTCCCCGGCCTCGTGGCAGGGCACCATCAGCTCGGCGACCCGCGCGCGGTCCTCCGCCGTCGGCAGCCACTCGTCGGCCTGCGCGGTCCAGGTGGCCTCGTCCACGATCTCGCCGGACGGGGTGACCCAGTGGCCGGCGAAGGCGCCCACCTTGCGGGAGAAGCCCTGGTGCGGCAGGTACAGCGTGGGCTCCAGGCCCGCCTTCTCCAGCTCGCCGTTCCATCGCTTGACGCCCGCGCGGCAGTCGTCGGCGTACTCGTTGCGCAGGTCGAGGTTGAGCGCGGTGAGCATCGGGACGGTCCGCGTCGTCATGACGCCGTCCTCGATGACCGGGACGTCCATCGTGAGGTCGGTCAGCACGTGGTCGTCCTTGCGGCGGGACTCCATCCACCGGCCCTTGAGCCCGGCGGTGAAGTAGGACGCCGCGTTGGAGGAGACCTCCGAGCCGAACAGGTCCAGCGACAGCGAGTAGTGCAGGTTGAGGTACTTCTGGATGACCGACAGCGGGATGCCGCCGTGCTCCCACACGTCGTCGGTGCCGTGCTCCCGCATCAGCTCGGCGGTCTGCTGGACGGTGCGCTGCACGCCCGTCGTCCCGACGAACATGTGGTGCGCCTCCTCCTTCAGCATGAAGGTGCAGGTGCGCGCCAGCGGGTCGAAGCCGCTCTCCTTGAGCGTGCCGAGCTGGTACTTCCCGTCCCGGTCGGTGAAGTAGGTGAACATGAAGAACGACAGCCAGTCGGTGGTCTCCTCGTTGAACGTGCTGAGGATCCGCGGCGAGTCGTAGTCACCGGAGTTGCGCTGCAGCAGCTGCTCGGCCTCCTCGCGGCCGTCCCGGCCGAAGTAGGCGTGCAGCAGGTAGACCATCGCCCAGAGGTGGCGGCCCTCCTCGACGTTGACCTGGAACAGGTTGCGCATGTCGTACAGCGACGGCGCGGTCATGCCCAGGTGGCGCTGCTGCTCGACCGACGCCGGCTCGGTGTCGCCCTGGATCACGATGAGCCGGCGCAGGTCCGCCCGGTACTCGCCGGGGACCTCCTGCCAGGCCGGCTCGCCCTTGTGCCGGCCGAAGCCGATCGTCCGGTCGGGGTCGCGCTCGGCGAGGAAGATGCCCCAGCGGTACTGCTCCATGGGCACCCGGTCGAAGTGCGCCCAGCCGTCCCGGCCGACCGCGATCGCCGTCCGCAGGTAGACGTCGTGCGTGGGGATGGCGGGCCCGAGGGTCTTCCACCAGTCGAGGAACTTGGGCTGCCAGCCCTCCAGCGCCCGCTGCAGCTTGCGGTCACCGGCCAGGTCCACGTTGTTGGGGATGCGCTCGCTGTAGTCGATCGTCGACAGCGGCCCGGTGGGGGCGGGGGCGTCGCCGGTGACGGTGCCGGTCGACGGCGTCGATTCGGTGGCGGTCATCGTCAGACCCGCTTCCTGTCGTAGTCGGCCCGCTCGCCGGTGCCGTAGCGGCGCAGGGCTCCCTCGGGGCCAGCGGCGTTGGGCCGCTGGAAGATCCAGTTCTGCCAGGCGGTGAGCCGGCCGAAGACCTTCGTCTCGGGGGTCTCCCGGCCGGCGAAGCGCAGGTTGGCCTCCATGCCGGTGAGCGCGTCGGGGGAGAAGCTGGCCCGCTCCTCGACGGCCAGCCGGATCTCGTCGTCCCAGTCGATGTCGTCGGGCGTGCTGGTGACCAGGCCCAGCTCCGCGGCGTCGGCGGCGAGCAGGTCCCGGCCGACGGCGGCCTCCGCGGCGGCCAGCTCGTCGGCGCTCCCGAGGAACCGCACCTGCAGCCGGGTCAGGCCGTTGCCCATCGGCAGCAGCCCGGTGTTGAACGCGTCGAGCCGGACCACCGCGGGGGGCTCGGGCTCCTCGTCGTCCTCGAACCGCCCCTCGAGCATGTACTGCCGGTCGGCGGCCAGCGCGACCTCCGCCAGCACCCCGACGAAGCAGGAGCCGGGCTCGACCAGCGCGAACAGGCTGCGCGAGGTGGTGTCCAGCCGCTTGAGCACCCGCCGGGCGAAGGCGACCGTCTCGTTGACCAGCCAGTCGTCGCGGTGCGCGAGGAGGAACGCGTCGTGGTCGGCCACCGCGGCCGGGTCGCCCTCGGTGCGCAGCAGCCAGGTGCCGATCGCCGGCTCGTTGGTCCGCAGCCGCAGGACGACGTCGTCGAGCTCGCGGCACACCGCCAGCAGCCAGGCGGCGTCGCCCTGCGCGTGCAGCTCCTCGACGCTGCCGGGGACGGCGTCCGGGCCGAGCACGGTGATCGCGGCGGTGCCGGCACCCCGGTCGAGCACCACGCGGACGTGCCCGTAGCGGGTGGTGTCGCCGTCGACCTCCCGGCGCAGCGGGGTCAGCGCGACGCCGGCAGCCCCCGCGCCCGGGCGGGTCGAGGTGGCGGCGAGCTCCGCGGCGCGCCGGGCGACCTCCGCGGGGAAGTCGCGGGCCTTGGCGACGGCGTCGACCAGGCGCCACCGCACCGCCCGCTCACCGCGGACACCCTCGGCGGTGGTGGCGAAGACGTCGGCCAGGTCGCGCCGCACGCCCCGCTTGTCGACCACCCGGGTCAGCCCGCCGGTGCCGGGCAGGACGCCGAGCAGCGGGACCTCGGGCAGGGACACCGCCGAGGAGTTGTCGTCGACCAGCAGGATCTGGTCGCAGGCCAGCGCCAGCTCGTAGCCGCCGCCGGCCGCGGCCCCGTTGACCGCGGCGAGGAACGGCAGGCCGGAGGAGGCCGAGGCGTCCTCGATGCCGTTGCGGGTCTCGTTGGTGAACTTGCAGAAGTTCACCTTCCAGCCGTGCGACGAGGCGGCCAGCATCTTGATGTTGGCCCCGGCGCAGAACATCCGCTCCTTGGCGCTGGTGACCACGACCGCCTTGACCTCGGGGTGCTCGAAGCGGATCCGCTGCACCGCGTCGTGCAGCTCGATGTCCACGCCGAGGTCGTAGCTGTTCATCTTCAGCTCGTAGCCCGGCACGATCCCGCCGTCCTCGGCGACGTCGAGGGTGAGCGTGGCGACCTCGCCGTCGACCGCGAGCGTCCAGTGCCGGTACTGCTCGGGCGAGGTGTCGAACGAGACCTCGGTCGTCGCGGCGGGCTCGGGGTCCCCTCCGGCGCCGGTGGCCGGGCGTTCGTCGAGGGTCGTCACGCGTCCTCCAGGGATCGGTTCGGTGTGGCGCGCGTCACTCATCCTGACGTGCTACACGATCCGTGGCAAGGAGCACCTGGGCTGTAGCTCGCGCCGGTGCCACGATGAGGGCGTGGAGGTCGTCGAGGGGCCGGTCGTCACCCGGCGCCAGGAGCTGGGCGCGGCCAGCGCGCGCAGCCTGCTGCTCACCGTGCTGGGCGAGTTCCTGCTGCCGGCCCCGGCTCCGGTGTGGACGGCGACCCTCATCGACCTGCTCGCCGACCTCGACGTCGCCGAGAAGGCGGCCCGGCAGGCGATCATGCGCACCGCCGACAGCGGCTGGATCGAGGCCGGCCGGGTGGGCCGGGAGACCCGCTGGAGCCTCACCGAGGCCGGTGTCCGGCTGCTGCGCGAGGGCACCGAGCGGATCTACGGCTTCGCCGCCGATGAGCGGCCCTGGGACGGGCGGTGGCTGGTGGTCAGCGTCGCCGTCCCGGAGAACAACCGCCCCCTGCGGCAGCGGCTGCGCACCCGGCTGGGGTGGGCCGGCCTGGGCGCGGTCAACGCGACCACCTGGGTGACCCCGCGGGTGGACCGGGAGGCGGAGGTGCGGGGCGTCCTCGACGAGCTCGGCCTGCTCGAGGGCAGCTGGTCGTGGCTGGCGGCCGCCGGGCAGGTCGGCGACGAGCGCTCGCTGGCGCGCACCGCCTGGGACCTCGACGCCATCGAGCGCCGCTACGAGGACTTCCTGGAGCTGGTGGGCCGCCGGCGGCCGCGCACCGACCGGCAGGCGCTGGTCGCGCAGGTCCGGCTGGTCCAGGAGTGGCGGCGGTTCCCGCTGCTGGACCCGGGGCTGCCGCGGGAGCTGCTGCCGCCGCGGTGGAGCGGCAACCGGGCGGCCGAGGTGTTCCGCGAGCGGCACGCCGTGTGGGCCCCGCGCGCGCGGGCGGCCTGGCGTGAGCTGGCGGGGCAGGATCGCTGACGTGCTCGACGGACACCTCCTCGTGGACGCGCACGTCCACGTCCCGCACCTGTCCACGCTGGCGCCGGCCTGGATCGACTGGGCCCGGCAGTTCGGCCGGCCCGGGGTCCTCGAGGAGGTGTGGCGGCCTGACGGCAGCCCGGACCCGGCCGCGCTGGGCCGGCTGTTCGCCGAGGAGGGGGTCGACATCGCGCTGCTGTTCTGCGAGTACAGCCCCAAGGCGACCGGCTACCAGCTCTTCGACGACCTGCTGCCGCTGGTCGAGCACGACCCGCGACGGTTCCGGCCGGTGGCCAACGTCAACCCGCACCTGCACTTCCCGATCGCCCGGGAGCTCACCCGCCAGCTCGACCTCGGCGCGGCCGCGCTGAAGATCCACCCCGTGCACGGCGGGTTCCGGGCCGACGACGCGGCGATGTACCCAGCCTACGCGGTCCTGGTGGAGCGCGGGGTCCCGCTGGTCGTGCACTGCGGCACCAGCAGCTTCCCGGGCTCGACGAACGCCTACGCCGACCCGCAGCTGCTCGACGCCGTCCTGCGCGACTTCCCCGACCTGCAGGTCGTGCTCGCCCACGGCGGCCGGGGCTGGTGGTACGACGCCGCGGCGTTCCTGGCGGTGTCCCGGCCCAACGTCTGGATCGAGCTGTCGGGGCTGCCCCCCAAGCGGCTGCCGGAGTACTACGCCCGCTTCGACCTGGCCCGACTGGCGAGGAGGTGGATCTACGGCACCGACTGGCCCGGCGTCCCCGGCCCGGCGGCGAACGCCCGCGCCGTGGCCTCGCTGGGGCTGCCCGAGGAGGTCGTCCCGCTGGTGCTGGGCGGCAACGCGCTGGGCGTCTACTCGGGGCTCGCCCCGGCCTGAGCCGCCTACCATCGCGTCGTGGTCGAACCTCACCCCCTCCGGGTCGACGTCGAGCGGCGTCGCCCTCCGCACGAGCGTGAGGCGGCCACCTCCGCCCGGCTGGCGGCCGCTCGGCAGCAGATCGCGCTGTCCGACCAGAGGGTCCAGCAGCTGCGGGAGCTGCTGGCCACCAGGACACCGTCCCGGCCGGGGTCCGGGGCGGTCGACAGCGGACCGGCCGACCCCGACCGGTCGCTGGCGGAGCTGGAGGACGACCTGGCCTGGACGCTCGAGCAACTGGAGGTCCGCACCCAGGAGGTCCGGTCGCTCCAGGGCGCCCTCACCGAGAGCGAGCGCGAGCTGGCCGCCACCATGCGCGAGCTGCGAGCGCTCAACGAGGAGCTGCAGGAGCTGAGCAACCGGGCCGCCGAACGGCTGCCGACCGGCTCCCGCCAGCCGGATCCCCGCCTCCTCCCGGGCTCCTGAACCGCTCGTAGCCCCGGGAGGCGCCGACGGGAGCAGCTCAGTCGCCGTCGTCCGCCGGGTGCACCTGCTCTGCTCGAGCGGAGCGTCACCTCGTCGGCGTCGTCCGGGCCGGCCACCCCTGGAGGGTAGGCGCGCGCACGCCCACCCGGCAGGGCGGTGCGCCACCGGAGCGCCGTGCGGCGGGCGCCGGCGGAGGCGCGGCGACCCTTGTCGGCGGTACCGCGCCGCGGGACCCTCGGCGCATGGAGTCCGATGGGCCGGCCGCCCACGAGGACGCGCAGGGCGCCGGGCCCGAGCGCGTGCGGGCCGAGCCGACGTGCATCACCCAACGACTCCGGGAGGACGTGCGGCACCACCAGGAGCGGTTGCGCGAGATCGCCGGAGAGGTGGCCGCGACGGAGAGCCACGTCGCTGCCACGTTCCGGGCGATGGCCGAACAGGCGCGAGGGAAGGGCCGCCTCGAGGACGCGCGGCGGCTGGAGACCGAGGCCGACAAGGCGCTGTTCGGTGCCGAACTGCAGCGCAGGCGCGCCCAGCAGGGGCCGCCCGGTCCGCCCTCCGGCGAGCCCGATCAGGTCCGTGCTGAGCAGCGCGCCCGCGCGGTGCGCCGCGCCCTGGACGAGGCGACCCGGCGACGGGAGGAGGCCGCCCTCCGCCGCGACGAGGCCGCCTTCCGCCGCGACGAGGCCGCCCTGCGGCGGGACGAGGCCGCGGTGGAGCGCGACCAGCGGGCCGCGGAGCGCGCCGAGGGCGCGGCACGGCGGGCCGCGGACGACCGCACGGGCGACGACGCCGGCCCCGGCAGCGCCCAGCGGGAGCAGCTCCAGGCGGCCCGGGACCGCGACGCCGCCCGTCTCGACCGCGACGCTGCCCGCGACGACCGCGAGGCCGCCGCGCGCGACCGGGCCGCGGCCGAAGCCGATCGGGAGCAGTCCGAGGTGGATCGGGAGACCCGCTACTGACCGGGAGCGACCCCTGGCGTGTTCCCGCTCCGAGCATCCGTCAGGATGGAGCGGATGCACTCGGGGGAAGGAGAGGTCGGCCGTGGGCAAGCACCGGGCACCTGACGCAGACCCCACCGACTTCGACGCGGCGACCAGCGCCCTCGTCGACGTCAGCGGCGACTACGAGGTCGACGCGGCACACACGCGCATCGGCATCCGCGCCCGCCACGCCATGGTGACGACGGTGCGCGGCTCGTTCACCGACTTCTCCGGGACCGCGCACCTGGACGTGGCCAACCCGCCGGCCAGTTCGGTGACGCTGCGCATCCGGACCGCCAGCGTCGACACCGGCCAGGCCGACCGCGACGGCCACCTGCGGTCGGCGGACTTCCTCGACGTCGAGACCTACCCGGAGATCGTCTTCGTCTCCACCGACGTCGAGCAGGTCGACGAGGAGACCTACTCGGTCACCGGCGACCTCACCATCCGCGACGTCACCCGGCCGGTGACGGTCGACTTCACGCTGACCGGCTCGGCCAAGGACCCGTTCGGCAACACCCGCGTCGGCTTCGAGGGCGCACTGGCCATCAAGCGCAGCGACTGGGGCCTGACCTGGAACACCCCGCTCGACACCGGGGGCGTGCTGGTCAGCGACCGCATCCAGATCGAGTTCGACGTCTCCGCCGTCCGCAGCGCCTGAGCCGGGACCTCCGCCCCGGGACGGCACCGTTCCGGATCCGTAACGTCCCCCGCAGCCGGTGCGAGGGGGAACGCATGTCGGTGATGGTCGTGCGCCTGCGGTGGGGGTCCCTGTCCGACGGTGAGGAGGAGCGGCTGCGGACCCTGGTGCGCCCTGGCAGCTGGTACCCCGACGGCTGCCACTGCCGGCGGCTGACCCGGGAGGGCTGCGCGCTGGTCCTCACCGAGATCTGGGCCGACCGCGCCGCCGCCGAGCGCGGGCTCGGCCGGCTGTGCCGGGGGCTGCGGGCGGCGGGGGTCGCCTGGCCCGGCGCGTCGGTGACCTGCCTGCCGGCGAACGGCTTCCCGGCCGTGTGACCGGCGCCGGTCCGCGCGGCGGCGGGCCGGGGGGCCTCAGCGGGGCGGCGCCATCGTGCCCTCGGTGAGGAACCGGGTGTGCCAGCTCAGCGCCTCGGCGAGCAGGTGCGGGGTGTGCCGGCCCGGGGCGTCGCGCACCGCGCGCTCGAAGTAGTCGCGTAGCAGCGGCCGGTAGTCGGGGTGGGCGCACCGCTCGATGACCAGCTCGGCGCGCCGCCGCGGGGCAAGCCCGCGCAGGTCGGCCAGCCCCTGCTCGGTGACGATCACGTGCACGTCGTGCTCGGTGTGGTCGACGTGGCTGACCATCGGCACGATCGCCGAGATCGCGCCGGCCTTGGCCGTGGAGGGGGTCATGAAGAAGGAGATGTAGGCGTTGCGGGCGAAGTCGCCCGAGCCCCCGATGCCGTTCTGGATGCGGCTGCCCATCACGTGGGTCGAGTTGACGTTGCCGTAGATGTCGGCCTCGATCAGCCCGTTCATGGCCAGGACGCCGAGCCGCCGGACGATCTCCGGGTGGTTGCTGATCTCCTGCGGCCGCAGCACGATCCGCTCACGCAGCGTCGCCGCCTCGGCGTCGAACCGCGCCGTCCCCTCCGGGCTCAGCGAGAACGCCGTGGCCGACGCCGACACCATGCGGCCCGAGCACAGCAGCTCGAGCATGCCGTCCTGGATCACCTCGGTGTAAGCGGACAGGCCCTCGAACGACGACGTCCCGAGCCCCGCCATCACCGCGTTGGCGACGTTGCCCACGCCCGACTGCAGCGGCAGCAGCTCGCGGGGGACCCGGCCGCGGGCCACCTCGTGCTCGAGGAACTCGACGATGTGCCCGGCGATGGCCCGCGAGGCGGCGTCCGGCGGGGTGAAGGGGCTGTTGCGGTCGGGGGCGTCGGTCTCGACGACGGCGACGACCTTGTCCTCCGGGCAGCGCAGGTACGGGACGCCGATCCGGTCGTCCGGGCGCACCAGCTGGATGGGCCGGCGGGCCGGCGGTAGCGCGGTGCCGTAGTAGACGTCGTGCATCCCGTCGAGCGCCGCGCTCTGCCAGGAGTTGACCTCGAGGACGACGCGGTCGGCCCGGTCCAGCCAGGTCTTGTTGTTGCCCACCGACGAGGAGGGCACCAGGTCGCCGTCGGCGGTGATGCCGCTGACCTCGACGACGGCGACGTCGAGCGGGCCGAGGAAGCCCTCCCACGCCATCTGGGCGACGTGCGACAGGTGCACGTCGATGTACTCCATGACCCCGGCGTTGATCTTCTCGCGGCTCACCGGGTCGGACTGGTAGGGCAGCCGCAGCTCGATGCCGTCGGCGGCGGCCAGCGCACCGTCCAGCTCCGGGGCGGTGGAGGCGCCGGTCCAGACGTTGACCCGGAAGGGGTCACCCGCGGCGTGCGCGTCGTGGATCTCCCGCGCCAGCGCCTGGGGGACGGCCTTCGGGTAGCCGGCTCCGGTGAAGCCGCTCATCCCGACGGTGTCACCGTGCCGGATGTGGGTGGCGGCGACCTCCGCCGGGACGACCTTGCGGGCCAGGCCCGCGTGCCGGATGCGGCCCGACTGCGCCATGAGCCCGAGGCTACGCGGCCCCCGCGGTCACGCAGCCCGAACCGGCGGCCAGACGGCAAGCAGGGTGCGGACGGCGGTCACCAGCGCCAGCGGCTGGTCGAGCATCGGGTGGTGCCCCGCCTCGGGCAGGTCGACCACCGGTAGTCCGCCGGGCACCAGCGCCACCATCTCGGCGGCCATCTCCGGCGACACCAGGCCGTACTGGCAGCGGAACAGCGCCGCGGGCGCGGCCAGCCGCGGGAGGAGCTGGCGCACGAGGGGCCGGGTGCCGAAGAACGCGGGGTCGAACTTCCCCGTCCACCCGCCCTCGACCGGCCGCAGCGAGCCGCGGGCCACGTGCTCCCGGACCGACGGCAGGCAGGCCTCCTGGGGCGGCAGCGTGCGGAAGCGGTCGACGCCGGCGGCGAGGTCGGGGTGGACCCTGTGCCGCCGGGGCTGCTCGCGCAGGGTCTGCTCCTCCGGCGGCTGGCGGTCCAGCGGCGAGTCGATGACCGCGACCCCGGCGACGGCGTCCCCGTGCTCGACGCCGGTGGTCAGCGCCACCCAGCCGCCCATGCTGTGCCCGAGCACGACCGGTCGGGTCAGCTGCTCGGCGGCCGCGACGGCGAGCACCTCGCGCGCCCACTGCGCCATGCCGTAGTCGACGCGGCGGTCGCTGTCCCCGTGCCCGCTCAGGTCGGGGGCGACCACCCGGTGGGTGTCGAGCAGCGGCGCGACGTGGTCCCACCAGCCCGAGTGCGCCGCCCCGCCGTGGACCAGCATCAGCCCCGGGCGGCCCGGCTCGCCCCAGGCCCGGTAGTGCACGCGCGCGCCGTCGACCGTCACGTCCCGGTGCTCGGGCGCGACGGCGACCGCGCGGGTGAACCAGGCCGGCGCCTCCTCGGCGGCGTCCGGGACGGCGGTGGGGGACACGGGCACTCCTCGCGGCGTCGCAGGGGCCCGGAGCCCCCGGGACCGTCCCCGGACGTTACGCACCCCTCGGCGCGGGGGCCGGGCGCGCCGCCGGTCGGACGTTGACCCCCTCCCCCGGGCTGGCTAGGGTCGCCGTGCGGCAAGGGCACCACTGTGCGGATGCCGCACAATCGACGACGAGGAGCCCCATGGAGCTGGAGTCGATACTGGACCCCACCGGCGCGTCCGACACCACCGCCGACACCTCGCTGGCCCCGCGGCTGACCACGCTGCGCGGGCGGACGCTGGGCCTGCTGGACAACACCAAGCCCAACGGCGCCGCCCTGCTCTCCGAGCTCGGCTCGGTGCTCACGGCCCGCTACGGCGTGAAGGAGGTCCTGATGTACAGCAAGCCGTACTTCGGGACGCCGGTGGAGCCGACGCAGACGCAGCGGATCTTCGAGGAGTGCGACTTCGCGATCACCGCGATCGGCGACTAGGGCTCCTGCAGCGCGGCCAGTCTGGCCGACGGGATCCTCCTGGAGCGGCAGGGCGTGCCGGCCGTCTCCATCTGCACCGACCCCTTCGCGATCACCGCGCAGGCGATGGCCCGCACCTACGGGTTCCCGGGCTTCCACTACGTCTCCATCCCGCACCCGGTGGCCAGCCTGGACGCCGAGGGCATCCGCCGCCGCGTGGAGGAGATGCTGCCCCGCGTCCTGGAGATCCTCGGGGTCGAGGAGTGACCGGGGGGCGCGGGACCGGGGGCGGCGCGTGAACGCCACCCAGCGGGCCGTCGAGCACGTCTACGCGCAGGGCTGGACCGACGGGCTCCCGGTCGTCCCCTGCGACGCCGAGGCGCTCGACGCGCTCCTCGCCCGGGTCGACCGCGACCCGGGCGAGGTCCTGCTGGAGATGCCACAGCTCAACCGCGCGGTCACCGTGCGGCTGGCCGCGATCAACGCGGTGATGGCCGGCTGCCTGCCCGAGTACTTCCCGGTGGTCGTGGCCGCCTGGGACTCGCTGCGCGAGGAGGGCTACCCGCGCAAGGGCATCTGGCAGAGCACCACCGGCACGGGCACCCTGCTGCTGGTCAACGGCCCGGTGCGCCAGGAGCTCGGCGTCAACAGCGCCGGGAACCTGTTCGGCCCGGGCTTCCGGGCCAACGCGACCATCGGCCGGGCGGTCCGGCTGGCTGCGATCAACGCCCTGGGCCTGCGGCCGCACGAGCTCGACCAGGCCACCCAGGGGACGCCGGCCAAGTACACCTGCTGCATCGGGGAGAACGAGGAGCAGTCGCCCTGGGCGCCGCTGTCCGTCGACTGCGGCCTGGCCCCCGAGGACAGCGCAGTCACCGCGTTCACGATGCGCTCGACGCTGCACATCGAGGCCCGGCACACCGGCGTCCCCGAGCAGCTGCTCGACGACGTCGCCGGCAGCCTGCGGCGCACCGGCGCGCTGCTGCACCAGAGCGTCAGCGCGCTGGTCGTGCTGGGCCCCGAGCACGCGCACCTGCTGGCCGGCGCCGGCTGGAGCAAGCGGCAGGTCTCGGAGTACCTGTACGAGCAGTCGTTCGTGTCCCGGGCGGAGCTGGACCGGGCCGGCAAGGGGGCGGTGTCGGCCAAGAGCCACTGGCGGGTCGCCCGCGACCACCCCGACGCCGTCGTCGACTCCGGCCCCGACCCGGCGCGGGACGGCGTCCACGCGATGACCTCGCCCGACGCCGTCCTCGTGGTCGTCGCCGGGGCGGCCAACTCCGGGGTGTCGGCCGTGGTGGAGACGTTCGGCCCGCGCGGCGGCCGGCCGGCGGTCACCCGGATCGCGTGATCGGCTTCCGCGCCAACCTGGCGACGCGGCCGGGGTGGTCGCCGACGCGCTGGCCGCCGCCCGCGAGGGCAGCGCGCCGGTCATGCTGCCGGCGTCGCCGCTGATGCACGGCACCGGCTTCTTCTTCAGCCTCGGCGACCTGCTGCGCGGCGGCCGCGTGGTCACCCTGCCGCAGCGCTCGCTGGACCCGGCGGCCCTGTGGACGGTGGTGCAGCGGCACCGGGTGACCTAGCTGGCGATCGTCACCATCGACGGCGTGCGCTACGCCGTCCCGGGCGACGCCGCCACGGTCGAGGCCGACGGCACGCTCACCCTGCTGGGCCGCGGCTCCGGGGTGGTCAACACCGGCGGGGAGAAGGTGTTCGCCGAGGAGGTCGAGCAGGCCCTGGTCGACTGCCCCGGTTTGGCCGAGGCGGTCGTCGTCGGCGTCCCCGACGAGCGGTGGGGCAGCCGGGTGGCCGCGCTCGTGGTGCCCGAGCCCGGCGCGCGGCTGGACGAGGCGGCGCTGGCCGACGCGGTGGGGGAGCGGCTGGCCGGCTACGAGCGGCCGCGGCTGGTCACGGTCGTGCCGGCCGTGGAGCGGACCGTCTCGGGCAAGGTCGACCGCCGGTGGGCCGCCGAGCAGGCCCGGCGGGGCGCCGAGGCGCGCTAGAGGTGCCCGGGGGGCGAGGGCCGCAGCCCGAGCAGCGAGATGTCCCGCTCGACCAGCCGCGCGGTCTCCCGCAGGGGCTCCAGCGCCGCACGGCGCAGCGCCGTCGGCGACAGCCGCCGCGAGTGGGTGCCCACGTTGATCGAGCCGACGACCGCGCCCCGCGCGTCGTGCACCGGGACGGCGATGGAGGTGACCCCCTCCTCCAGCTCCTGGTCGACCAGCGCGTAGCCCTGGGCGCGGACCTCCATGAGCTTGGCCCGCAGCTGCTCGGGGTCGGTGGTCGTCCGGGAGGTCCGCGGCTCGAACGGGCCGCGGGCGAGGAAGGCGTCGAGCTGCTCGTCGGGCAGCGCGGCCAGCTGCACCCGGCCGTGCGAGGTGACGAAGGCCGGCAGGCGGGTGCCGATGGTGATGCCGCCGGCCCGCACGCGGCGGGGCCCGACCCAGGCGACGTAGACGACGTCGTCGCCGTCGAGGACCGCGGAGCTGACCGTCTCGTTGAGCCGGTCGGACAGCGCGGTCATGTGCGGGGTCATCACCTGCGGCACCGACATCACCGACAGGTAGGTGTGGCCCAGCTCCAGCACCGTGGGCCGCAGGTGGAACCGGCGGTCGGCGGTGCCCACGTAGTCCAGGTCGACCAGGGTGAGCACGAAGCGGCGGGCCGCGGCGCGGGTCATCCCGGTGCGCCGGGCGATCTCGCTGAGGGTCAGCTCGGGCTGCTCGACGGTGAAGGCCTTGATCACGGCCAGCCCGCGCTCCAGCGACTGCACGAAGTAGTCGCCGCGCTCGCGGGGTGCGCCGGTGTCCCCGTCGTCGGGTACGGCCTCGGGTCCGGTCAGTGCTCCTGCTCCTCCTGCGCGGGCGCGGCGCGGTGCCGCGGCGTCCGTCTCCGGCATCGATCCTCGTCCGGGCCCCCCGCCGGGGGACAGGGCCGGACGACGCTACCTGCCCCTCGGGGTGACGACGACCTCCCCGCGGTCGGCGTCCACCCGCACCCGGTCCCCGGTCCGGATGGCGGTGAACGGGTCGCCGTCGAGGTCGGTCACCGCGGGCACGTGGCTGACCACCACGCCGAGGGCGATCTTGGTGTTCATCGTCGTGAACACCATCGCCGCCGGCGCCGACCCCATGAGGCGGGCCATGTGGAACATGCCCGACCAGCCCGAGGAGCCCTTGGCGGTGGGGAAGACCAGCACCTTGCCGGCGAAGGACTGCCCGACCAGCTCGTGCCGGGACTCGATCACCCGGCCCTGCCGCGGCTCCACCCCGCCCCAGCCGGAGATGGCCTCGCGGGTGACCAGCGCCTCGCCCTCGGCCACCCCGCCGACCAGCCCCCGGCCGCGCAGCACGACCTGCTCCCGTCCGCGCGCCGGGTCCGTCACGGTGCATCCCCCCGCCAGGTGCCGGTGACCGCGGCGTCCACGCACTCGGCGAGCGTGCCGAACCAGCCCTGCACGCCCATGATCGCCGGCAGGTAGTGGACCTGCTTGGCCGAGTCGGTCGCGATCACCCGGGTGCCCTCCGGCACGAACTGGCCGATCGCCGGGCAGGTGTCGCTCATCAGCAGCGCGCCGGCGTCGGCGAGTGCCCGGTCGTAGCCGTTGCGCTCGGCGACGTGCCGCAGCGCGCGGGGGGTGAACACCCACAGCTCGGTCTCCGGGTGCACCCGGCGCCCCTCGAGCAGCCGGACGACGTCGCGGATCTGGCCCAGGGTCGCGTGCGGGCAGCCGATCATCACGAGGTCCACGGCGGTGTCGCGGGTCGTGGCGTTGAGGTGCTCGTAGGCCTCCCGGCGCTGCGCCGGCCCGTAGGTGAGCCGCTCCACCGGCGCCCGCCCGGCGAGGGCCTCCTCGACCGTGCGCGCCTCCGCGGTGACCCCCGGGACGTGGTAGAGCTCCACGCCGCCCGAGGAGGCCGCGGCCGCGCCGAAGTGCTTGAGCCGGACCAGGTCGGGGGTGGTGGCGATGCCGTCGACGACCGGGATGGCCTCCTCCGGCACCTGCTCGCCGAGCCAGTAGCCGAGCAGGCCCCAGTCCCGGTTGCTCTCGACCGGGGTGGTGACCTCGACCAGGTGGCTGCCGTGCCGGTTCTCGTCCAGGTGCAGGCCCCAGTAGGGGATCTTGCCGGTGAGCATGGCCGCGCCGGTGCTCTCCCGGCCCTCCACGTTGGTCCGGGCGCCGAGCACCGAGTTGACGTAGACGACCGCCGAGCTCTCCATCCAGGCGCAGTGCTCGCCCTTGAGCGGCACGTTGCCGACCTGGTACGGCGTGCAGGTGTTGAGCAGGTGGATGCCGTGCTCGGCGTTGTACCGCTCGCTGGCCACGATCTCGTCGTGCTCGGCCTGCGGCAGCCCCTGGACCTGCCAGTGCTTGGTGTCCATCGGGCCGATGAGCTGGTAGCTCTGCGCGCGCACCGGCGGGATCGGCAGCACGGTCGGCGCGTCCAGGCTGTGCTCGGAGAACGCCGCGTCCGGGGTGGGGGAGCCGCAGACGAGGCTGTGCCGGGAGCCGAAGAGGTTCGCGCCGCACACGTTGTCGGTGTCGACCAGCCGCTCGGCGCCGAGCACCTCGCCGTAGCGGACGAGCAGGTCCATCGCGGCGGCGACCGCCTCGCCCCGGGCGCCGTCGAGCATCGCCTGCTCGTCGTCGGCCAGCCTCACCGGTCGTCCCCCAGCCAGGCGCCGTCCTCCTGCAGGCGCGCCTGCAGCTTGCCGACGTCCACCTCGCCGACCGCGACCCCGGCGTCCAGGACCAGGTCGGCGGCGGTGCCGGCGGCCTGCCCCATCGCGAAGCACGGCCCGGTCACCCGGGCGCTGGACTGCCCCTCGTGGGTCATCGAGGCGCACCGGCCGACCACGTAGGTGTTGGTCAGCCGCTGCGGCACGACCATGCGGAAGGGCAGCTGGTTGTAGCCCCGCGGCCGCCGCTGCCAGCGGATCTCCACGTCGCCCGCGACGTGCGCCTCCACCGGCCAGCCGTTGACGCCGATCGCGTCGGGGAAGTCGGCGCAGTCGAGGATGTCGTCCTCGCTGAGCTGGTGGGCGCCGACGATCCGGCGGGTCTCGCGGACGCCGATGTCCGGCGCGATGTCGACGACGTAGCTGGCGGCGAAGCCGGGCACCTCCTCCTTGTAGAAGGGGAAGACGTCGCGGACCTGGCGGCGGCCCTGCAGCTCGCCGAGGGTCAGCTGCCAGACGTCGGTGCCGTCGATCGCGCTGCCGTCGGGGTTGCGCAGCTGGGTGATGTTGGCCCGCCACTCCAGCGGGTCGCGCTGCGGGCGCACGATCGGCCGCTTGCGCGGGAAGGAGTAGCGCCCCGCGGCCTCGGCGTCGTCCATCAGCGCCGGCAGCCGGTCGTAGGTGTCGCTCGCCGTGGCCGCGTCGACACCGTTGATGCGGAACATCAGCGACGGGTAGAGCATCCCGTGCGCCGGGTCGGTCTTCTCGTACGGCGCCCCAGCCCACGCGGCGAGGTCGCCGTCGCCGGAGCCGTCGACGAACACCCGGCCGCGGATCGCCCCGCGGCCGGACTTGGACTCCACCAGCAGCGCGTCCACGGTGCTCGCGTCGGCCATGACCGCGCCCACGGCCAGCGCGTGGAACAGCAGCGTGACGCCGGACTCGACCAGCAGGTCGTCCAGGGCGATCTTGTAGGCGCTGATGTCGTAGGCCTGGGCGAGGATCCGGTTGGCGAAGCTCAGGTGCGGGGGGTTGAGCCCGCCGAGGGCGTCGATCCGCTCGAGCAGCTCGTCGGCCAGGCCGTGGACCACCTGCCGGTCCTCGCCGTGCACCCGCGCGTGCAGGCCGCAGAAGGTCGACAGCCCGCCCGCGCTGCCCGCCCCGCCGGTGTAGCCGTTGCGCTCGACCAGGATCGTCGAGCGGCCGGCGCGGGCGGCGGCGGCGGCCGCCATGACCCCGGCCGGCCCGCCCCCGAGCACCACGACGTCGTACTCGCCGAGCACCGGCGTGCGCCGGCCCGGTTCCTCGACCCAGCTCACAGGGTGCCCTCCTCGCGGGTACGGCCGGGGGACGGCGGGGTGAGCACCGCGCCCTCCTCGACCGGGGAGACCAGCCGGCGGTAGGCCGCCAGCCAGCCGTGGTCGGGGCCCGGCTCGGCGTCGCCGAGCCGCGCGCGCCGCTCGGCCAGCACGTCCTCGGGGACCTCCAGGTCGACGGTGCGCCGGTCGACGTCGATGACGATCCGGTCGCCGTCCTCCACCAGGGCCAGCGGCCCGCCCAGCGCCGCCTCCGGGGTGACCTCGCCGACGACGGTGCCCACGTTGACCAGGCCGGACATCTGCCCGTCGGTGACCACGGCGACGCTCTCGCCCAGGCCCGCGCCCTCGAGCGCGAACACCACCGCCGAGCCCAGCGCCATCCCCGGGCCGCCGACCACGCCCAGGCCGCGGACCACCAGCACGGTGCCCGGGGTGACCTCGCCGCGGGCCAGGCCGGCCAGCGCCGCGTCCCGGGTGGGGTAGCACAGCGCCGTCCCCTCGAACCGGCGGTTCCCGCGGTCGTCGACCGGCCGCTTCACCACCGCGCCGCCGGGCGCCAGCGACCCGCGCACCACGACGATCGTCGGCCGGGTGCCGAACGGCCGGTCGGCGGGGCGCACGACCTCCTCGTCGGCCACGGTCGCCTCGGCGAGCACCTCGCCCAGGGTGCCGCCGTCCACCGTCGGGACGTCGAGGCCGAGCAGGTCGCGGAGCCGGGCGAGCACCGCGCGGGTGCCGCCGGCCCGCTCCAGGTCCTCGATGAACGCCGGCCCGTTGGGGCGCACGGCGCACAGCAGCGGCACCCGGTCGGCCAGCTCGGCGAACAGCCCGGGGACGTCGACGTCCACCGCGGCCTCGTGCGCCACCGCCTGCAGGTGCTTGATCGAGTTGACCGACCCGCTGATCGCCAGCATCACGGTGACCGCGTTGCGGAATGCACCGGGGGTAAGGACCCGGCGCGGGGTGAGGCCCTCGGCGACCAGCTCGACGATGCGCGACCCGGCGCGGGCGACGGCGTCCCACATCGCGGGGCTGTTCGCCTGCACCGGGGTGGTGCCCGACAGCGTCATGCCCAGCGCCTCGCAGGCCATGTGCATGGTGTTCGCGGTCCCGAGGCCGGCGCAGACGCCCGGCCCGCGGATGGCGTTGTCGCTCATCCCGCACAGCGTCTCGAAGGTCATCGCGCCGGCGGCGACGTGGCCGGCGGCGAGGAAGACCTCCTCGATGTCGACGTGCTCCCCGCGGTACTCGCCGCTGGGCTGGTAGCCGCAGCCGACGACGATGGTGGGGATGTCCAGCCGCCCGGCCGCCATGAGGTGCGCCGGCGCGGTCTTGTCGCAGGAGGCGAGGGTGACCATGCCGTCGAGCTGGGCGCCGTCGACGGCCACCTCGACGTCGTTCACGATCAGGTCGCGGCTGGGCAGGATGTAGCGCCCGTCGCGGCCGGCCGAGGTGATGAAGTCGGCCGGGGCCGCCGTCCGGACCTCGAACGGCAGCCCGCCGGCCGCCCGGATCGCCTCCTTCAACGGCCCGACGACGCCGTCGAGGTGGCTGAAGCAGATCGCCAGGTCCGACGAGGAGTTGACGATCGCGATCTTGGGCTTGGCCATGTCCTCGTCGGGGATGCCCAGCGCCTTCCACTGCGCGCGGCGCACCGCCCAGCGGGAGCTGCCCTCCGCGAGGTCGCTGCGCAGGCCCACCGGCTCCCGCCCGCGACCCAGTCGCGCCCCGGGATGACTGGTCATGGGCTCTCCTGGGGCTCGACGGCGGGATCTTCAGGCGGGGGAGAGGGCGGCGGGCGCCGTGAGCCGCCCGGGCTGTGTGCGGCATGCGATCACTCGTGCTCAGAACGCACGCTAGGGCGGGCATTCCCGCGATGTCAACGCCGCGGCCGGGGTCGCCCGCCCGCGCGTCGCCGTGCTTGACGCGCCGTGGCCCGCCGATACGGTCGTGGGCGCAGAGAGAGCGGCTGTGCGGATTCCGCACACCTGTCGCTGCCTGAGGAGGAGCCGGTGAGCAGTTCGCTGGAGACGCGCGCGCCCGGGGCGGAGGACGCCCTGCCGCAGGTGGACGTCGCGACCCTGCGCCGCGTGCAGGAGTTCTACGCCGCCCAGGAGTGGACCGACGGGCTCCCGGTGATGCCCGTGACCGAGTCCTACCTGGCCGAGTTCCTCGCGCAGACCGCGCGCGACCCCGGCGAGGTCGTCTTCCGCATGCCGCACTTGGACCGGTCCTGCACGGTGCGCTCGGCGGCGATCAACGCGGCGATGGCCGGCTGCCTGCCCGAGTACTTCCCGGTCGTGCTCGCCGCGTGGGACGCGCTGACCGCCGAGGGGTACGCCGGCAAGGGCATCTGGCAGAGCACCACCGGCACCGCGCCGCTGCTCCTGGTCAACGGTCCCGTCCGGGAGCGCATCGGGCTCAACTCCCGCGGCAACGTCTTCGGCTCGGGGTTCCGCGCCAACGCCACCATCGGGCGGGCGATCCGGCTGACCGCCATCAACGCCTTCGGCCTGCACCCGCACCAGCTCGACCAGGCCACCCAGGGCACGCCGGCGAAGTACACCTGCTGCATCGCCGAGAACGAGGAGGACAGCCCCTGGGCGCCGTTCCCCACCGACCACGGCTTCGCTGCGGGGGACAGCACGGTGACCTCGATGCTCGTCCGCTCGGTCATCCACCTCGAGGCCCGGCACACCACCGACCCCGAGCAGCTCGGCCGCGACCTGGCCGGCACGCTGGCCCGCACCGGCGCGCTGGTGCACGAGACGATCAGCGGCTGCCTGGTCCTCGGCCCGGAGCACGCGCACGTGTTCGCCGCGGCCGGGTGGTCCAAGCTCGACGTCCGCCAGTTCGTGTACGAGCACGCGGTCAACACCCGGGAGCGGCTGGCCGAGGTCGGCAAGGACGCCGTGTCGCGGGAGACCCGCTGGCGGCTGCCGGCCGGCCATCCGGACGCGGTCCCCGACACCGCCGCCGAGGCCGGGCAGGACGTCGTCCCGGTGCTCAACTCGCCCGAGGCGCTGCTGGTCGTCGTGGCCGGCGCGCACAACGCCGGGGTGTCGGCGGTCGCCGAGACCTTCGGCCCGCGCGGCGGCTCCCCGGCGATCGCCCGCGTCCCCTCCACCCCGACCGCCGGGAGCCCGCGATGACCACCGTCCACGAGCCGGCCCGCGAGACGCCGGTGTACGGCGAGTTCGACGTCGTCGTCATCGGTGGCGGCCCGGCCGGGCTGATGGCCGCGGCCGCCGCCGCCCGCGCCGGCCGCTCCACGATCCTGCTGGAGCGCTACGGCTTCCTCGGCGGCGCGGGCACCATGGGCGGGTTGTCCACCTTCTGCGGGCTGCACGCGAAGGTGCACGGCGAGCACCGGCAGGTCATCCACGGCCTGGCCGACGAGCTGCTGGAGCGGCTGGTCAAGCTCGACGGCCTCAACGAGCCGCACCTGACCATCAACGACGGCATCCTCGCCCAGGCGTTCGACATCTCCGCCTACAAGCTGGCCGCCGACGAGCTGGTCACCTCCGCCGGCGCCCGGCTGCTGTTCCACGCCACCGCGGTCGGCGTGGTGATGGCCGACGACGGCGCGACGATCGACGCGGTCCTGATCGAGTCCAAGTCCGGCCGGGCCGCCGTCCGGGGCCGGGTCTTCGTCGACGCCTCCGGGGACGCCGACGTCGCCGCCTGGGCGGGCGTGCCGTTCGAGAAGGCGCCGCACCTGCTCTACCCGTCGCTGATGTTCCGGATCAACGGCGTCGACGTCGCCGCGGCCGGCCCCGCGCCGTGGCGCACCGTCGAGCGGCTGATGGACGAGGCCGAGGCCGCCGGCACGCACCGGTTCCCGCGGAAGAAGCCGATCGTCCGGCAGCAGCGCAACCCGCTGGAGTGGCGGGCCAACCTCACCCAGCTGTCCAACCCCGACGGCACCGCCGTCGACGGAACCGACGTCGACCAGCTGACCCGCGGCGAGCTGCAGGGCCGCCGCCAGTCGTTCGAGGCGTTCGACTTCATCAAGAACCGGACACCGGGCTTCGGCGACTCCTACATCGTCGACATCGCCCCGCAGATCGGCATCCGCGAGACCCGCCGGGTGTTCGGCGAGTACCGGCTCACCGAGGACGACGTCCTGGACTGCGCCGACTTCGACGACGCCATCGGGGTCAACGGCTGGCCGGTGGAGGCGCACGTCGCGGGCACCGTCGAGTTCCGCTGGCAGCGCGCGCCCCGCGGCTTCAACCAGCTGCCCTACCGGATGGTGGTGCCGCAGGCGGTGGACAACCTCTTCGTCGCCGGCCGGTGCGCGTCGATGACGCAGGGCGGCCAGTCGTCGGCCCGGGTCACCGGCCCGTGCTTCGTGATGGGCGAGGCCGTCGGCGTGGCCGCCGACCTGGCCATCGCCGGGGACCTGGCGGTCCGGGACGTGCCGGTCGCCGAGCTGCAGCGCCGCCTCGAGGCCGGCGGCGCCTTCCTGGGACGCGAGGAGATGTGAGTGACCACGCTGCGCAGCAACTTCCCGGTCGGCGGCACCCCCTGGGCGATGCGCCGGGCGCAGTGGACGGCGCTGGGCCTGTCCCCGGAGGACATGGAGAAGCCCAAGATCGCCGTCGTCAACAGCTCCTCGGGGCTGGCCAGCTGCTTCAGCCACCTCGACGGCGTCGTCCCGCCGCTGATGGACGCCATCCGCGCCGCCGGCGGCGTCCCGTTCGAGGTGCGCACCGCCGCCCCGAGTGACGCGATCACCAGCGCCGGGGCGCAGGGCCGCTACATCCTGCCCTCCCGCGACCTGCTGGCCAGCGACATCGAGGTCGCCGTCGAGGGCGCCCAGCTCGACGGCATGGTCACCCTCGCCTCCTGCGACAAGACCACGCCCGGGCAGCTGATGGCGGCCGGCCGGCTGGACATCCCGACCATCGTCGTGGGCTGCGGCTACCAGCCCTCGGGCGTCTACCGCGGCGAGCACGTCGACTGCGAGGACGTCTTCCTCTACGCCGGGCACGTGGCCACCGGCGCGATGACCGTCGAGGAGCTCGCCGAGATGGCGACCGTCGCGGTCAGCGGCCCGGGCGTGTGCGCCGGCATGGGCACCGCCAACTCGATGCACATCGCCACCGAGGCGCTCGGCATGGCGCTGCCCGGCAGCACCCCGGTGCTGGCCAACAGCCCCAGGATGTTCGCCGACGTGGCGCGGGCCGGCCGCCGGATCGTCGAGCTGGTCGAGGAGGACCTGCGCCCGCGGCAGGTCCTGACCCCCGGCGCGTTCCGCAACGCGGTGACCGCCGTGCTGGCCATCAGCGGCTCGGTCAACTGCGTCAAGCACCTGCAGGCGATCGCGGTGGAGGCCGGCTGCGACGTCGACGTCCTGGCGCTGTTCGAGGAGCTGGCCCCGCGGGTGCCGCTGCTCACCGGCGTCAAGCCCAACGGCGAGCGCCGGATCGACGAGTTCGAGGCCGCCGGCGGCGCCCAGGCGCTGCTGTACCAGCTGCGCGACCTGCTCGACCTCGACCGGCCGACCGTCGACGGGCGGACCCTCGGCGAGGTCCTCGGTGGCGTCACCGTGGCCGACGCCGACGTGATCCGGCCGGTCGACGCCCCGCTCGCCACCCACCCGGGCATCACCGTCGTCCGGGGCTCCCTGGCGCCCGAGGGCGCGGTGGTCAAGCGCACCGTCGCCGACGACGGGCTGCACCGCTTCCGCGGGCCGGCCCGGGTCTACTCCTCGCGCGAGGAAGGGCTGGCCGGCATCCGCGGAGGCGAGGTGCAGCCCGGCGAGGTCGTCGTCCTCAGCGGGCTGGGCCTGCGCGGCTCACCGGGGATGGCGCTGACCTCGGCGTTCGTCTTCGCCCTCGACGGCGCCGGGCTGGGCGACCAGGTGGTCGTGGTCACCGACGGCCAGATGTCGGGCCTGGTCAACAAGGGTCTGGTCGTCGCCGAGGTCAGCCCCGAGGGCGCGGTGGGCGGCCCGCTCGGGCTGGTCCGCGACGGCGACGTCATCTCCGTCGACGTCGACGCGCGCAGCCTCGAGCTGGAGGTGCCCGAGGAGGTGCTCGCCGAGCGCCGGGCGGAGATGGCGCCGCTGCCGCGGGCGGCCGGGTGCGGCTGGCTGTCGGTCTACGCCCGCTCGGTGACGCCGCTCTCCCGGGGCGCGACGCTCGGCGGCTGAGCGGCGGTCCGGCCGGCGAGGACCCAGGCCACGAGCGCGGCCAGCAGGCAGGCGACGCAGGCGATCGACCCGATGACCGTGTACGCGCCGCCGGCCGGCAGCCCCTCGCCGGCCGGCGTCGCCACGGACAGCACCGTGGCGGTCAGGGCGCTGCCCACGGAGAAGCCGGCGTAGCGCAGCACCTGGTTGAGGGCCATCGCGCTGCCGGTCTCCCGGGGCGGGACGGCGGAGACGACCAGCCCCGCGGCCGCGGCGAACACCGTGCTGACGCCGAGCCCGGCGACCGTGGTCACCACGACCAGGGCCCACAGGTCGCCGCGGTAGAGGGCGAACAGCGCCTGCGCGCCGGCCATCAGCAGCGCGCCGACCGCCAGCACCGCCCGCGGGCGGACCCGCTCGCCGAGCCGCCGGGAGAGCGGGCCGGCGAGCATGCCGGCCAGCGAGAACGGCAGGAGCAGCAGGCCGGCGACCAGCCCGGAGGCGCCGAAGCCGTAGCCGCTGTCCGCGGACGTCTGGGCCAGGATCGGCACCGAGCCCATCATGAGGTAGTTGGCCAGGCTGACCAGCAGGATCGAGGCGTGGCCCGCGGCCGGCAGCCGCCCGCGGGCCAGCCGCAGGTCGATCAGCGGGGCGCGGACCCGCAGCGCGACGAGCACCCAGGCGGCGAGCAGCAGCAGCGAGGCCGCGCTGACCAGCAGGACCCGGAGCGACGTCCAGCCCCAGGTCTCGCCCTCGCTGAGGGTGAGCAGCGCACCGGCCAGGCCGGCACCGAGCAGCAGCGCACCCCAGAGGTCGAACCGGCGCGGCGGGACCGGGGCGGCCGGCGGCAGCACGAGCGCCGCGGCGGCGAGCGCACCGGCGCACACCGCGGCCGCCGCCCAGAACGCAGCGGTCACCCCCGCGTACGTGGCGATCGCCCCGGCGATCGGGTAGCCCAGGCCGACGCCGGAGACCACGGTGATCGACAGCGCGGCGATCGCGCGGCGCGAGCGCGCGGAGGGCAGCGCCTCCCGGGCTGTCGCGATGAGCAGCGGCATCAGGCCGAGCCCGAAGCCCTGCAGCCCCCGCCCGGCGAGGAACCAGCCCAGCGACAGCGGCAGCGCGGTGAGCACGCCGCCCAGCACGACCAGGACCAGGGCGGACAGGGCCACGGTCCGGCGGTGCGACCCGTCGCCGAGCCGGCCCAGGACCGGCGTGGCGACCGCCCCCACCAGCAGCGGCATCGTCAGCGACCACTGCGCCACGTGCAGCGGGACGTCGTGCAGGTCGGCGACGGCCGGGATGAGCGGCGCGCCCACGCTGCTGGTCACCGCGACGACGGTGGCCAGGAGCACCAGGACGGGGACGAGCACGCCGGGGGAGCGCAGCCCCGTCCGGCGGCCGTCGCGGCGGTGCCGGACGGCCGTCGAGGACCCGACCACGCCGGTGGTCGGGTCCTCGACGGCGTCGGGGCGGTTGCTGGTCAGGCCGCGGCCTTCCCGGTCACGTTGTGCGGGTCGATGACGTACTTCTTCGCCACGCCGGAGTCGAACTCGGCGTAGCCCCGCGGGGCGTCGTCCAGGCTGATGACGGTGGCGTTGACCGCCTTCGCGATCTGCACCTTGTCGTGCAGGATCGCCATCATCAGCTGCCGGTTGTAGCGCATCACCGGGCACTGGCCGGTGGTGAACGACAGCGACTTGGCCCAGCCGGTGCCCAGCGAGATCGACAGCGCGCCCACCTTGGCCGCCTCGTCGATGCCGCCCGGGTCCCCGGTCACGTACAGGCCCGGGATGCCGAGCGAGCCACCGGCCGCGGTGACCTCCATGAGCGAGTTGAGCACCGTCGCCGGCGCCTCCTTCTGCGCGCCCGACCCGTGCCCGCGGGCCTCGAAGCCCACCGCGTCGACGCCGCAGTCGACCTCGGGGACGCCGAGGATCTGCTCGATCTGGTCCTTGGGGTCGCCCTTCGACACGTCGACGGTCTCGCAGCCGAAGGCGCGGGCGGCGGCCAGCCGGTCCTCGTTGAGGTCGCCGACGATGACGACGGCCGCGCCCAGGAGCTGGGCGGAGACCGCGGCGGCCAGGCCGACCGGGCCGGCGCCGGCGACGTAGACGGTCGACCCGGTGGTGACCCCGGCGGTGTAGGCGCCGTGGTACCCGGTCGGGAAGATGTCCGACAGCATGGTCAGGTCCAGGACCTTCTCCAGGGCCTGGTCGCGGTCGGGGAAGGCCAGCAGGTTCCAGTCCGCGTAGGGGACCATCACGTACTCGGCCTGGCCGCCCTGCCAGCCGCCCATGTCGACGTAGCCGTACGCCGAGCCGGGGCGGTCGGGGTTGACGTTGAGGCAGATGCCGGTCTTGCCCTCCTTGCAGTTGCGGCAGCGCCCGCAGGAGATGTTGAACGGCACCGAGCAGACGTCGCCGACCTTGATGAACTCCACGCCCGGGCCGGTCTCCACGACCTCGCCGAGGATCTCGTGACCGAGCACCAGGCCGTGCGGGGCGGTGGTGCGGCCGCGGACCATGTGCTGGTCGCTGCCGCAGATGTTGGTGGTGAGCACCTTGAGGATCGCGCCGTGCGGCACCTGCCGCCCGACGTTGTCCGGGTGGACGCCGGGGCCGTCCTTGAGCACGAGCTCCGGGTAGTCCAGGTCGGTGACCTCGACCTTGCCCGGGCCCTGGTAGGTCACGCCGCGGTTGTTCGCCATGGGGTCCTTCTCCTCGTCGTCGAGTGGACGCCAGCACCCTCGCAAGCTGCCGGCCGGTTCGGTCAACTGCTCTCCCGGAGGCGGGAGGACCACGTCCTCCCGCCCCCCGGCTGGTGCTCAGGCGGGGAAGCCCACCGCGTGGGTGTCCATGAACTCGCGGAGACCCTCGATGCCCATCTCCCGGCCCATGCCGCTGTGGTTGAACCCGCCGAACGGGGCGCGCTCGTCGAGGTGCGCGGCGCCGTGGGCGTTGACGAAGGTGTACCCGGTGCGCAGCCGGGCCGCGACCGCGGCGGCGCGGTCGAGGTCGGCGGTCCACACCGACGAGCACAGGCCCGACCAGGTGTCGTTGGCCCGGGCCACGGCGTCGTCCTCGTCGTCGAACGGCAGGATCGGCAGGGTCGGGCCGAACTGCTCCTCGACCACCACGCGGGCGTCGTCGGCCGGGTCGAGCACCAGGCTCGGCCGGAGGAAGTTGCCGGCGGAGATGTCGGCGCCCTCGGCGGCCTCGCCGAACTCGCGGACCTCGGCGCCGGACTCGCGCGCCTGCGCCAGCAGCTCGAGCACGTACTCCTTCTGCCGGGCCTGGTGCAGCGGGCCCATGGTCACGCCCTCGTCGAGGCCGTGGCCCAGCCGCTGGGCGGCGAGGATGCCCGAGAGGCCCTCGACGACCTCCTCGTACCGGGAGCGGTGCACGTAGAGCCGCTTGGTGGCCATGCAGATCTGGCCGGTGGAGTCGAACGTGCCGCCGAACATCCGCTGCATCGCGTCGCCGGAGAGGTCGGCGTCGGCCAGGACCAGCGCCGGGTCGTTGCCCCCGAGCTCCAGGGCGACGCGGGTCAGCGACTGCGACGCCATCGCCATGATCCGCTGTCCGCCGCCGACGCTGCCGGTGAAGCACACCTTCTTCACGCGGTCGTCGGAGATCAGCGCCGAGCCGATCTCGGCGTCGGCACCGGTGACCACGTTGAGCACGCCCGGCGGCAACAGCGCGGCGACCTGCTGCACGGTGCGGGTCGTGGCCAGCGGTGTGCTGGGCGGCGGCTTCACCACGACGGTGTTGCCGGCGACCAGGGCGTAGGGGAGCGAGGCGCCCAGGATGGCCAGCGGCCAGTTGAACGGCACGATGATCGTGACGACGCCCAGCGGCAGGTAGGAGACCGTCGTCCGGTACGGCGGGGCGGGGAGCTCGGTCGTGAGCCCGACCTGCTCGGCCAGGCCGGTGGCCAGGCCGCCCCGGTGGGCGAACACCAGGGAGTCGACGAAGGACTCCATCCGGATCTTGCCGTTCTCCCGCGTGAGGATCTCGGCGGTCGCGTGCCGGTCGGCCTCCAGCGGCGCCAGCGCCGCGGTGACCAGCTCGGCCCGCTCCTGCGGGGTGCGCGCGGCCCAGGCCGGGAAGGCCCGGTGCGCCGCGGCGACGGCCTCCTCGGCCTGCTTGGCGCTGGCCGCGGCCGCGTAGCCGACGACCGAGCGGCCGTCGGCGGGGTCGACCACCTGCAGGTGGTCGTCGGTGCTGCGGATCTCGCCGTCGATGAAGAGCTCTGTCCGGATCTCCGGCAGTTGGTCCAGTGACACCATGCGGGTCTGCTTCCTCGAGTGTCGGGTCTCGGGCGGACGTGCCCAGCGTCACGCTAGGCCCAGTGGTCCCGGGCGGCCCCGGGCATCCGACCGGACCGGCACCGGCCGCTCCGGAGGGGCCGGGCGAGACATCCGACGTAGGCGACGGGGCACCTCCGGCCGGGGACTAGCCTGCGCCACCACGTGCAGCGACGGCAGCAACAGGAGGACGCCGTGCCCACCGTCCGCGAGACCACCTACGACCTGCTCCGCGCCTGGGGGCTCACCACGGTCTTCGGCAACCCCGGCTCCAACGAGCTGCCCTTCCTCGACGGGTTCCCCGACGACTTCCGCTACGTCCTCGGCCTGCACGAGGGCGCGGTGCTGGCGATGGCCGACGGGTACGCCCAGGCCACCGGCCGGCCGGCGCTGGTCAACCTGCACTCCGCGGCGGGCCTGGGCAACGCGATGGGCAACCTCGCCAACGCCCGGGCCATCGGCACGCCCCTGGTGGTCACCGCCGGGCAGCAGGCCCGCGCGATGGTGGGGCTGGGCTCGGTGCTCGCCGAGCCGGGCATGACCCGGGTGCCCGAGCCGCAGGTGAAGTGGGCGTTCGAGCCGGCCCGCGCGCAGGACGTCCCCCGCGCGCTCTCGGAGGCCTTCCACCTCGCCACCCTGCCGCCCACCGGCCCGGTGTTCGTCTCCCTGCCGCTGGACGACTGGCGCCGGCCGGTGGACGACGACGAGGTCGCCTTCCTGGCCCGCCGCCGGGTGCGGGCGGCCGGCGCCCTGCCCGACGACGTCCTGGGCGAGCTGGCCGACCGGCTGACCGCCGCCCGGAACCCGGTGCTCGTCGTCGGCCCCGAGGTGGACGACGAGCGCGCGTTCCCCCTCGTCGTCGCCCTCGCCGAGGCGCTGCAGGCCCCGGTCTGGAACGCGCCGACGCCGCCGCGCGCCCCCTTCCCGACCCGCCACCCGCTCTGGCAGGGCTGCCTGCCCCCGAGCATCGCCGGCGTCTCCGAGCACCTGGCCGGCGCGGACCTGGTGCTCGTGCTCGGCGCGCCGGTGTTCCGCTACCACGCCTACCGGCCCGGCCCCTGGCTGCCCGAGGGCGCCGAGCTGGTGAGCGTCGGCAGCGACCCCGGCACCGCGGCGCGCGCCGCGTTCGGCGACGCGGTGGTCGCCGACGTCGCCACGGCCGCCCGGCAGCTGCTCGCTGCCCTGGAGGGACTGCCGCCGCGCCCGCCGCGGCCGGCGCCGCAGCGGGTCTCCGCGCAGGACCCCGACGCCGCCCCGTTCACCGCCGACGGCGTCTTCGCCCTGGCCAACCGGCTGCTGCCGGCCGGCGTGCGGTTCGTCAACGAGTCGACGTCCAACACCGCGCAGTTCTGGTCGCACCTGGACGTCGACCGGCCGCGCAGCCTGTTCTTCCCGGCCGCCGGCGGCCTGGGCTTCGGTCTGCCGGCCGCGGTCGGCGTCGCGCTGGCCGACCCGGCCCGGCCGGTGGTGGCGGTCCTCGGTGACGGCGCGTTCCAGTACGGCGTCCAGGGCGTCTGGACGGCGGTGCAGCGCCGGCTGCCGGTGACCTTCCTGGTGCTGCGCAACAACACCTACGGGGCGCTGAGCTCGTTCCTGGGGCAGCTGGGCGTGGCCGGCGTCCCGGGGCTGGACCTGCCCGGCCTGGACGCGGCCACCATCGGGCAGGGCTACGGGCTGCCCGGCCGCACGGTCACGACGGGGGAGGAGCTGGCCGAGGAGCTGGCCGCCGCCGGCAAGGCGGAGGGCCCGCGGGTCGTCGAGGTGCCGATCGCCGCCGAGACGCGCACCCTGGGCTGAGCCGTCCCGCCGGGGTCACCGTGACGCGCATCACGGCCCGCGTCAGGGCGGCCGTGCACGGCGTCGGCGCTGCTGAGCGGCACGACCGGGACGGATGACGTAGGCGTTGTCGCCGAGGCGACCCGGTGCGAGCGGGTCGGGCGGCTCACGACTTCGGTGTCAAGACCGGTTTCCATCGACGGGACGGTGTAACCGGCATCACGACCGGTGCGCCACCCCAGGCAGAGGCGTCCAGAGGAGAACTCCCCCCGTGGCAACCCACACCACCCCAGCGCCCGCGAAGGCCGGCCCGTCGAAGAAGAGCATCTTCGCGGCCAGCTTCGTCGGCACGTCGATCGAGTGGTACGACTACTACATCTTCGGCACCGCCGCCGCGCTGGTGTTCGGCACTGCCTTCTTCGGGGCCTCGTCGGTCGCCGGCACCCTGGCCGCGTTCGCCACCTTCGCCGTCGGCTTCGTCGCCCGGCCGCTCGGTGCCGCGGTGATCGGCCACTTCGGTGACCGGATCGGCCGCAAGTCGATGCTGGTGCTCACCCTGCTGCTCACCGGCGGGTCGACCTTCCTCATCGGCCTGCTGCCGACCTACGACGCGATCGGCATCGGCGCGCCGCTGCTGCTCGTCGTGCTGCGGCTGATCCAGGGCTTCGGCGTCGGCGGCGAGTGGGGCGGCGCGGTGCTCATCGCCACCGAGCACGCCAGCCCCCGCAAGCGGGCGGTCTACGGCAGCTTCGCCCAGTTCGGCGTCCCGATGGGCGTGCTCACCTCGAACCTCGCCTTCCTCGCCGTCTCCGGCCTCGATGACGACGCCTTCCTCAGCTGGGGCTGGCGGATCCCGTTCCTCGTCAGCATCGTGCTGGTCGTCGTGGGCTTCCTGGTCCGCAGCAAGCTCGAGGACGCGCCGGAGTTCCAGCAGGTCAAGGAGCAGAAGCAGGTCAGCAAGATCCCGGTGGCCGAGCTGGTCAAGCGCCAGCCGCGCACGCTGGTCCTGGGCAGCCTCGCCTCGATCGCGCCGCCGGCCGTCGGCTACACCGTCATCGTCTACATGCTCACCTACGGCACGACCGTCGTCGGCTTCGAGCGCTCCACGCTGCTGTGGCTGATCCTCGCCTCGACGCTGGTCTGGATCGCCACCATCGTCGTGGCCGCCGTGCTGTCCGACCGGTTCGGCTCGAAGCCGGTCTTCGCCCTCGGCGCGCTCACCGCGGTCATCTGGCCGCTGCCGATGTTCGCGCTGGTCAACACCGGCAACGCGGCCGCGGCGCTGCTCGCGTTCGTCGTCGCCGCCATCGTGCAGGGCATCATGGCCGGCGCCCAGGGCGGTCTGTTCACCGAGATCTTCGAGGTGAAGACCCGCTACAGCGGCATCTCCATCGCCTACCAGCTCGGCGGCATGATCGGTGGTGCGGTCACCCCGATCGCGGCCACCGCCCTGTACGGCGCCTACGAGTCCTCCACGCCGATCGCGCTCTACGTCGCGGTCCTGTCGCTGGTCAGCCTGGTCGCCGTGCTCGGCATCCGGGTGGTTCCCCGGAGCCGGCAGGCCGACGCCGACCGGCTGGGGACGTCGGTGGCCACCTCCGCCTGAGAAGGACCCCGTCCTCCCCACCCCTCGCAAGCTCGGGCGGGACCCGGGACGGGGCCAGGTGCCACGGCCGACCCCGTCCTCCCCACCCCTCGCAAGCTCGGCGCGGGACTCGGGACGGGGCCAGGTGCCACGGCCGACCCCGTCCTCCCCACCCCTCGCAAGCTCGGGCGGGACCCGGGACGGGGCCGCCGGCCGGGACCTCCGCGGTTCCCGGCCGGCGCGCCGTCGTCCGGGGCGGTGGGCGGGGGAGATCGGCTCCGCGGCCGCGGTGCGCCCGGGAGTAGCGTGCGGACGCACGTCGACCCGGGGCGAGGGCGCCGGGGACGACGGGCGGGACGGGGCGGGAGTGCGCAGTCAGGTGGATGCCGCGGCCGGTGCGGTGTGGCCCCCCGGCATCGGCGAGGACCCGGTGCTGCGCGCCCTGGTGGGCGTCTCCGCCGACGGCCTGGCCCTGGTGGACGACGCCGGCCGGCTGCTCGGCCTCAACGCCGCCGCCGCCGCGGTCCTCGGCTCGCCGGCCGCCGAGCTGGTCGGCGCCACCGTGCCCTTCGAGCCGCCGGCCGGGGACCCCGACGCCGCGGACCTGCGGCGGACCAGCTGGGCCGCGCCGGGCGGCAGCCGCCGGGAGCTCGAGTACCGGGTGCTGCCGGTGGGGCCCTCCCGCTGGGCGGTGTGGTTCAGCGACGTCACCGACCGCGTGCGCCAGCAGGAGCGGCTGACCGCGATCACCCGGGCGGCGTCCAGCGTCGCCGACGCCTACTCCCTGCGCGCCACCCTCGACGCCGTGGCCCGCGAGATCGCCATGACCGCGACCATCGCCGCCGTCCAGATCCTCGCCCTCGACGACCCCCGCGACGAGCTGCGGCTGCTGGGCATGGCCGGCTTCGGCGACGCCGAGGACTTCGCGGAGAAGCTCGCCGCCGCCCGTGCCCTGGGCGCCCGGGTGCTGTTCATGGAGGCGTTGCAGCGCCGGGAGCCGATCGTCAGCCTGCACCGCAAGCCGGTGATCATGGCCGACCCGACGTGGGGGCCGCTGCACGAGATCATGGGCCGCCCGGACTGGGACAGCTTCGTCTCGATGCCGATGGTCGTGCGCGGCCGGGCGCTGGGCATCATCAACGCCTACTACGAGCCGGGGGAGGACCCCGGGGCCAGTTCGCTGGCCTTCCTCGAGGCGATGGCCGACTCCGCGGCGGTGGCCATCGACACCGCCGCGCTGCTCGCCCAGACCCGGTCGCGGGCGCAGTCCGACGAGCGCCGCCGGCTGGCGCGGGACCTGCACGACTCCGTCGTCCAGCAGGTGTTCTCGATGCGCATGCAGGCCGAGGCGCTGCGTACCCACCTCGACCAGGCCGGCGCCGACCCGGCGGTCGTGCGCAGCGGCGCCGAGGAGCTCGCGGCGCTGTCGGCCAGAGCGCTGGCCGACCTGCGCGGGCTGGTCTTCGAGCTGCGGCCGCTGGACCTCGCGGAGAACGGCCTGGTCGAGGCGGTCTGCGCGCACGCCGCCGGCGTCGAGGCCCGCACCGGGCTGCTGGTCGACGTCGAGGCGCCCGGCGACCTCGACCTCGACGTCGACGTGGAGGTGCAGGAGGACCTCTACCGGATCGTGCAGGAGGCGCTGCACAACGTCGTGAAGCACGCGCACGCCACCGAGGCCGGCGTGCGCATCCGGCGGCCGGCCACCGGCGGCGGGCTGGTCGTCGAGGTCACCGACAACGGCTGCGGCGCGCTGCCCGACGGGGAGCCGGGGGAGCCGGCGCCGGGGTCGGGGAGGCTGGGGCTGGTGTCGATGCGCGAGCGCGCCGAGCGCTGGGGCGGGCGGCTGGCCGCCGGGCCCCGCCCGTTCGGCGGCTGGCGCGTGGAGGTGACGCTGCCCGCGCCGGGCGGCGAGGGGAGGAGCCGATGAGCACCGGACCGACCGACGCCGCGCCGGCGGCCGGGGTCATCGGCGTCCTGCTCGTCGACGATCATGCGATCGTCCGCCGGGGCGTGCAGGCCTACGTGGCCGGCATCCCGACGCTGCAGGTGCTGGGGGAGGCCGGTGACGGCCAGCAGGCCGTCGAGCTGCTGCACCAGTGGCACACCACCGGGCAGCCGCTGCCCGACGTCGTCCTCATGGACCTGCAGATGCCGCGCATGGACGGCGTCGCGGCCACCGCCGCGATCGTGCGGGCGCACCCGCAGGTGAAGGTCGTCGTCCTCACCAGCTTCGGGGAGGTCGAGCGGGTGCACGCCGCGCTGGCGGCCGGTGCCGCCGGCTACGTGCTCAAGGACGCCGACCCCGCGGAGGTGGCCACCGCGATCACCGCCGCCGCGGCCGGCGAGGTGCACCTGGACTCGGCCGTCGCCCGGCAGCTGGCCCGCCGGATGGCCGCGCCGCAGACCGGCCTGACCTCGCTCACCACGCGCGAGCGGGAGATCCTCACCCTGGTGGCACAGGGGCACTCCAACCGGGACATCGCCGACCGGCTGGTGATCAGCGAGCGCACCGCCCGCACCCACGTCAGCAACGTGCTGAGCAAGCTGCAGCTGTCCAGCCGCACCCAGGCCGCGCTGCTGGCGATCCGCGAGGGGCTCATCCCGCCACCGGCCTGAGCGACGCCCCGCCCGGGGTCCGTAGGACGGATGACGTAGCCGGGGGGCGCTGTCACGGCCGTTCCAGAGCCGACCTAGCGCCGATCCCCGCAGGTCGGGGCGCTCCTTACGGTGGGCGTGAGCGTGGTCACCCGGCTGCGCCGTGCCGCGAGAGCCCGCTGGAGGCCCACCCGTGACGTCCGTCCTCGACCGGAGCGCAGCCACCCGGACGTCGTCGGACTGGACCGCCGAGGTCGTCGTCGCGGCCCGCCGCGACGAGGCCGACGGGGTCGTGGGTCTCGACCTCGCCCTGCCGGCGGGGGAGCAGCTGCCCGCCTGGGCGCCCGGGGCGCACATCGACGTGGAGCTGCCGGGCGGCCTGACCCGCCAGTACTCGCTGTGCGGCGACCCGGCGGAGACCGGCACCTGGCGGATCGGCGTCCTGCGGGAGCCGGAGAGCCGCGGCGGCTCGCGCTGGATCGCCGACGAGCTCGCCGTCGGCGACACGCTGCGGGTGCGCGGCCCGCGCAACAACTTCCCGCTGCTGCCCGCGGCCCGCTACGTCTTCGTGGCCGGCGGCATCGGCATCACCCCGCTGCTGCCGATGATCCGCGCGGCCGAGGCGGCCGGCGCCGACTGGGAGCTGCACTACGGCGGCCGCACCCGCGCCTCCATGGCCTTCCTCGCCGAGCTGGCCGCGCACGGCGACCGGGTCACCCTGCACCCGCAGGACGAGGTCGGGCTGCTGCCGCTGGCCACCGTCCTCGGGACGCCGGCCGCCGACACCCTCGTCTACTGCTGCGGCCCCGCACCGCTGCTCGAAGCGGTCGAGGCCGCCTGCCGCCCGTGGGGCCCCGGCGCCCTGCACGTCGAGCGGTTCACCGCCGCCCCCGTCGTCGCCGACGGCGAGGACACCGCCTTCGAGGTGGTCCTGCAGCGCTCGGGCATCACCGTCGAGGTGCCGCCGGAGCTCACCGTCCTGGAGGCCGTCGAGAACGCCGGCGTCCCGGTCCTGTCCTCGTGCGCCGAGGGCATCTGCGGCACCTGCGAGACCGCCGTCCTCGAGGGCGAGCCCGACCACCGTGACTCCCTGCTCGACGACGACGAGCGCGCCGCGGGCGACGTGATGATGATCTGTGTGTCGCGGTGCCGGGGGCCGCGCCTCGTGCTCGACCTCTGATCCCTCCCGCCCGGCCTGAACCCGAACCGAACACCCACCGAGGAGTACCCGTGGCAGCCAACCCCATCGTCCTGAACGGCTGGTACATCGGCGCCTGGTCCGACGAGGTCGGCCGCACGCTCATGCAGCGCTGGATCTGCGGCCGGCCGGTGTGCTTCTACCGGCTGTCGGACGGCACCGCCAACGCGATCGAGGACCGCTGCCCGCACCGCCGCTACCCGCTGTCGCTGGGGCAGCTGGACGACGACGTCATCACCTGCAACTACCACGGCTACAAGATCGACGGATCGGGCCAGTGCGTCGGGGTCGCCGAGCAGCCGGACATGCCCAAGGGCGCCACGGTGCACCGGTTCCCGGTCGTGGAGCGCTACGGCATCGTCTGGATCTGGCCGGGTGACGCGGACAAGGCCGACCCCGACGACATCCCGGACGTCTCCTGGCTCGAGGACCCGAACTGGACCCACGTGCAGGGCTCGGTCGGGCTCAAGGGCCGCCAGGTGCTGCTCGTGGAGAACCTGCTCGACCTGACCCACGAGACGTTCCTGCACCCGACCTCGATCGGCAACGCCGCGGTCGCCGCCACCCCGATCGACGTGATCGGCGAGGGCAACAAGGTCTCCTTCGTCCGGCACATGATCGACATCGAGGCCCCGCCCTTCTACCGGTCCTCGATGGGCGTGACGACCAACATCGACCGCTGGCAGGACGGCGACTTCTACGCGCCGGGCATCTTCATCCTCAACATCCGGATCGCGCCGACCGGCACCGAGGAGCCCGAGGGCTTCCACATGAAGGTCATCTACGGCATGACGCCGGAGACCGAGACCACCACGCACGACTTCTTCGCCCTGGGCCGCGACTACAAGATCGACGACCAGGAGCTGTCGGACTTCCAGCTCAAGCAGCAGTTGGCGGTCATGAAGGAGGACGTCGACGCCCTCGAGATCCAGGAGAAGATGGTCGCCACCGACCCGGGCATGATCGAGTCCTCGATCCGCTCCGACGTCGCCGGCATCCGCGGCCGCCGCCTGCTGGAGAAGATGGCCAAGGCCGAGGCGGCCGCCCGCGGCGAGGCCCCGGCCCGCCCGGCGCGCCCCGTCCGCCCCGCCGCCGCCGCGCCGCAGCCGGCCGGTCAGGCCTGAGGGCCGGCACGATGGCGACCTTCGTCCTCGTCCACGGGGCCTGGCACGGCGGCTGGTGCTGGGACCGGGTGGCCCCGCTGCTCCGCGGCGCCGGCCACGAGGTCCACGCCCCCACGCTGACCGGGCTGTCCGAGCGCGCGCACCTGCTGTCCCCGCTGGTGGGGTTGGACACCCACGTGGAGGACGTCGTCCGGCTGATCGACACCTTCGCCCTGCGCGACGTCGTGCTGGTCGGGCACAGCTACGCCGGGCAGATCGTCACCGCGGTCGCCGACCGGCGGCCCGAGGCGATCGCCAAGCGGGTCTACCTCGACGCCTTCGTCGGCGACGACGGCGAGGCCGCGCGGGACCTGCTGCCCGAGCAGGTGGAGCACCACTGGGCCGAGTCGGCGGCCGAGCAGGGCTTCGGCTGGCTGGTGCCGGTGCGCAAGCTCTCGGTCCTCGGCGTCACCGAGCAGGCCGACGTCGACTGGCTGACCCCGAAGCTGACGCCGCACCCGTGGAAGACCTACCTCGACCGGCTCGACCTCACCGGCGCCGTGGACACTGTGCCCGCCGCGTTCGTCGAGTGCGTGACCTGGATGCGGGTCTTCCAGGCCCAGGGCGAGCGGGCGCGCGAGCGCGGCTGGCCGGTGCACGAGCTCGACACCGGCCACGAGGCGATGGTCACCGCCCCCAAGGCGCTGGCCGACGTCCTGCTCGAGCTCGCCCGCTGATCGCGGTCCCCACCCACCCGACCCACCCCCAGGAGACCACCGTGGAGTTCCTCGTCCGCTCCGAGAACCGCCTGCCCGCCGAGACGCCGGCCGAGCGGCGGGAGGAGCTGCGGACCGCCGAGCGGGCTCGCGCCATGGAGCTGCGCGCCGCGGGCACCCTCAAGCGGCTGTGGCGGGTGCCCGGGCGCAACGCCACCATCGGGCTGTACGAGGCGCCCGACGCCGCGGCGCTGCACGATGCCCTGGTGTCCCTGCCCATGTCCCCGTGGCTCGACGTGCACGTCGAGGCGCTGGCTCAGCACCCGCAGGAGAAGGCATGACCACCGCCACCGGTCAGAGCCCGCCCACCCGCCAGCTGCGCATCACCTTCCGCCAGTACGACGGTGAGATGCTCGGGACGTGCTGGTGCGGCCGCACCAGGACCAGCCCGCATCCGCGACCGCTGTGGGAGTGGCTGGACGACCACGAGCACCTCACCGGCGAGGAACGGAAGGGCAGCGATGAGCACTGACACCCCGATCGGCAGGTTCGACCTGCCGGGGACGCCGGTCTTCGACGGACAGACCAGCCGGCGCGGTTTCCGCATGAACAAGCTGTTCATGAGCCTGCGCTCGGCCGAGGCACGGGAGCGGTTCCTGGCCGACGAGGCCGCCTACTGCGACGAGTTCACGCTGACCCCGGAGCAGAAGCAGGCCGTCCTCGACCGGGACTGGCAGCGGATGATCGACCTGGGCGGCAGCATCTTCTACGTCTACAAGCTGGCCATGATGGACGGCCGGTCGATGCAGTACCTCGGTGGCGTCTTCAGCGGCATGACCGAGGAGGAGTTCGTGGCGGCGATGCGGGCAGGAGGACGACGTGGCTGAGGTGATCTGGGGTCTGGCGACCTCGCACGTCCCCTCCATCGGGGCCGCGATGGACCGCGGCAAGACCGAGGACCCGAACTGGAAGGGCCTGTTCGACGGCTACGCCCCGGCGCGGGAGTGGCTCGCCGAGCACAAGCCCGACGTGGCGATCGTCGTCTACAACGACCACGCCAACGGCGTCGACCTCGACATCGTGCCGACCTTCGGGATCGGCACCGCCGAGCGGTACGAGGTGGCCGACGAGGGCTTCGGCAAGCGCCCGGTGCCCGACGTCGTGGGCGACCCGGAGCTGTCGCTGCACCTGCTCGAGAGCCTGGTGGACGACGGCTTCGACCTCACCGTGTTCCAGGAGCTCGATGTCGACCACGGGTTCACCGTGCCGCTGTCGGTGTGGACGCCGGACCCGGGCGAGGCCTGGCCCTGCCCGGTGATCCCGCTGCTGGTCAACGTCATCCAGTACCCGCAGCCCACGGCGGCCCGCTGCTACGCGCTGGGGCAGGCGCTCGGCCGGGCCATCCGCAGCTACCCCGAGGACGTCAAGGTCGCGATCCTGGGCACCGGCGGGATGTCCCACCAGCTGGCCGGGTCGCGGGCGGGCTACATCAACCCCGAGTTCGACCACATGTTCCTCGAGGCCATCGAGAAGGACCCGGAGAAGCTGACCGCGCTCTCCCGCGAGGACTACATCCGCGAGGCCGGGTCCGAGGGCATCGAGATGATCATGTGGCTGATCATGCGCGGTGCGATGAACGCCCAGGTGAAGAAGGTGCACTCGCACTACTTCGTGCCGGCGTCCAACACCGCCGCGGCGATCGCGCTGTTCGACAACCGGGTGCCGCAGCCGGCGTAGAGGAGGACCCCGCCCTGCCCACCCTTCGCGAGCTCAGGGCGGGCTCCCGGACGGGGCCACACGAACGACGGGCCGTGCTCCCCTTCCGGGGGGCACGGCCCGTCGGCGTCTCCGGGTGCGGTCACCAGTCGACGCCGGCCCGCTCGGTGCCGGTGCGGATCAGCCCGCCCCGGTCGGCCCGGTAGGTGTTCATGACGGTCAGCCGCGGGCTGTAGACGTGCACGCTCACCGCCGGTTCCGGCGCGCGGTTGGCCACCCGGTGCACGTGGTGCGGCCCGAACGGGCGCACCCGGCCGGGCGCGAGCTGCCGGGCCTCCGGCAGCGCTCCGACCTCCTCCGCCAGCGTGCCGCGGACGACCGCGAAGGCCCCGGAGGAGCCGCCGTGGTCGTGCAGGTCGGTGCCCTGGCCGGGCAGCCAGGACAGCAGCCACACCTGGGCCTCGGCGAGGTCGGCGTGCAGGGCGGGGTCGAGGGCGTCGGCGGCGAAGCCGGGGTCGAGCAGGTGCGTCCAGCGGTGCTCGGCGCGGAACTCGACCAGCGGGGACCACCGGTGCTCGACCGCGGCGAGGGCCGCGGCGAGCCCGGCCGCGCCGGTGCGGCGGACGGTGGGGTCGGCGGACAGGGCAGAGGACAGCAGGGAACGGGTCATGACGAGGTCCTTCGGGGTCTGCGGGGAGAGTGGGCGGTCGTCAGCGGCGCCGACATCGCGCGCTGGCCACCCGCAGCAGGTCCACGGCGACGCGACGGGTGAGCCCGGGCCGGGAGACCGCCACGTCAGCCGCGCCGGGCGGTGCGGGCGGCGTCCACCTGCGGCCGCGCGGCGGTCAGCCAGGCGTCCAGCGGCGCGGGGTCGTCCCACGTCTTGTCCAGCAGGTACAGCCCGCGGGTGGGCGCGGTGGCGCCGAGCTCGACGAGCACCGGTTTGAGCAGCAGCTCGGGCGCGAGCGCGTGCGCCGGCCCGCCGCCCAGCATGAGCGGCACCGCCACCACCCCAGCGAGGTCGCCGGTGCCGATCTGGTCGAGGAACAGCTTGAGCAGGCCGGTGTAGGTGGCCTTGTAGGTGGGGCTGGCGACGACGGCGACCTCAGCCGTCCGCACCGCGGCGACCGCCTCCTCGACGGCCGGGTCGCCCCAGCCGAGCAGCCCGGCGCCGAGCTCGACGACGTCGACCACCCGGTCGGCCGGGGCGCCGGTCAGCCGCTCGACGACGAGCTCGGCCGCGGCGCGGGTGCGGGAGTGCGGCTTGGGGTTGCCGACGACCGCGACGGTGCTCACCGGGCTCCCGTCGCCGGGGTCGCCCGGGCCGCGTCGCGCTTGGCGACCTCCTCGCGCACGATCGGCAGCACGTACCGGCCGACGTCGATGGCGTCGCCGAGCAGGTCGTAGCCGCGCATCGAGATGATGTCGACGCCGAGGTCGACGTAGTCCAGCAGCGCCTGCGCCACCGTCTCCGGGGTGCCGACCAGCGCGTTGGAGTTGCCCGCGCCGCCGGTGGCCCGCGCCGTCGGCGTCCACAGCGCGCGGTCGAACCGCTCGCCGCGCTCGGCGATCTCCAGCAGTCGCTGGGAGCCGGTGTTCTCCGGGCCGGTGAGCGGGTGGCGCCGCGACAGCGGCTGCAGCCCCCCGCCGGTGCGGGCGGTGATCCGGTCGACGGTGCGGTACGCCTTCTCCCAGGCCAGTTCCTCGGTGGGGGCGATGATCGGCCGGAAGGCGACCTGGATGCGCGGCAGCGTGGTGCGCCCGGCGGCCCGGGCGGCGGCGTGCACCCGCTCGATCTGGGCCGCGGTCTCCGCCAGCGGCTCGCCCCACAGCGCGTAGACGTCGGCCTCGGCGCCCCCGGCGGCGTAGGCGGCCGCCGAGGAGCCGCCGAAGGAGACGTCGGGCCGGGGCTGCTGCACCGGGAAGGTGTCGCTGACGAAGTCGGCGAACCGGTAGTGCTCGCCGTCCCAGTCGAACGGCTCGCGCGAGGTCCAGGCCTTCTTGACGATCTGGATGTACTCGCGGGTGCGGCCGTAGCGCTGGTCCTTGGTCAGGTAGTCGCCCTCGCGCTGCTGCTCCCGGTCGGTGCCGCCGGTGATGAAGTGCACGGTCAGCCGGCCGTCGCCGATCTGGTCGAGGGTGGCGAAGGTCTTCGCGGCGAAGGTCGGGTAGCTGACGTTGGGCCGGTGGGCCAGCAGCACCTGCAGCCGCTCGGTGTGGGAGAGCAGGTAGGCAGCGGCGGCCGAGGGCTCCGGAGCACCGGAGCCGTAGGCGAACAGCACGCGGTCCCAGCCCCAGTCCTCGTGCGCGCGGCCGAGTCGCAGGGTGAACTGCTTGTCGAAGCTCGGCCCGGAGCGCGGGGTGGTCTCGGATCCGTCGTTGGTGGCGGCGATGCCCAGGAACTCGATCGGCACGGGGGTCCTCGCAGGGATGAGCGGCCGCGCGGGACGGCGGCCGGAGGGGGATCGGACGGGGGCGCCGTCAGCGACAGCGGGCCGACCAGACGCGGCCCAGGTCCACGTGCACCCGACGGACCAGCCGCGGCGCGGCGGCGGTCGGGACGGGGAGGACGGGCACGGTCATATCTCTACCATCCCGATCGGGTTTGACGACAATGCGGCCGGCGTGCCACGCTCCCGGTCAGGTCAAGAGCGCCAGCGACAAGCCCCGGCTCGCTGGCCGGCAACCCTTCCTCCGCGATGGGGTGCCCCGGGTGACGACCAGGCGGGTGCTGACCGGCGCCCGCAAGCGCGGACCCGAGGCGGGTCCCCGAACCGAGGAGGCCTGCGTGACCGGCGCCGTCCTGTCCCGTCCCGTCGTCGACGTCCCCGCGGCCCCGGAGCGGCCGCTGCTGCCGGTCGTCGGCGCGGACACCGAGGTGCCGCTCGTGCCGTCCGGCCGGCTGCGCTACGCCGACCTCGACACCGCGGCGAGCACGCCGGCGCTGGTCGCCGTGGCCGACCGGGTGGCCGAGGCGCTGCCGCTGTACGCGAGCGTGCACCGGGGCGCGGGCTACCTGTCCCAGGTGTCGACGGCGCTCTACGAGTCGGCGCGGGACACGGTGGCCGCCTTCGTCGGCGCCCGGCCCGACGACGTCTGCGTGCTGACGCGGAACACCACCGACGCGCTGAACCTGCTCGCCGGCTGCGTGCCGACGGGGGAGCGGGTGCTGGTGCTCGACTGCGAGCACCACGCTGACCTGCTGCCGTGGCAGCGCCGCACGACCACGACCGTCCTGCCCACCGGCGCGACGGTCACGGCGACCCTGCGGGCGCTGGCCGGTGAGCTCGCCGCGCGGCGGTACGCCCTGGTCGCGGTCACCGGCGCCTCCAACGTCACCGGGGAGGCGCTCCCGGTGGCCGACGTCGTGGAGCTGGCGCACGCGGCCGGGGCCCGGGTGGCCGTCGACGGCGCCCAGCTGGTGCCGCACCGCCGCTTCTCCCTGACCGCCACCGGCGCCGACTACGTCGCGTTCTCGGGGCACAAGCTCTACGCGCCGTACGGAACCGGGGCGCTCGTGGGTCGCCGCGACTGGCTGGACGCCGCCCCCGCGCACCTCGCCGGCGGGGGAGCGGTGCACACGGTGACCGTGGAGGCGGCGACCTGGGCCGCGGCGCCGCACCGGCACGAGGGCGGCTCCCCCAACGTGCTCGGCGCGGTGGCGCTGGCGGCGGCGTGCGACGCCCTCGCCGCGCTGCCGGAGGAGGCGCTCGAGGCCCACGAGCGGGCGCTGCGAGCCCGGCTGGAGGCCGGCCTGGACGCGCTGCCCGGCGTGCGCCGGCTGCGGATCTGGCCCGACTCGGTCACGCCCACCGGCGTGGTGGGCTTCACCGTCGAGGGCGCCGACCCCGGGCTGGTGGCGGCCGTCCTGTCGGCCGAGCACGGCGTCGGCGTCCGGGACGGCCGGTTCTGCGCCCACCCGCTGCTCGCCCGGCTCGGCGTGCCCGAGGGGGCGTTGCGGGCCAGCGTCGGCGTGGCCACCACGGCGGCCGACGTCGACCGGCTGCTCGACGGCCTGGCCGCGTTCCTCGCCGACGGGCCGGCGGCCGAGTACGTCGTCCGGGACGGCCGCTGGCAGCCGGCCGACGACCCGCGCCCGCTGCCCGGGCCGGCCGGCGCCGACCTCCGGGCGGTCACGCGCGGCGCCGGCTGCGGGCCGGCGGGGCACTGACCGTGTCAGCCCGGCAGCAGCACCGTGCGCAGCTCGTGGGCGCCGTCGGCGCGGGTCGCCTCGTAGAACCAGCGGACGCCGCCGCCGGGGACGGCCACCGCGTCGGCGTAGCGCAGCCCGCCCGGCGGGTGCGGGCTCTGCAGCAGCGGGCCACCGGGGACGGCGGTGAAGCGGCCGTCCCCGTCGGCCACCGCGAGCCCGGTGCGCTCCTCCCAGTTCTCCTCCGCCGTGGCCCGTCCGTCGTAGAGCGCCCAGGTCCCGGCGCCGTCCAGGGCGACGGCGGTGAACCGCACGCCGCGGGCGTCCCAGCTGCCCGGCGTGCCGGCCAGGGCGGTGCCCTGCCAGGTCCAGGCGACGCCGTCGTCGCTGGTCGCGTGCTCGGTGGTCATGCGATCGGTGGCCAGCGGGTCGTCGAGCGGGTGGACGCTGGCCCACAGGTGCCACCGCCGCCCGTCGTGCCGGACCACCGGGTCCTTGACCGCCTCGGCGTCGCTGCCCGGCAGCACCGTGCGCGGGGTCGCCGTCCCCAGGTCCTCGACGGTGCCGGCCTCCAGCAGGTCGACCCGCCAGTGCTTGGTGCCCGGGGTCGCGCAGCTGACGTAGAGCCGCCAGCGGCCGTCGGGCGTGTGCACCAGGGCAGGGCGCTCGAGCGACTCGGCGCCGAACGCGTCCTTGCCGATCCCCACCACGGGGGTGAACCGCACGCCGTCGTCGGAGCGGGCGACGACGTTGGCGAAGCCCCGGCCCTCGCCGAGCGGCCGCCGCAGCCGGTAGGCCAGCCACCACGTCCCGTCGACCAGCTGCGCCGACGGGCCGCCGGCCGACGAGCCCGGGCGGGCGTCCTCGGGAGCCACCGCCACCTCGGCGTCGGCCCAGAACCGCTGCGGGTCGGGGTGGCGGGAGGGGTTCTCGGGCACGCGGCGGCTCCGGTCTCGGGCGGTGGGGACGCCGCCCAGTGTGCACACCGATCCAGGAGGGGATCCGCATGAGCGGCCGACTGCCGCAGTTCGTCATCGCCGGCGCGCCCAAGGCGGGGACGACGGCCCTGCACGCCGCGCTGGCCACGCACCCGGGGCTGTACCTGTCCCCGGTCAAGGAGCCGAAGTACTACCTGACCGACGGCCGGCCCCCGCCGCGCAGCGGGCAGCGCGGTCCCGGGGACGCGCACAGCGCCCGGGAGTGGATCTGGCGCCGGGAGGACTACCTGGCGCTGTTCGCCGCCGCCCCGGAGGACGCCGTCCGCGGGGAGAGCACGCCGTTCTACCTCTACGACCGGGGCGCGCAGGAACGGCTCGCCGCGGACGTCCCCGACGTCAAGGTCGTGGTGGTCGTCCGCGACCCGGTGGACCGCGCCTGGTCGAACTGGGTGCACCTGCGGGCCGACGGGCTGGAGCCGGTGGCCGACTTCCTCACCGCCGTCCGGGCCGAGGAGCAGCGGGTCGCCGACGGCTGGGCGCCGTTCTGGCACTACCGCGGGCTGGGCCGCTACGGCGAGCAGCTGCGCGACCTGTACCGCTCGGTGCCGCGCGAGCAGGTGTTCCTGCTGCGCTACCGGCAGCTGGTCGACACCCCGCGGGAGACGCTGGACCGGGTCAGCACCTTCCTCGGCGTGGAGCCGGGGATCGCCCACACCGTGGCCCCCGAGAACGTCAAGCCCTACGTCGCCGACACCCCGCGGTACCGGGCGCTGGCCCGGGTCGCGCGGGTCGGGGCGGCGCTGGGCGCCTACGCCCCGCCGCAGGTGTGGCGGCAGGTCAGCCGCCCGCTGATCGCGGCGCTGCACGCGGGGCGGGCGCCGCGGCCGGACATGCCGGTCGAGGTCCGCCGCGAGGTGCTCGGCCCGCTGCTCGACGACATCGCCCTGCTCGAGGAGCTCACCGGCGAGTCCTTCGCCGACTGGAAGGGCGACACCGGCCGCGGCGACTTCCGGTCCCGCTCGGCCGGTTCGTCCCGGACCTGACCCAGGAGGGGAACCCCGATGACCGTCACCGACGACGAGATCCGCTCGCCGGCGATCAGCCGGCGGCTGCTGGGTACGCGGGAGATCGTGCTCGTCCACCACACCGACTGCGGGATGCTGACCTTCACCGACGAGGACTTCCGCGTGTCGATCGAGCAGGAGGTGGGCACCCGGCCGCACTGGCACGCCGAGGCGTTCGCCGAGCTGGCGGAGGACGTCCGGACCCAGCGGCAGCGGATCCTCGACAGCCCGTTTCATCCCGGTGGAGGACAGCGTCCGTGGCTTCGTCTTCGACGTGGCCACCGGCAAGCTCTCGGAGGTGCACTGACCATGACCACCGCCGTCCGGCCGCGGCACCCCGACCAGCCCCTGCGCACCCTGCCCGTGGCGGTCGAGGCCGGCGAGCAGGTCTCCCTGGAGCGCCGGTCGTGACCCACCTGCACCTGGCCGTCGCGCTGGACGGCGCCGGCTGGCACCCCGCCGCGTGGCGCGAGCCGGACGCCCGCCCGGCCGAGCTGTTCACGGCCGGCTACTGGGTCGACCTCGTGCAGGAGGCCCAGCGCGGGCTGCTGGACCTGGTCACCTTCGAGGACGCGCTGTCGCTGCAGTCGACCGACCGGGAGGGGCCCGACGACCGCACCGACCAGGTGCGCGGCCGGCTGGACGCCGTGCAGGTCGCCGCGCGGGTCGCCCCCGTCACCGCGGCGATCGGCCTGGTGCCCACCGCCGTCGTCACGCACACCGAGCCCTTCCACCTCTCCAAGGCGATCGCCACCCTCGACCACGTGAGCACCGGCCGGGCCGGGGTCCGGGTGCGGGTCTCCACCAGCCCGGCCGAGGCGGCGCACTTCGGCCGGCGCACCCTGCCCGAGCTGCGCAGCGTCGACCGGCACGACCCCGCCGTCCAGGCGGCGCTGCGGGAGCTGTTCGACGAGGCCGCCGACTGGATCGAGGTGGTCCGCCGGCTGTGGGACAGCTGGGAGGACCACGCCGAGATCCGGGACGCCGCCACCGGCCGCTTCGTCGACCGGGACAAGCTGCACTACATCGACTTCACCGGCCGGTGGTTCTCGGTGAAGGGCCCCTCGATCACGCCGCGGCCGCCGCAGGGCCAGCCGATCGTCTCGGCCCTGGCCCACCAGACGATCCCGTACGAGCTCGTGGCCCGCAGCGCCGACGTCGGGTACGTGACCCCGGGGGACGCCGTGGACGCCGCGGCGATCGTCGGAGAGATCCGCGCCGCGCAGGCGCTGGCCGGCCGGGCCGAGGAGACCGTGCACGTCTTCGGCGACCTCGTGGCGTTCCTCGACGCGACACCGGAGGCCGCGGCCGCGCGCCGGCGGCGGCTGGACGAGGCCGCGGGCAGCGAGTACGTCAGCGACGCGCGGGTGTTCGCCGGGACGCCGGCCCAGCTGGCCGACCTGCTCACCGAGTGGTCCCAGGCCGGCCTGACCGGCTTCCGGCTCCGCCCGGCCGCCCTGCCGCACGACCTGGTGCAGGTCACCGAGGGCCTGGTGCCGGAGCTGCAGCGGCGCGGCCTGTTCCGGACCGCGTACGAGGCGACCACGCTGCGCGGCCTGCTGGGCCTGCCCCGGCCCGCCAACCGCTACGCCCCGGTCTGAGGAGATCCACGATGACCAAGCAGATCCACCTGGCGGCACACTTCCCGGGGGTCAACAACACCACCGTCTGGAGCGACCCGGAGGCCGGCAGCCACATCGAGTTCTCGTCGTTCGTGCGGTTCGCGCTGGCCGCCGAGCGGGGGAGGTTCGACTTCCTGTTCCTCGCCGAGGGCCTGCGGCTGCGGGAGCAGAACGGGTTGATCTACGACCTCGACGTCGTCGGCCGGCCGGACACCTTCACCGTGCTGGCGGCCCTCGCCGCGGTGACCGACCGGCTGGGGCTCACCGGGACGATCAACTCGACGTTCAACGAGCCCTACGAGGTGGCCCGCCAGTTCGCCACCCTCGACCACCTCTCCGGCGGCCGGGCCGCGTGGAACGTGGTCACCTCCTGGGACGCCTTCACCGGCGAGAACTTCCGGCGCGGCGGGTTCCTGCCGCAGGACCAGCGCTACGAGCGGGCCCGCACGTTCCTGCAGACGGTGCTGGAGCTGGCCGACACCTGGCGGGGCGACGAGGTGGTCGCCGACAAGGAGCGCGGGGTCTTCCTGGGCGACCCGCAGGCCGGCCGGTTCGCCCACCGGGACGCGCACTTCGACATCGCCGGGCGCTTCGACGTGCCGCGCAGCCCGCAGGGCCGGCCGGTGGTCTTCCAGGCCGGCGACTCCGAGGAGGGCCGGGAGTTCGCCGCGTCCAGCGCGGACGCGATCTTCAGCCGGCACGCCACCAAGGAGGCGGGGCAGGCCTTCTACGCCGACGTCAAGGGCCGGCTGGCGCGCTACGGCCGCAGCCGCGAGGAGCTGCTCATCCTGCCGGCGGCCACCTTCGCCATCGGGGACACCGACGCCGAGGCCGCGGAGCTCGCGCACGAGGTGCGCCGGCAGCAGGTGTCCGGGCAGACGGCGATCCGGTTCCTCGAGCAGGTGTGGAACCGCGACCTGTCCGCCTACGACCCCGACGGACCGCTGCCCGAGGTGGATCCGGTGGTGGGCGAGTCGCACGTCGCCCAGGGGCGCGCGCAGGTGCGCATGCACCGCGACCCGCTGGCCACCGCGCGGCAGTGGCGGGAGCTCGCCGCCGAGAAGGGCTACTCCATCCGCGAGCTGATGATCGAGGTGCAGAGCCGCCAGTCCTTCATCGGTTCGCCCGCCACGGTGGCCGCGGCGATCGACGACCTGGTGCAGTCCGACGCCGCGGACGGCTACATCCTCGTCCCGCACATCACGCCGGGCGGGCTGGACCCGTTCGTCGACCGGGTGGTGCCGCTGCTGCAGGAGCGCGGCGTCTTCCGCGCGGACTACACCGGGACGACGCTGCGCGACCACCTGGGCCTCCCGCCGGTGCCCCCGCGGGCCCGCTGAGGCCGGTCACTGCCGGCGTTGCCGGTCGAACTCGTGCACTGCCGGTCCGGCAGGACCGGCAGTGCACGAGGAACACCCGCAGAGCACCCGCGCTGACCACCGACCGGACGAGCGGAGCGCGCGATGGCGACCACCGGGACGGACGACGGCCCGGGCTTCCCCGAGGTCGAGCGCGTGGTGGTCGACGGGGTGCCGCTGGCCTACCGGCAGCGCGGGGAGGGCGAGCCGGTCGTCTTCGTGCACGGCGGGATCAGCGACCTGCGGACCTGGTCCGGGCAGCTGGGACCGGTCGCCGCGCGGTACCGGGCGATCGCCTACAGCCGCCGGTTCGCCCGGCCCAACTCCGACGTCCCGCCGGGAGCCGCCGATCCGATGCCGGTCCACGTCGACGACCTGGTCGCCCTCCTCCGCGAGCTCGACGCGGCGCCGGCCCACCTGGTCGGCAACTCCTGGGGCGCGTTCATCTGCCTGCTCACCGCGATCGAGCACCCGGACGCCGTCCGCAGCCTGGTCCTCGAGGAACCGCCGCTGCTGCCTCTGGTGCTCGGCGCCGGCTCCCGCCCGGACCCCAGGGTGCTCGCGCGCAGCCTGCTCCGGCACCCGGGCGCCACGCTCGCGGTCCTCGCCTTCGGCCTGCGCACCTTCGCTCCGATGGCCTGGGCCCGGCGGCGGGGCGATCCCGAGCGCGCGTGGCAGGCCTTCGCGCGGGGCGTGCTGGGCCGGGAGGCGTTCGGCAGGCTGACGGAGGACCGCCGGCAGCAGATGCGGGACAACGCGAGCACGCTGTCGGCCGCCCTGCGGGCCGGCTTCCCGCCGCTGCCCGAGTCGGCCGTCCGCGGGGTCCGCGCGCCCACCCTGCTGCTCACCGGCGCCCGGAGCCCCACCGTCGTGCGGGCACTCAGCCGGTGGCTGGCGACGCTGCTCCCGCGGGTCGAGCAGCTGCAGGTGCCCGGCGCGTCGCACCTCCTGCACGAGGACCGCGCCGAGTTGGTCAGCGACGCGATCCTGGGGTTCCTCGACCGGTGCCGGCCGCCCGGCTGACGCCGCACGGCCGGCACCGGCCCGAGGTCAGGAGCCGACCGCCGGGTTGACCACCGGCTCGTCGACGGCCTCGTCGGACAGGCCCCACCGCTCGAGGGTCTGCGCGTAGGTGCCGTCCTCGAACACGTGCTGCAGCGCCGCCTCGAACGCGGCGACCAGGCCGTTGCCCTTGAGCGAGGTGGCCGCGACGTAGGTGGTGTCGGGCCACCCGGCGTTGACCGTGCCGACGATCTCGACGTCCCCGACGGACTGCTGGTAGACGGCGTTCGGGTTCGGCCCGATGTAGGTGTCGATGCGGCCCGACTGCAGCGCCAGCAGCGCGTCGGCGGCGTTGGCGTAGTACTCCAGCTGCGCGGGCTCCAGGCCGGCGGCCTCGTTCCGGGCGTTCCAGTCCAGCAGGATCCGCTCCTGGTTGGTGCCCGAGCCGACCGCCACGGTCAGGCCGGCGATGTCCTCGGCGCCGGTGATCGACAGCCCGCTGCCGGGCTTCGCGGTGAACGCCATCACGCCCTGGCGGTAGGTGGCGAAGTCGAACAGCTGCAGCCGCTCGTTGTTGACGCCGACGTTGCTGAACACCGCCTCGAGGTCCCCGCTCTGCACGCCCAGCGGCCACTGCTCCCAGGCCACGTTGACCACCTCGAGCTCGAGGCCGAGGGAGTCCGCGACCAGCGAGGCGATGTCGACCTCGCTGCCGACGACGGTCGCGTTGTCGTCGGCGAGGAAGCCCAGCGGCGGCTCGCCGGTGCCGACGACGCCGACGGTGAGCGTGCCGTCCGCGGCGATGTCGGCCGGCACGAGCGCGGCGGCGTCGGGGTCCTCGTCGGTGGCGACCCGGCCGGCCTGCTCGGGGCTGGTGTCCACCTCCAGCGCCGGCGCGGTCTCGCCGGCCTCGGACGCGGCCGCGGCGGTGTCGGCGCGCTGGTCGGCCTCGATCTCCGCTGAGCTGGTGCAGGCGGAGAAGAACACGGCGGACGACACGGCCAGCGCGGCGGCCGTCCGGGTTCGGGTTCGGGTCATGGTGGTCTCCTCGCGGGGTTCAGGCGCTCAGGCCGGGCGGGTTGGTCTCGGACCGCTCGATCGCCTCGGCACCCAGGCCCCAGCGGTCGAGGACCTGCTGGTAGGTGCCGTCCTCGATGGCGGAGTTGAGCGCGGCGGTGAAGGCCTCGGCCAGGCCGTTGCCCTTGGCCGTGGCGACGGCGATGTTGGCGGTGTCGGGCCAGCCGCCGTTCACCGTGCCGGCCACGGCGACGTCGTCCGGGGAGACCGCGGCGCTGTAGGCAGCGATGGCGTTGGGGCCGAAGTAGCTGTCCAGCCGGCCGGACTGCAGCGCGAGGACGGCGTCGTTGTAGGACTCGTAGTAGTCGATGGTCACCGGCTCCAGCCCGGCGTCCCGGTTCTGCTGGTCCCAGGCGAGCAGGATCTGCTCCTGGTTGGTGCCCGAGCCCACGCCGACGGTGACCCCGGCGATGTCGGCGGCCTCGTCGACCTGCAGGTCGCTGTCGGCCCGGACCAGCCAGCCGAGCTGGTCGACCCGGTAGGACGAGAAGTCGAACAGCTGCTTGCGCTCCTCGGTCACCGTGACGTTGGAGATTGTGGCGTCGACCTCGCCGGACCGGGTGGCCAGCGGCCAGTTGGACCAGTCGTTGACGACCAGCTCCAGGTCGAGGTCGAGCGCGTCGGCGACCAGGGTGGCGATGTCGGTCTCGCTGCCGATCACGGTGGAGTTGTCGTCGGCGAAGAAGGCCAGCGGGACCGCGCCCTGGGTCACCGAGACCCGCAGGACGCCGTCGGGGAAGGCGCCCTCGGGCAGCAGGGCGATCGCCTCCTCGCTGGGCGTGGTGTGGATGCGGTCCTGCTCGGGGCCGGTGTCGACCGACAGTGCGGTGCGCTCCCCGCCCTCGTCGGCGCGGGCCTGCTCCTCGATCTCCGCGGAGCTGCTGCAGGCCCCGAGCGCCAGTAGCGACACGGCGGCGAGGACGGGGACGAGGCGGGCTCGTCGGGTACGGGCGGTCACGGGTCTCTCTCTTCCTGGGGGAGGGCGCGCGGGCGCGCGCCACCGACGGACGGCGCGGGATGCGGAGCCCGGGGGATCGGGTGGAACGGCCCCGGTGCAGGGGCCCGCGCCGAGCGTGCGAGGCGCGGGGCGCACCGGGGTCCTTCAGAGGACCTTGGCGAGGAAGGCGCGGGTCCGTTCGTGCTGCGGGTCGTCGAGCACCTGCTCGGGTGGACCGGCCTCGAGGATGCGGCCGTCGTCCATGAAGACCACCTGGTCGGCGGCCTTGCGGGCGAAGCCGATCTCGTGGGTGACGACGACCATGGTGGTGCCGTCGCGGGCGAGGTCCTCGATGACGCCGAGCACCTCGCCGACCAGCTCCGGGTCCAGTGCCGAGGTGGGCTCGTCGAACAGCAGCACGGCCGGCCGCATGGCCAGCGCGCGGGCGATGGCCACCCGCTGCTGCTGCCCGCCGGACAGCTGCCGGGGGTAGGCGCCGGCCCGGTCGGCCAGGCCCACGCGGGCGAGCAGCTCGCGCGCCTCCGTCTCGACCTCAGCGCGCCGGCGACCCTGCGCCGACACCGGCGCCTCCACCACGTTCTCCAGCGCGGTCAGGTGCGGGAACAGGTTGAAGTTCTGGAACACGAAGCCGAACCGGGTGCGCTGGCGCAACAGGTCCTTCTCCTGCAGCTCGTGCAACCGGTCGCCGTCCCGGTGCGCGCGGCGGCGGTAGCCGACCAGCTCGCCGTCGAGCGCGACGAAGCCGCGGTCGACCTTCTCCAGGTGGTTGATGCTGCGCAGCAGCGTCGACTTGCCCGACCCCGACGGCCCGAGGACGACGGTGACGGTGCCCGGCTCGACGACCAGGTCGACCCCGTGCAGCACCTCGACCGCGCCGAAGGACTTGTGCACGCCGTGCACCTCGACGCGACCGGGACGGGTGGTCAGGGGGGCGGCGGTCACCGGGTCACCTCGGAGCTGGGACGGACCCGGGCCAGCCCCGCGGTCAGGTTGGCGCGCAGCCGCTGCAGCGGCGTCGGCGGGAGGGTGCGGACGGCGCCGCGGGCGTAGTAGCGCTCGACGTGGTACTGGACGACGGTGACCACCGTGGTCAGGACGACGTACCAGACCGCCGCCACGATGAGCATCGGCAGCACCCGCTGCGTGCGGCCGTAGATGACGCTCACCGTGTAGAAGAGCTCGCCCAGGGCCAGCACGTAGACGATCGAGGTGCCCTTGAACAGGCCGATCACCTCGTTGACCGCCGTCGGCACGATCGACCGCATCGCCTGCGGCAGCACGATCCGGGTGGTCTGCCGGCGCCGCGGGATGCCGAGGGAGGCGGCCGCCTCCAGCTGGCCCTGGTCGACCGAGAGGATGCCGGCCCGGACGATCTCGGCGGAGTACGCCGCCTGGTGCAGGCCCAGGCCGAGGATCGCGGCGCCGAACTTGTCGATCAGCGAGAGCGTCTCCACGCTGGCGAACGACGGGCCGAACGGGATGCCGAAGTCCAGCGACTGGTACAGGTAGGCGAGGTTGTACCAGAGCAGCAGCTGCAGGATCAGCGGCACCGAGCGGAACACCCAGGTGTAGCCCCAGCTGACCGCCTGCAGCAGCGGGGAGCGGGACAGCCGCATGAGCGCCAGCACGGTGCCGAGGGCGAAGCCGAGGACGGCGGTGATCAGCGTCAGCTGGATCGTCGTCCAGACGCCCCGGACGATCGACTCCTCGGTGAGGTAGGCGGCGACGACGTCCCACTCCCACCGCGGGTTGGTGACCAGCGAGTTGACCACCATCGCGAGCAGGACGGCGACGACGGCGGTGGCCACCCAGCGGCCGGGGTGCCGCGCCGGGACGACCTCGAGCTGGTCGTAGGGCGTCCCGGACGGCGGGGGGGCGGCGGTCTCCGCGGTGGGCCGCGGCACGAGCGTGGTCATGCGGGGTCTCCCAGGGACTTCTCGAAGGCGTACCCGAGCCGGCCGGGGGGCAGGGTGCGGAGGGTGGCCAGGTCGGTGGGGCGGGGGACGGCGGGGTCGAACAGCGGTGTCCAGCCGGCGGCCAGATAGAGCGCCTTGGCCTCGGGCTGGCGCGGGCCGGTGGTCAGGTACATGCGGGTGTAGCCGCGGGCGGCGGCGCGGGCCTCGAGCTCCGCGAGCACCCGGCGGGCCAGGCCGCGGCGCCGGTGCGCCGCGGCGGTCCACATCCGCTTCACCTCGGCGGTGCCAGGGTCGGCGTGCCGGCGGTAGGCGCCGCCGGCGACCGGGGCGCCGTCCTCGACCAGCAGGATCAGCTCGCCGTCCGGGGGGAGGAACTCCGCGGCCGGGTACCGGGTGAGCTCGGCGGCGGCGCCGCCGTAGAGGTCGCCGTAGCGGCTGTCGTACTCGTGCAGGAGCTCGGCGAACAGCGGTGCGGCGAGCGGGTCGTCGGGGTGGACCGCGACGACGGCGAGCCCGGGTGCGGCGGTCACCGGGACGGCTCGGCGGCGGGCAGCCGCCAGGCGGCGGGGGAGGCCCCGGCGTCGGACAGCTCGACGCCGAGCAGGGGGGTGCGGGACATGCGGGTGCTCCCAGGAGGACGAGCGGGTGGGGGTGCGCGGGCGCGCCGCCGGCACCGCGCGGGCGCGATGGGCAGCAGCGGGCGGGGCCGCGGGGGACCGGCCGGAGCCGGCCGGGGGAGGGAATGCGTCAGCGACAGAGCGCGCTGTCGGTGCGGAGCAGGTCGACCGTCAGCCGGCCGACCAGGTCGGCGGAGAGGGTCCGGGTGCTCGCGGTGCTCACGGTCGGCGCTCCTCGTTCGAGGCCCCGGAGGGCTGCGGACTTGCGGGCGCGGCAGGCGTCCGCCAGGTCGTCACCCGGGGCACCCCGTCGCAGCGGAGGGTTGCCAGCCAGCGAGCCGGGGCTGGGAGCTGGCACTCAGGACCTGGCCGGGACGATAGATCCCGAGGAACAATCACGTCAAACCCGATCGGTTTGGTAGACATTGCGGGCAGTGGACGACAGGAGGGGAGGCGACGTGACCAGGCCGGAACTGGCGCAGCGACGGCACGTCGACCTGCTCCGCACCTGCAGCGCGCTGTGTCCGGAGGGCTGACCGACCCCCGTCCCCCCTCGGCACTGGAGCACTCCCGCATGTCCCTGCCCGACCCCGCCTCCCCGCCCACCCTCGTCGTCGTGGGTGCCGGCCCCACCGGCATCGGCGTCCTCGAGCGGCTCGTCGCCTCCGCTCCCGAGCTGTCGGCCGGCGCCCGGCTGCAGGTCCACCTCGTCGACCCCTTCCCCCCGGGCGGCGGCCGCGTCTGGCGCGCCGAGCAGCCCGACCTGCTGTGGGCCAACTCCCTGGTCGCCGACGTCACCGTGCTGCCCGACCCCTCCGTCGTCGCCGACGGGCCGGTGGGGCGGGGGACGACGCTGTGGGAGTGGGTCCGCGACGTCGCCCGCTCGCGGCCCGAGGGGGACCCGGTCGGCCGCGAGGCGCGCCGGCTCGGCCCGGCGTCCTTCCCCTCCCGGCCGCTGGTCAACGCCTACCTCGGCTGGGTCCTGGAGTCCGTGGTGGCCGACGCCGCGCCGTGGCTCGACGTCCACCTGCACGCGACCCGCGCCGTCGACGTGGCCGACGTTCCCGGCGGCGCGCGGGTGCGGCTGGCCGACGGCACCGTGCTCGCCGCCGACGCCGTCCTGCTCGCGCAGGGCCACCTGGACGCGCGGCCGACCCGGGGGGAGCGGGCCACCGCGGCGGTCGCCGCCCGGCACGGACTGACCTACCTGCCCACCGGCTACACCGCCGACCTCAACCTCTCGGTGCTCGCGCCGGGGGAGGACGTGCTGGTCCGCGGCGCCGGCCTGGCCTTCGTCGACCTCGCGGTGCTGCTCACCAGCGGGCGCGGCGGGCGGTTCGAGCGCGACGGCGACGGCCGGCTGGTCTACCTGCCCTCCGGGCGGGAGCCGGTGCTGCACGTCGGCTCACGCCGCGGCGTGCCGTACCGGTCGAAGCTGGCCTACCCCTGGGGCGGGCCGCCGGTGCCGCTGCGCTTCTTCACGCCGGCCGCCGTCGACGCCGCCTTCGGGCCCGCCGCGTCGCTGGACCTGCGCACCGACCTCGCGCCGCTGATCGAGCGGGAGCTCGGCTGGGCGCACTACACCGAACTGTTCCGCGCCCACCCGCAGCGGACGGCGATGCCGTGGGAGGAGTTCGCCGAGGCCTGGGCCGCCGCCGCTCCCCGCGCCGAGCGGGCGCTCGTGGAGCGGGCGGTCCCCGACCCGGCCGACCGGTTCGACCTCGCCGCGCTGGACCGGCCCCTCGCCGGGCAGCACTTCGCCGACCCCGAGGCCCTGCAGGAGACGGTGCGCCGGCACGTGCGGGCGGACCTGCGCCGGTCCGCTGACCCGGCGCACAGCAGCGACGCCGCCGTCTTCACCGCCCTGCTCCAGTGCCACGGCACGATCGCCGGCCTGACCGCCGCGGGGCGGCTGACGCCCCGGTCGGAGGCCGAGGACCTCACCGGGTGGTGGATGAACCTGTTCAGCTACCTGGCCAGCGGCCCGCCCGGCCCGCGCCTGGAGGAGTTGCTCGCCCTGTCGGAGGCGGGGGTGCTGCGGTTCCTCGGTGCCGACGTCGAGGTCGTGCTCGACGAGGACGCCGGCGTCTTCCGGGCCCGCTCGTCCAGCGTCCCCGGCGTGGTGGAGGCGCGGACCCTGGTGGAGGCCCGGTTGCCCGCGCCGGACGTCGCCGCCACCCCCGACGAGGTGGTCGCCGGCCTGCTGCGGCGCGGCGAGGGGCGGGAGCGGGTGCTGGCCGACCCGTCCGCGTCCGCCGGCGTCCGGCGCACCGGCCGGCTGGACGTCGACCCGTCCGGCCGGGTGGTCACCGCGGACGGCACCCCGAGCGAGCGGGTGTCGGCCGTCGGGTTCTGGACCGCCGGCGCGCAGGTCGCCGCCTTCGCCCGGCCGCGGACCAACGCCCCCTTCTTCCGCCAGAACGACGCCCTGGCCCGCGACCTGTGGCGCCGGCTGGCCGCCGGTGCCCTCCTCACCACCGCCGGGGCCGCGTGACGCCCACCGGCTGACCTCTGGACGGGCCGCTGCAACCATGGTTGCATGACCGCATGACGCCCGGGGAGTGGGTGCTGCTGTCCTACCGGCTGCCGCGGGAGCCCTCCGGCCCGCGGACGACGCTGTGGCGGCGGCTGCGCCGGCTCGGCGTGGCCCAGCTCGCCGACGGGCTGGTCGCGCTGCCGGCCGACGCGCGCACCCGGGAGCAGCTGGAGTGGCTGGCCGACGACGTGCTGGCAGCGGGTGGCACGGCCGGGCTGTGGACGGCCCGGCCGGCGTCGGTCGCGCAGGAGCGGGAGCTGGCGACCCGCATGAGCGCGGCCCGCTCGGAGGAGTACCGGGCGCTGTCCGCGGAGTGCCGGGCCGCCGCCGTGGGCGATGCGACCGACCGTGCCCGCGCCCTGCGCCGGCTGCGCACCGAGTTCCGCGCGATCGGCCGGCGGGACTTCTTCCCCCCGCCCGAACGGGAGGAGGCGGCCGTCGCGCTCCGCGAGCTCGCGGCGGCCGGCACCGTGGAGGTCGCGCCGTGAGGTGGGCGACCCGCGCCGGGGTGCACATCGACCGCGCCGCCTGCGCCTGGCTGATCCGGCGCTTCATCGACCCCGCCGCCGAGTTCGTGTTCGTCGCCGACCCCGCCGAGGTGCCGGCCGACGCGACCCCGTTCGACATGCGCGGGGTCGACCTCGGCCACCACGGCGGCGACTGCTCGTTCGAGACCGTCCTGCGCCGCCACGACCTCACCGACCCGGTGCTGTGGCGGATCGCGGAGGCCGTCCACGAGGCCGACCTCGACGACGGGCGGTTCGACGCGCCCGAGGCGCCGGGGCTCGACGTCCTCCTGCGGGGCCTGTCGATGACCGGCACCGACGAGCACACCCTCGCCGTCTCCGGCCCGCTGTTCGACGGGCTCTACGAGTACCACCGCCGCCGCCTGCTGCTCGGCCGCGAGCCGGCCTGACCCGCTCGAGAACGGACGGACATGCACCCCGACGCACAGCCCCGGACCGCCGTCCCGTTCCGGACGGCGGTCCGCGCCTGGTTCCTCATCTCGCTGCAGACCTTCGGCGGCCCGGCCGGGCAGATCGCGGTCATGCAGCGTGCGCTGGTCGACGAGAAGCGCTGGATCGGCCAGCGCCGGTTCCTGCACGCGCTGAACTACTGCACGCTGCTACCCGGCCCGGAGGCGCAGCAGCTGGCCACCTACGTCGGCTGGCTGCTGCACGGCACCCGCGGCGGGCTGGTCGCCGGCGGCCTGTTCGTGCTGCCCGGCGTGGTGGCGCTGCTGGCGCTCTCCGCCGTCTACGTCGCCTTCGGCACGACGACGGTGGTCACCGCGGTGTTCGTCGGGCTCGCCGCCGCCGTGCTGGCGATCGTCGCGCAGGCCGTCGTCCGGGTGGCCAGGCGGGCCCTGGACAGCCGCGCCCTGGTCGTCGTCGCGGTCGCGGCCTTCCTGGCGCTGGCGTTGTTCGGCGTCCCCTTCCCGGTCGTGGTCGCGCTCGCCGGGGTGGCCGGCTGGGCGCTCGGCCGCTGGCGGCCGTCCGCGCTGCCCCACCCGAAGGCGGCCGAGGGCCCCGACGCCGGCCCGCCGCCGGTGGTCCCCGACGACGTGCTGCACCACGAGGCGCCCAGCACCCGTCGCACGCTGCGGGTGCTGCTCGTCGGGCTGCTGGTGTGGGGCGTGCCGGTGGCCGCCGTCGCGCTGCTCACCGGCGCGGGCAGCGCCCTCACCCAGCAGGGCCTGTTCTTCTCCGGCGCGGCGGTGGTGACCTTCGGCGGCGCCTACGCGGTCCTGGCCTACGTCGCGCAGCAGGCGGTGCAGGTCTACGGGTGGCTGGGTCCCCGGGAGATGGTCCGCGGGCTGGCGCTGGCCGAGACCACGCCCGGGCCGCTGATCATGGTGGTGCAGTTCGTCGCCTTCCTGGGGGCCTACCGGGCGCCGGGGGAGCTCGACCCGTGGGTCGCCGCCGTCCTGGCCTCGCTGCTGGTCACCTGGGTGACCTTCGTGCCCAGCTTCCTGTTCGTCCTGCTCGGCGCCCCGTACATGGAACGGCTGCGCGGCAACCGGTCGCTGTCGGCGGCGCTGAGCGGCATCACCGCCGCGGTCGTCGGGGTGATCGCCAACCTGGGCGTCTACTTCGCCGTCCACACGCTGTTCTCGGGGACCGTCGCCGTCGACCGGGGCGTCCTCTCCCTGGAGCTCCCCGACCCCGGCACGCTGCGGCCGGTACCCCTGGTCGTCGCGCTGGTGGCCGCGGTGCTGCTGTTCCGCGTGAAGTGGTCGGTGCTCCGCACGCTGGGCGTCTGTGCGCTGGTGGGTCTGGCGGCCGGGCTCGCGGGGCTGCCGATCACCTAGCCGCGGCTGCCCGTTCCCTCGACCTGGGCGGCTCTCCCGCCGGGCGGGAACAGGGCTGCCGTCCCGCGGGTTCGGGCACGGAGCACGGCGCGCCCGCGCCGCCCCACTGCCTGGAGGTCCCCGCATGTCCATCGTCGTCACCGGTGCCACCGGTTCCCTCGGCCGGCTGGTCGTCGAGGAGTTGCTCGCCCGCGGGGTCGCCCCGGGTGACGTCGTCGCCGGCGGCCGCGCGGTCGAGCGGCTGGCCGACCTGGCCGACCGGGGCGTGCGGACCGCGCGGATCGACTACGACGACCCCGCGACCCTCGACGCCGTCCTCTCCGCCGGCGACACGCTGCTGCTGGTCTCCGGCAGCGTCCCCGGCGTCCGCGTCGAGCAGCACCGGGCCGTGGTGGACGCCGCGGTGCGCGCCGGGGTGGCCCGCATCGCCTACACCAGCATCCTGGGCGCCGACGACACCCCGCTCGTGCTGGCGCCCGACCACCTGGCCACCGAGCAGATGGTCCGGGACAGCGGGCTGCCGTTCACGTTGCTGCGCAACGGCTGGTACACCGAGAACTACGGCCAGGGGCTGGCGCAGGCCAAGCTGACCGGCGTGGTCGCCGGTAGCGCGGGCGACGGCCGGGTGGCCAGCGCCACCCGCGCCGACTACGCCGCCGCGACCGCCGCCGCGCTCAGCACGGAGGGCCACGAGAACGCGGTCTACGAGCTCTCCGGCGACACCGCGTGGAGCTTCGACGACCTGGCCGCCGCCTACGCCGAGCTGCTCGGCCGCGAGGTCACCTACCAGCGGCTCGGCCCGGACGAGCACCGGGCCGCGCTGGTCGCGGCCGGTCTCGACGAGGGGACGGCGGGCTTCGTCGTCGCCCTCGACGGCGGCATCCGGGCCGGCGCGCTGGCCGCGACCCCGGGCGACCTCTCCCGGCTGGCCGGGCGGCCCACCACCCCGCTGCTCGAGGGCCTGCGCCCGTTCGTGTGAGGCCCGGCCGGCCCGCCCCTCAGCGGCGGGCCGGCAGCCGGGAGCCGACGGGCCGCCGGGCCGAGCGATGAGTTGCGGGCCCCGCGCAGGTCACAGCCGCCAGGACCACCCAGGAACTGACGCGCTCGTGCCCGGAGGCGACATGGCCAAGCTCATCTACTCGATGATCACCTCGTTGGACGGCTACGCCGAGGCAGCCGACGGCGACCTCGGCGCCGGCGCCGAGGACGAGGAGGTGCACACCTTCATCGGCGACGCCTTCCGCCCCGTCGGCACGTTCCTCTACGGCCGACGCATGTACGAGACGATGGTCTTCTGGGAGACCGCGCACACCCTGCCCGACGCGCCGCCGCACATCGTGCAGTACGCCCGCGACTGGCAGGCCGCCGAGAAGGTCGTCTACTCCACGACGCTGGAGTCGGTGTCGAGCGAGCGGACCAGGATCGAGCGCACCTTCGACCCGGATGCCGTCCGCCGGCTCAAGGCCGAGGCCGACTCCGACCTCACCGTCGACGGCCCGAACCTCGCCGCCCAGGCGATCGCGGCCGGCCTGGTGGACGAGTACCACCTCTTCGTCACGACCAGCGTGGTCGGCGGCGGCAAGCGGTTCTTCCCCGACGGCGTGCGCCTCGACCTCGACCTGGTCGAGCAGCGTGCCTTCGACTCCGGACTGCTCTACGCGCACTACCGGACCCGCTGAGCCGCACCGGCCGGCGGCCCTGCGGCCGGCAGCCCGCTCAGCGGCGGGCCGGCAGCCGGCCCTCCTCGTGGTCGAGCTCCCGCTCCAGCCGGCGCAGGCCCTCGTCGGGCAACCGGCCGACGTCGCGCCAGTGCAGCAGCTCCTCGCGCTGCGCGGCCAGCACGGCCCGGCGCGCCCGCACCGCCGCCTCGTACTCGGGTGACAGCGGGACCTCACCGCCCTCGGCGCCCTGCAGGACGTCCAGCCGCCGCCGGTAGCGGTCCAGCCGCGCCTCCAGCTGGGTGCGGATGCCCTCGATCGCCTCGTCGTCCACGTGGTCGTGCTGCTCGGCGGCCAGCTCCTCCAGCCGCCGCAGCCCGGCCTCCACCGACGCGGCCCGCGCCTCGTTGCGCAGCCGGGCCTGGTCGGCCTCGTCGGCCCGCAGGCCCAGCGCCCGCACCAGCGGCGCGAAGGTCAGCCCCTGTCCCACCAGCGTCACCAGGACGGCGAGGAAGGCGCAGAACAGCAGCAGGTCCCGGTCCGGGAACGGCGCGCCGGAGTCGGTGGTCAGCGGCAGCGTGAAGATCGCCGCGAGGCTGATCACCCCGCGGGTGCCGGCCCAGCTCAGGACGACGATCTCCCGGCCGGACAGCCGGGTGCGGGTGGTGGCCGGGTCGCCGTCGTCCCCGGCCAGGTCCTCACCGCCGAGGCGGGTGTGCAGCGACTGCGGCAGGTGCTCGGTCAGCCACAGGAACAGCGGCCGGAGCAGCAGCACCACACCGACGGTGATCAGCGACGCGGTCACGATCGTGCTGGTGTCGTACTCGCCCAGCCCCGCGAGGACGGCGGGCAGCTGCTGGCCGATGAGCAGGAAGACCACGCCCTCCAGCAGGAAGTCGACCAGCCGCCACACCGCCTCGGTCTGCAGGCGGGAGGCGCCCGACGCCCAGGCGGGGTTGTTGTGGCCGATGATCAGCCCGGCCACCACGACGGCCAGGACGCCGGAGACGTGCACGCTCTCGGCCAGCAGGTAGGCGACGAACGGCGTGGCCAGCGAGACGGCGTTGGACGCCAGCGGGTCGCGCCGGATCCGCCGCAGCGGCCGCACCCCGTAGGCCACCACCACCCCGGCCGCGACGCCCCCCGCCGCGGAGACCACGAACTGCCCCACGGCCGCGGGCGTGGAGAAGCCGTCGCCCACCGCGGCGGCGACCGCCACGCTGAGCAGGGTCAGCGCCGTCGCGTCGTTGAGCAGCCCCTCGCCCTGGATGAGGGTGATCAGCCGCGGCGGCAGCCCCACCTTCCGGCCGACGGCGAGCGCGGCCACCGGGTCCGGCGGCGCGACCGCGGCGCCCAGGGCCATGCCGGCGGCCAGCGTCGCGCCGGCCACGAACAGCGCGAAGCCGACCCCGATCGCGACCGCGGTGACCAGCACGAGCAGCACCGAGAGGCTCACCACGGTGCGCAGGTTGCGGCGGATCGCCGTGAGCGAGGAGTCCAGCGCCGCGCTGTAGAGCAGCGGCGGCAGCACCAGGGTGAGCACCACCTCCGGGTCCAGGGTGAGGTTGGGGCCCGGCAGGTAGGCGTAGGCGATGCCGGCCAGGGTCAGCAGCGCGGCGGAGGGCAACCCCGTCCGGTCGCCGAGCCAGCGGACCGCCACGATCACCGCCACCGCGGCCAGGACCAACACCACCATCGTCTCCGCGTGCACCTCCGCAGTCTTCCGGGTGCCCGGCGGGCGGGCAGGTCGGGTCGGGCGGGGTGCGCCGCGCGATGAGTTCGTCCGCCGTCCGCCGTCCAAGCCGGTGGACCACCCCCCTCGAGAGGACGGCGACCATGAGCAGGAAGTCCCCCACCGGAGGCGGGCCGGCCCCGCTGGACGTCGAGTTCACCGCGCCGCTGGTCCGCAGCCCCTCGCAGGGTGGCTGGACCTACGTGCAGATGCCCGGGTCCGCGGAGTTCTTCGGCACCCGCGGCCTGGTCAAGGTCCGCGGCACCGTCGACGGCCACCCGTTCCGCAGCTCGTTCATGGCCCTCGGCGACGGCACGCACAAGCTGCCGGTGACCGCCGAGGTCCGGACCGCCATCGGCAAGGAGGTCGGGGACCCGGTCACCGTGCACCTGGAGGAGCGGCTGGGCTGACGCACCGTCCCACCGCTCGTCGCCCGCCCGGGACCTCCCGCCGACTGGCGTACTGTGCGTCCGACATGCACCGGGGGATCCCGCCGGCCGAGTTGATGGGGACGTCGTGAGCGATGCGGTCGGGGGCTCGGCGCGCGTCGCCGGGGCGGGGGGCTCCGACCCGCGGGCACGGGCCGTCTTCGACGCCGACTGGACGCTGGTCTCGGTCGACCAGGCCACCGCCGACCTGCTGGGCCGGCACCGCGAGGAGCTGGTCGCCCGCAACATCTGGATCGCCCTGCCCGAGCTCGCCGGCACGATCTTCCACAGCTTCCTGCTGCACGCGCGCAGCGTGGGGGAGCGGGTGACCTGGCGGGGCTTCTACCCGCCGGCGGGCCGCTGGCTCGACGCCACCGCCGTCCGGGTGGACGACCTGCTGCACCTGAACCTGCGGGAGAGCTCCGGCCCGCTGCCGGAGGGGCTGCCCGCGGCCGGCGCGGACGAGGCCGCGGCCGCCGCGGCCGAGGACGACCGGCTGCGCTTCCTGGCCGAGGTCAGCGAGGCGATGATCAGCACGCTGGACGCGGGGGAGTCGATCGGCAAGCTGGTCGACCTCGTCGTCCCCCGGCTGTGCGACTGGGCCGTGGTCAGCGTCCTGCAGGACGACGGCTCGGTCTCCGAGGCCCGCGCGCACCGCGACCCCGCCGTCCTCGCCGACCTCGACCACTACCTCGAGGGGCGGGTGCCGGCCTCCGGCGCCGAGAACGACCCCATGACCGCGGCCCTGCTGACCGGCGAACCCGTCCAGATGACCTCCATCGACCCCGACCTGGTGGAGCCGACGCTGCCCGACGACGGGGTCCGCCAGGCCTGGGCGCGGCTGGACGCGCGGTCGCTGACCATCGTGCCGCTGCGTGCCCGCTCGGAGACCTTCGGCGCCCTCGGCCTGGTCAACACCGGCGAGCGCCCTCCGCACGGCGAGATGGAGATCGCCACCGCGGTCGAGGTGGCCCGCCGCGCCTCGCTGGCCATCGACAACGCCCGGCTCTACGGCCGCCAGCTGAAGGTCGCCGAGACCCTGCAACGCAGCCTGCTCACCCCGCCGCCGCAGCCGGACGGCCTGGAGATCGCCGTCCGCTACGTGCCGGCGTCGAGCACGATGCACGTCGGCGGCGACTGGTACGACGCCTTCCAGCAGCCCGACGGGGCCACGCTGCTGGTCATCGGGGACGTCGTCGGCCACAACGTCGACGCCGCGGCCGCCATGGGGCAGGTGCGCAGCATGCTGCGCGGCATCGCCTACGACCGGCAGGAGGAGCCGGCGCGGATCCTCACCCGCGTCGACGGCGTCCTCACCGGGCTGCGCATCGGCACGCTGGCCACGGCGCTCATCGCCCGCATCGAGCAGAGCCCGGAGCAGGCGGGGGACGGGCGGCGCACGCTGCGCTGGTCCTCGGCCGGGCACCTGCCGCCGGTGCTGCTGTGCGCCGACGGCAGCGTCCGGGTGCTCGGCTCCACCCCCGAGACGCTGCTCGGCGCGGAGTCGACCCGCCCGCGCACCGACTCGGTGGCCGAGACCGGCCCCGGGGACACGCTGCTGTTCTACTCCGACGGGCTGGTGGAGCAGGGACGGACCGGCATCGACGAGGGCACCGCCCGGCTGGTCGATGTCGTCCGGGAGGTCGGCGCGACGACCGTGGACGCGCTGTGCGACGCGCTCCTCGCGCGCATCGTCGGCTCCCGTCCCGACGACGACGTCGCGATCGTGGCGGTCCGCTTCGCAGCCGGGGACGGCGCCGCACCGGCCTGACCTGCACGTGCGGCATGCTCGGCGGACCAGCGCCCCCACTCCCAGCCGGAGGAACCGCCATGTCGATCCTGCCCGCGTTCGCCGCCGCCCTGGCCGACGGGAGCATCGAGGTCGTCGACCTCACCGCCCCGCTGTCGGCCGAGACGCCGGTGATCGCGCTGCCGCCGGAGTTCGCCCAGACCGCGCGGTTCGAGCTGGAGGAGCTGTCCCGGTACGACGACCGCGGCCCGGCCTGGTACTGGAACAACTTCCGCACCGGCGAGCACACCGGGACGCACTTCGACGCGCCCAACCACTGGGTGACCGGGAAGGACGGCGAGGACGTCGCGTCGGTGCCGGCGCGGCGGCTGATCGGCCCGGCCGCCGTCCTGGACTTCTCCGCCGAGGCCGCCGCCGACCCGGACTTCCTGCTCGAGGTCGACCACGTCCGCGCCTGGGAGGCCGAGCACGGGCCGCTGCCCGAGGGCGGGTGGCTGCTCTACCGCACCGGCTGGGACGTCCGCAGCGGCTCCCAGGACGAGTTCCTCAACGCCGACGACACCGGGGCGCACACGCCCGGCATCGCCCCGTCCTGCGCCCGGTGGCTGGCCGAGGAGGCGCCGGTGATCGGCGTCGGCGTGGAGACGGTGGGCACCGACGCGGGCGCCGCGCACTCCTTCGACCCGCCCTTCCCGTGCCACGCCGCCCTGATGGGCAGCGGCAAGTACGGGCTCACCCAGCTGCAGAACCTGGCCGCCCTGCCGCCCACCGGCGCGGTGCTCGTGGCGGCGCCGCTGCCGATCGTGTCCGGCTCCGGCTCGCCGGCCCGGGTGGTCGCCCTGGTCGAGCGGGGATGACCCGCACCACGGTCGCCGAGGCCGTCGGCGCCGCGCTGGTCGGCTGCGGGGTCGACGCGGTGTTCGGCGTCGTCGGCTCGGGCAACTTCGCCGTCACCAACGCCATGGTCGCCGCCGGCGCCCGCTACGTCGCCGCCCGGCACGAGGGCGGCGCGGCGACGATGGCCGACGCGCACGCCCGGATGACCGGCCGGCCGGCGGCGCTCAGCGTGCACCAGGGCTGCGGGCTCACCAACGCCCTGACCGGGATCACCGAGGCGGCCAAGAGCCGGACGCCGCTGGTGGTCCTGGCCGCCGAGGCGACCTCGCCGCGGTCGAACTTCGCCGTCGACCAGGTCGCCCTGGCCACGGCGGTGGGCGCGGTGCCGATGCGGGTCACCTCGGCCGGCGACGCGCTCGACCAGGTCGCCGCCGCGGTCGGCACCGCGGTGCACGGCCGGCGGACGGTGCTGCTCAACCTGCCGCTGGACGTGCAGGTCGACGTCCTGCCCGTGCCAGCCGGGCCGCCACCGCTGCCGCCCGCGCCGGCACCGCTGGTGACGCCGGAGCACGTGGAGCGGCTGGTGCACGCCCTCGAGCACGCCCGGCGGCCGGTGTTCGTGGCCGGCCGCGGCGCGCGCGGCCCCGGCTGCCGGGCGGCGCTGCAGGCGCTGGCCGAGCGGTCCGGGGCACTGCTGGCCACCTCCGCCGTCGCCAAGGGGCTCTTCCGCGGCGACCCGTGGTCGCTGGACGTCTCGGGCGGCTTCGCCTCGCCGCTGGCCGCCGAGCTGATCACCGGTGCCGACCTGGTCGTCGGCTGGGGCTGCGCGCTCAACATGTGGACGATGCGGCACGGCCGGCTGATCGCCGACGACGCCGTGGTGGTCCAGGTGGACGACGACCCGGCGGCGCTCGGCGTCCACCGGGACCTCACCTTCGGCGTGGCCGGCGACGTGCGGGCGACGGCGGAGGCGGCGGTGGCCGCACTCGGCGCCGGCGCGGCGACCGGTTACCGCACGCCCGCGGTGCGGGCGGCGATCGCCGAGCGGGTCCGCTGGCGGGACGTCCCGTTCACCCCGGGGGAGCGGTCGGGCCGGATCGACCCGCGGACCCTCACGATCGCCCTGGACGACCTGCTGCCCGCCGAGCGGGTGGTCGCCGTCGACTCGGGCAACTTCATGGGGTACCCGAGCATGTTCCTCGACGTCCCCGACGAGTTCGGCTCCTGCTTCACCCAGGCGTTCCAGTCCGTCGGGCTGGGGCTGGCGACGGCGATCGGCGCAGCGCTGGCCCGCCCCGACCGGCTGCCGGTGGCCGCGCTGGGCGACGGCGGCGCGCTGATGGGCGCCGCGGAGCTGGAGACCGTCGTGCGGCTGGGGCTGCCCATGGTGGTCGTGGTCTACGACGACGCGGCCTACGGCGCGGAGGTGCACCACTTCGGGCCGGAGGGGCACCCGCTGGACACGGTGCGCTTCCCCGACGCCGACCTGGCCGCGATCGCCCGCGGGCACGGCTTCGAGGCGGTCACCGTGCGCGCCGTCGAGGACCTCGCCGCGGTGGCCCGGTGGCTGGCGGGGCCGCGGACCGCGCCGCTGTTCCTCGACGCGAAGGTGCTGGCCGACGAGCCGTCGTGGTGGCTCGAGGAGGCCTTCCGCGGCCACTGAGCCATCCCTCCCACGCCTCCCGCGACAACCCCATGATCCGGCGCGGTGGGGCGGGGCGGTCCGATGGAGGCGTCAGAAGTTGCCGCGGCGGGCCTGCTCGCGCTCGATCGCCTCGAACAGCGCCTTGAAGTTGCCCTTGCCGAAGCCCAGCGAGCCGTGCCGCTCGATCAGCTCGAAGAAGACCGTGGGCCGGTCGCCGGTCGGTTTCGTGAAGATCTGCAGCAGGTAGCCGTCCTCGTCGCGGTCGACCAGGACCCCGCGCCGCTGCAGCTCCTCGACCGGCACCCGCACCTCGCCGATACGGGCGCGCAGCTCGGGGTCCTCGTAGTAGGAGTCCGGGGTGGCGAGGAACTCCACGCCCTCGGCGGCCATGGCGTCGACGGTGGCCAGGATGTCGTTGGTCGCCAGCGCCACGTGCTGCGCGCCCGGGCCGCCGTAGTAGTCCAGGTACTCGTCGATCTGCGAGCGCTTCTTGCCCGGGGCGGGCTCGTTGAGCGGGAACTTCACCCGGTGGTTGCCGTTGGCGACGACCTTGCTCATCAGCGCGGAGTAGTCCGTGGCGATGTCCTCGCCGACGAACTCGGCCATGTTGGTGAAGCCCATCACCCGGTTGTAGAAGTCCACCCAGCGGTCCATGGCGCCGAGCTCCACGTTGCCCACCACGTGGTCGATCGCCTGGAACAGCCGCTTCGGGGCGCCCGGCCGCCGGACGAACGACGACGTCCGGGCGACGTGGCCGGGGAGGTACGGGCCGGCGTAGCGCGAGCGGTCGACCAGGGTGTGCCGGGTGTCGCCGTACGCGGCGATCGCGGCCAGCCGGACCGTGCCGTGCTCGTCGGTGACGTCATGCGGCGGCTCCAGCACGGTGGCGCCCTGGGCGGCGGCGTGTGCGACGCACCGGTCGACGTCCGGGACGGCGAGGGCGATGTCGACGATGCCGTCGCCGTGGCGGCGGTGGTGGTCGGCCAGCGGGCTGGTCGGGTCGTAGGCCCCCTGGACGACGAACCGGGCGGCGCCCGAGGTCAGCACGTAGCTGCGCGACTCCCGGTTGCCGGTCTCCGGCCCGGAGTAGGCCACCAGGTCCATGCCGAACGCGGACTGGAAGAAGTGCGCGGTCTGGGTGGCGTTGCCGACGACCCAGACCAGTGCGTCCCAGCCGCTGACCGGGAACGGGTCGGTGGCCGGGTCGTGCTCGACCAGCCCGACCAGCTGGCGCAGCTCCTCCAGGGTCAGGCTCGCGAGCTTCTCGTCGTCGGTCAGCGTGTGCTCGAGGCTCATGGCGCGCTCCCGTGGCTCCTCCGGTGGTGGTCCAGCTCACCTCCGCGCCCCGGAGTGGGCAAGATGTCTCGATCGGACTGGTCGATCCGGCCAGCTCGGCGGCCAGGACGGGCGATGAGCTGTCCGTTCTGCTCATGCGGGAGGTGGCGGTGGAGCAGCGGCTCGACGCGCTCGACCTGGCGGTGCTGACCGCCCTCACCGAGCAACCCCGCGCCGGGGTGCTGGAGCTGTCCCGCCGGCTGGGCGTGGCGCGGGCGACGGTGCAGGCGCGGCTGCGCCGGCTGGAGGAGTCGGGGGTGGTCACCGGCTACGGCCCGGACGTCGACCTGGCCGCCGCCGGCTACGGCGTCCAGGCGTTCGTGACGCTGGAGATCGCCCAGGGAGCGCTGGAGGAGGTCACCGCCGACCTGCGCGCGATCCCCGGCGTGCTGGAGGCGCACGCCACCACCGGCTCCGGCGACGTGCTGTGCCGGGTCGCCGCCGAGTCGCACGGCGCACTGCAGGACACCCTGGTGCGGCTGGGGCGCTCGCCGTCGGTGGTGCGCTCGACCAGCGTCGTCGCCCTGTCCGAACTGGTGCCTCGGCGGGTGCTGCCGCTGCTGTCGGCCGGGGAGCCCCGCCCCGCCGGCCGCGCGCCCGGCTACCGCGGCACGGCCCCGCCGTGACCGGCCGCACCCCTCCGCCGGCGTTGCGGACGGCGCCCGGGGCACCGCCGGACTGCTTGCGGAACGCTGCAGTTCTCAAGGCCTTGCCCGGGAACCGGCGGGACGCCACAGTGTGCGGCGTGGGAGTCCTGCGGGGGGATGCGCACGAGCCGCCCAGCGGCTCCTTCGAGGTGGTGCACGAGGACGGCGGCCCCGTCCTGTACCTGTGCGGCGACGTCGACGCACCGCTGGTGTCGCAGATGCACGCCGACGGCGTCCGGATCGGGGAGGTCGTGGCGGTCTGCGTCGACCGACTCGGCTACATCGACTCCTCCGGCCTGGCGATGCTGGTGCGCTGGGCCCGGCAGGCGGCCGGCGCGGGGCGGCCGGCAGTCCTCCGCTGCGCCAGGCCGCGGTTCTGCCAGGTGCTGGAGCTGACCGGCCTGACGCCGATGTTCGTGCTCGAGGACCCCTGGGGTTCGTGACGGGGCGCGCCTGACCGGCGGCCTCACTGCGGCGGGGCGACCTCCCGGACCCGCGTCTGCCGCGGCAGCCCGCGGCGCTCCCGGTACGCGTAGAGGACCCTCCGGTCCGGCAGCGCGTGCCCCGACCGGCAGGTGAGGGTCTCCACGTCGCCGACGTAGACCGGCGCCGTCCGGTGCGGCAGGTCGTACCGCCCGGCCCGCTGCACCAGCCGCGTCCCGCAGCGGGGGCAGTGGAGGTTGTGCACGGACTGGACCCACACCCACGACGTCACGCCCGCGACCCTGCCGTCCCGCGCCGGGGCCGGGCCACACCCGGCCGCGTGTGGTTCGGAGCGTCATCCGATCGCAACGAGCCTGGTCAGCGGCCCGGAGGTGCCCGGCCTAGGCTGCCCCGCGTGCCGCTGTTCTCCTTCGAAGGCCGCAGCCCGCAGGTCCACCCGGAGGCGTGGGTCGCGCCGACCGCGACGCTGGTCGGCGACGTCGTGGTCGAGGCCGGGGCGTCGGTCTGGTACGGCGTCGTGCTGCGCGCCGACTTCGGCCGGATCGTGGTCCGGGCCGGGGCCAACGTGCAGGACAACTCGGTGCTGCACGGGGGCACCGACCCGGAGACCGAGGTCGGTCCCGGCGCCACGGTCGGCCACATGTGCGTCGTCCACGGCGCCGTGATCGGGGCCGAGGCGCTGATCGGCAACGGCGCGACGGTCCAGGACGGCGCGCGGATCGGCCGCCGGGCCCTCGTCGGCGCGCATAGCCTGGTGCCGCCCGGGATGGAGGTCCCCGACGAGGTCGTGGCCCTCGGTGCGCCGGCCCTGGTGCGGGGACCGCTGTCGGCCAGCGCCGCGCGCTGGGTCGACGGCAACCCCGGGATCTACCGCGAACTGGCCCGCCGGCACGCCGCGGGGGTCACCGAGGTCGGCTGAGCCGTCCAGCGAACACGCAGGACCCGCACGGGCTCGGAACAGGCGAGCCGGTCACGGTGGGCACTCATCCCGACACCGGAGGAGACCGTGACCCACCCCGACCACGCCCAGAGCGGTTCCCGCTGGGAGCCGGCCCCCACCCCGCCCGCCGGGCAGTCCGCGCCGGCGCCCGCCGAGGCAGCGCCGCCGTCCCCGCAGCCTGCGGCCGGTGCGGCCGGTGCGGCCGGTGCGGCCGGTGCGCCGGACCCGGCGTCGACCGCCGAGCTGCCCCAGCCGCCCGGGACCGTCGGCCTCCCGGCGTGAGCCTCGCCGAGGCGCCGCCGGTGCCGGTGGCCCTCGGAAGGAGCCGCGCCTGTACCGACGTCGCCGTCCGTGCCCAGGCGGCGGTCCTGCTGTGGCTGGGCAGACAGCCGGGGCGCGCGGGGCTGGACGTGTGGGCGGGCGGGAGCAGCACGCCGATCGACACACAGAATTGACACGTGTCGGCGTGTCGTCATGTCGTCATGACGTATCGTCGGCGACGACCCGGCCCACGACACGAGGAGCTCGCCGGTGCGCATCGGGATCCTGACCGGCGGGGGCGACTGCCCCGGCCTGAACGCCGTCATCCGCTCCGTCGTCCGCACGGCGACGGCCCACTACGACAGCGAGGTGGTCGGGTTCCGCGACGGCTGGCGCGGGCTGCTGGAGGACCGGACGACGCCGCTGGACGTCGCCGCCGTCGACGGCCTGCTCACCCGCGGCGGGACGACGCTGGGCTCGGCGCGCGTCGCCCCGGAGAAGCTGCACTCCGGCCTGCCGCAGATGAAGGCCGTGCTGGCCGCGCACGGGGTCGACGTGCTCATCCCGATCGGCGGCGAGGGGACCCTCACCGCGGCACACCTGCTCTCGCAGGCGGGAGTCCCGGTCGTCGGCATCCCGAAGACGATCGACAACGACATCGACTGCACCGACCTGACCTTCGGGTTCGACACCGCGGTCAGCATCGCCACCGACCTCATCGACCGGCTGCACACCACCGCCGAGTCCCACCAGCGGGTGCTGCTGGTCGAGGTCATGGGGCGGCACGCCGGCTGGATCGCGCTGCACGCGGGGCTGGCGTCGGGTGCGCACGTCACGCTGGTGCCCGAGGAGCCCTTCGACGTCGCCGAGGTGGCCAAGATCGTCGAGGACCGGTTCGCCCGCGGCGACACGCACGTCATCGGGGTCGTCGCGGAGGGCGCCTCGCCGATCCCCGGCACGATGCTGGTCCGGGACGGCGGCGTCGACGAGTACGGCCACAGGCGGTTCACCGGCGTGGCCCAGCAGCTCGGCGACGAGCTCGAGCGGCGCACCGGCAAGGAGGTGCGCACGACCGTGCTCGGCCACGTGCAGCGCGGGGGCACCCCGACGTCGTTCGACCGGGTGCTGGCCACGCGCTTCGGCCTGCACGCGACGATCGCCGCGCACGAGGGCCGGCACGGTCAGATGGTGGCGCTGCGCGGCACCGAGATCGAGCTGGTCCCGCTGGCCGACGCCGTGGCGCGCCTCAAGACGGTGACCCCGGCGCGGCTGGCCGAGACCGGCGCCTTCACCGGCTGAGCACGGGGGCTCGGGCGTCCGGACGTGGTCAGCAGTTTGACCTGGCCTTTCGCCGTCCACAGCCCTTGCGCCGACTGTCCATTCGAACATATGATCGAATGCGTGACGGTGGAGACGACAGCGGAGGCGGAACACCCGCCGCTCTCCGCTGCGCCGCCGGCGGTGGGCTGGGCGTCGGGGCCGCTGGGTGCGGTGCAGGCCGCGGATCGGGAGATCGCCCGGCAGACCGCGCTGCGGGCGCGGGCGGTGGCGGCGTTCGCCGCGACCCGGCCCTCCTCGGTCGACCGGGCGCAGGGCGAGCCAGGGGCGATGAGCGCCGAGCGGTGGGCGGCGCGGTCCGAGGTGCTGCGGGCGGTCAGTGAGTGGGCGGCGCCGGAGCTGGCGATCGCGTTGAACCTCAGCGCCCCGAAGGCCGAGGCCGAGCTGGAGCGCTCGTTGACCCTGGTGCACCGGCTGCCGGAGGCGCTGGCCGCACTGGAGGCGGGTGTGCTGCACGTCGGGCACCTGTGGTGCCTGCTCGAGCACGTCGCGCCGATCAGCGACGCGGCGCTGCGCGCCCGCATCCTGGACGAGCTGATTGCCTGGGTGCACACCCGGCACCGGGTCACCACCCCCGCGCAGCTGGGGGATCGGGTGCGCCGCGTGGTCGCCCGGCACAACGCCCGCGACGCCGCCCAGGACCTCGCCCGCGCGCTGCGGCAGCGGGGCATCAGCCTGAGCCCGGAGCGGACCGTGGGCATGGCCGCGCTGACCGTGGTGTGCACCATGCCCGAGGCGCAGGCGCTGCACCGGGCGCTGGGGGCCTGCGCCGACGCCCTGGGCGCCGAACCCGGGGATGAGCGCACCCGCGGGCAGAAGATGGTCGACTGCCTGCTGGATCTGGTGCTGCGCCCCGGCGAGGGCGATCTGCCGCCGGTGCAGGTGCTGCTGACCGTGGTGGCCTCCGTGGCCACGCTGCTCGGCGGGGACGCGCCCGGCGAGGTCGACGGGCACGTGGTGCCGGCCGAGATGGTCCGCCACCTGCTGCGCGGCCTCACCGGCCACGATCTCGCGGCCGTCGACGGGCAACCGCCGACGGCGGCCACCCCGGAGCCCGCCGCGTCCGCTGCCGACGACCGGCCGTGGGAGGAGGTCGAGCAGGCCGAGCTGGCGCGCTGGTGGGCGGAGATGGAACGCCGGGTGCTCGCCGGCGAGCTCGACGGCGAACCCGAACGCCCACCGGATGCCTGGTCCACCGACCTGCCCGAGGCCCGGCCCGCGGGCCGGCCCGTCACCGGCCCGGGCGACCTCGACAGCGCCGACTCCGCCCCACCCGAGGGCCGGCCCGGCGCCGATCCGGGTGACCTCGACAGCGCCGACTCCGGTCTCGACGCAGAGGCGCTGGCCGATCCCGATCCGCCGGCCGACCGCGACCAGCCGCCACCGCCCAGCGGCTGGTGGGCGGGCGCGGACCGGGCGGTCGATGACGCCGCCGCGGCCGTGCACGCCGCCACGCTCGCGCTGGGCCACGCCCGGCGGCTGCTGCGCACCGCCGAAGCGGCCGACGCCGCCGACGAGGCCGTCTGGCACACCAGCCCGGCCGGCCGGCTCACCGCCGCGCCCGACAGCCTGGCCGCACTCGCCGCCGCGAGCGACGCCCAGCGTGAGGAGCTGGCCGCGCTGCTGGCCGCCACCGCCGGCGGCGGGCTGGCCGACCGGCCCCGCCTGGCTCTGACCGACGCGCTCACCGGCGCCCTGACCGCGCTCACCGACCTGCCCGGGCTGCGCCGCGCCGCGCACTGCGGCCGCCCCGCCTGCCGCCGCCGGCCCGACCGCTGCGACCACGACCTCACCGCCCGGCCCGGCCTCGGTGCGCCCGGTCCCGCCGCCGGCTACCGGCCCGACGCCGCGCTCGACCGCTTCGTCCGCGCCCGCGACCGCCGCTGCCGCTTTCCCGGCTGTCGCCGCCGGGTGCCGGCCGGCGGCGAACTCGACCACAACCGGCCCCATCCGGACGGACCGACGTCCGCGGCCAACCTCGCCGGCTACTGCACCCCCGACCACCGCGGCAAACACCAGGCCCCCGGCTGGCGACACACCCTCGCCCCCGACGGCACGCTCACCGTCACCACCCCCACCGGCCTGACCGCGGTCACCACACCACCGCCCTACTGAACCGGCGGCAGCAGCAGGGCGGTGGCCGTCCGGTGGGTCAGCGGTAGCAGTAGGAGTCGGAGGAGGCGTCGCCCCCCTGCAGCCTCACCTGGTGCGGCCGCAGACCCCGCCAGTCCTCGCCGTGCGGGAAGAACCGCTCGTCGAGGGTCATCCCACCCGACTGCGGGTCGGCGTCGATCTTCGCCATCCACGACCCGACGCCGGCCGGGAAGAACTGGTCGTCCCAGGCGCCGTAGAGGGAGTTGGTGAGGTAGATCCGCCGGCCGTCGCGGCTGATCTCCACCATCTGCGGGCCACCGGCCAGCGCCTTCTCCGGTGCGGCCGGGTGCGGCGTCTTGCGGACGACGCCCCCGAGGTGGATGGAGCCGACCTCGCGGGGCGCGGCCGGGTCGGAGACGTCGTACTGCTTGAGCTCCCCGGTGCCCCAGCACGAGACGTACAGCATCCGGTCGTCGACCGACAGGTCGATGTCGGTGACCAGCGGCGGCACCGCGGAGAACGGCTTGAGCGCCGGCGGCAGGTCCTCGGGGTCGGCCGGCTCGGCCGGGATGGTGATGACCTTCTCGGCCTTCCACTCGTCGCCGTCGCGGAACCAGCGCCACACCGACGCCGACAGGTCCGCCGTCGACACGACGACGCCGACGAACCCCCAGGTCGCCTCGGGGTCGTGCGAGGGCCGCAGCTCCAGCACCATCTGCTGCTCGGCGCCGAGGTCGACCGTCTGCACGTGCCGGCCCTCGGCGAGGTCCCAGAAGTGCAGCTGGTGCCCGTACTTGCCGCCCAGCAGCAGCTCGGGCACCAGCCCGTCCTCGACCATGTTCGGCGTGCCCCACTCGCTGGAGACCAGCGTGTTCTGGTTGAGGTGCCACCAGGCGTCGTAGGCCAGGTACTGCGGCCCGCGATCGGTCTCCCACGCCCGCAGGACGTCGAAGGTCGAGTGGTCCAGCAGGGCGATGCCCCCCGGCCCGTCGCCGTCGCTCGCGCCGCCCAGGCAGGTGAGGAAGACGCCGTCCGGCCCGCAGTGCAGCGTGTGCGGCCGGGAGTAGCCGGCCTTATCCGCCAGCTCCTTGGCCTCGATCGTCTTGTGCAGCGTGGGCCGGCGCGGGTCGGGCCGGGTGTCGAAGACGTGGATGTTCGAGCTGCGCAGCCCCGGCAGCAGCAGGTAGCGCCGCTGCAGCCCGTCGTGGCCCATGTCGTGGCCCTCGTGCTTGAGCGCGCTGGAGCAGGCGTTCCAGCCGAAGTGGTGCAGCTCGTCGCCCACGGTGGGCAGGTCGGCCCAGCCGACGATCTGCCCGTAGGTGGGGGAGTCCGCGTCGGTGTCGACGACGGTGAGTGCGTCCGGCTTCTGGCCGGCCCGGTCGAAGGCGACCACGTACGCGAGCTGTTCGGTCGGCGCGGCGATGGCCTCGGCCGCGCTGCGGTAGAAGGTGGGGTCGGTGGTGCCCGTCGCTGAGCTCATGGTCGGTCCTCCGGTGGCGGCGCGGGAACCCGACCTTCCCGCCGTCGGCCAGCCGAGGGAAGCCCCCCGCGCGCGCCCGCGGCTCAGCACCCGGCGCGCGGTTGCAGCCTGCGGTTCCACCATCCTGGCCGGTGGCGGGCCTGGGCCAGCAGCCGCCGGTACTCGCGCTGCCGCGCCCCGACCAGCACCGGGACGAGCCGGAGCGCCCGGGTGGCCAGGGTCGCCGCGCGCGTCCACGGACGGGATCGGACCGTGCGCACGGGTCCTCCTCTGCGACCTGCCGGGACCCGGTCGGGTCGGTAGCGTCCGTTCCCCGGCGGAGGGAGATCCAGGGTGCCCGAGACGACGATCCCCGGCGCGGTCAGCGCCCCGCACCTGCGCGCCCACCTGGCCGTGCCGCCGGTCGGGGACGCTCCGTGGCCCGGGGTCGTGGTCGTGCACGAGGCGTTCGGGCTCACCGACGACGTCCGGGCGCACACCGACCGGCTCGCCGCCGCCGGGTACCTCGCCGTCGCCCCGGACCTGTTCACCGCCGGCGGGCTGCGCTGTCTCAAGCGCACGTTCGGCGACCTGCTCCGGCAGGACGGCCCGGCCTTCGGCGACCTGGAGACGACCCGCCGGTGGCTGGCCGACCGGCCCGACTGCACCGACCGGGTGGGGATCGTCGGCTTCTGCATGGGCGGCGGGTTCGCGCTGCTGGCCGCCACCCGCGGCTTCGACGTCTCAGCACCCAACTACGGGCTGCTGCCGAAGGACGCCGAGGAGGTGCTCGGCGGTGCCTGCCCGGTCGTGGCCAGCTTCGGCCGGCGTGACCGGGCGCTGCGCGGGGCGGCCGAGCGACTCGAGGGGGTCCTCACCCGGCACGGCGTCCCGCACGACGTCCACGAGTACCCCGACGCCGGGCACTCGTTCCTCAACCGGCACAACGTGGGCCCGTTCGCCGTCCTCGAGCGGATCGCGGGTTTCGGCTACCACCATCCGTCGGCCGAGGACGCCTGGGCCCGCATGCTGCGCTTCCTCGACACCCACCTGCGGGGCTGACGGCCCCGGTCGGTTCCGCCGCGCGGCCCGGCTGTCGGCTCCCCGCCGTCGGGGAGCCCCAGGCACACGACGACCGGGCCGCCGAGCACGAGGAGCAGCGCCACCACCCCGACGGCCCGGACGCCGAGGACCGCGAACGCCGCACCCGCCACCACGGCGCAGACCGCCAGCCCGGCGAGCCACCGTCCGGGGCGCGGCGTGGCGAGGGTGCCGAAGGACCGGGCGAGGTCCGGGGCGTCGCGCTCCAGCGCGTCGTTGATGTCGGCCAGGGCCTCCCGCTCCGTCCGGGGGCGGTCCGCCCCGGACGAGGGGAACCCAGCCCCGCACGCGCGGAACCCCGCCCCGGACACGGGGGGAGCCGGTCCGGATGCGGGACGCCCCGCCCTCCGTGCCGAGGCCACGGCGCCGGCTCAGGTCGGGTCGGGGTCGCGGGAACCCTGGCGCTCGCCGGCGGTGAGGCCGACGTCGCTGACACCGGCGTAGGGCTCGTGCCGGCCGCCGACGTGCTTCTCCCGCTCCAGGCGGTCGACCAGGTGCGGGTAGTGCGCCTCGAACGCCGGCCGTTCGGAGCGGATCCTCGGGATCTCGGTGAAGTTGTGTCGCGGCGGGGGCGAGGAGGTCGCCCACTCCAGGGAGTTGCCGTGGCCCCAGGGGTCGTCGCGCAACGCCAGCGGCCCGTGCCGCCACGACTTCACCACGTTGTAGACGAACGGGATGACCGAGGCGCCGAGGACGAACGAGAAGATCGTGGAGACCGTGTTCAGCGTGGTGAACCCGTCGGTGGGCAGGTAGTTGACGTACCGGCGCGGCATGCCCTCGTTGCCCAGCCAGTGCTGGACGAGGAAGGTGCCGTGGAAGCCGATGAAGGTCATCCAGAACTGCAGCTTCCCGAGGCGCTCGTCGAGCATCCGGCCGCACATCTTGGGGAACCAGAAGGCGACGCCGGCGTTGGCGGCGAAGACCACGGTGCCGAACACGACGTAGTGGAAGTGGGCGACGACGAAGTAGCTGTCGTTGAGGTGCCAGTCCAGCGGCGGGGAGGCCAGCAGCACGCCGGTCAGCCCACCGAGCAGGAAGGTGACCAGGAAGCCGATCGACCACAGCATCGGCGTCTCGAAGGTCAGTTGGCCGCGCCACATGGTGCCGATCCAGTTGAAGAACTTGATGCCGGTCGGCACGGCGATCAGGTAGGTCAGGAAGGCGAAGAAGGGCAGCAGCACCGCGCCGGTGGCGTACATGTGGTGCGCCCACACCGTCAGTGACAGGCCACCGATGGCCAGCGTCGCGAAGACCATGCCCTTGTAGCCGAACAGCGGCTTGCGGGAGAACACCGGGATGATCTCGGTGACGATGCCGAAGAACGGCAGCGCGATGATGTAGACCTCGGGGTGCCCGAAGAACCAGAACAGGTGCTGCCACAGCATCGGCCCCCCGTTCTCCTCCGAGTACACCAGCGCGCCGAGCTGCCGGTCGGCCAGCAGGGCGAACAGGGCCGCGGTGAGGATGGGGAAGGCGAAGATCACGAGGATGCTCGTCACCAGCGTGTTCCAGGTGAAGATCGGCATCCTGAACAGCGTCATGCCCGGTGCCCGCAGGCACACGATCGTCGTCATGAAGTTGACGCCACCGAGGATGGTGCCCAGGCCGGAGACGGCCAGGCCGGCGATCCACAGGTTCGCCCCGGCGCCGGGCGAGTGGGCGACGTCGGACAGCGGCGTGTACGCGTACCACCCGAAGTCGGCGGCCCCACCCGGGGTGCCGAAGCCTGCGACGGCGATCGTGCTGCCGAAGAGGAACAGCCAGTAGGAGAAGGCGTTCAGCCGCGGGAACGCGACGTCGGGCGCGCCGATCTGCAGCGGCATGATCAGGTTGCCGAAGGCGAAGAACAGCGGCGTCGCGAAGAACAGCAGCATCACCGTGCCGTGCATGGTGAGCAGCTGGTTGTACTGCTCGGGCGAGAGGAACTGCAGCCCCGGCCGGCCCAGCTCTGCGCGCATGAGCATGGCCATCAGCCCGCCGATGAAGAACCACACGAACGCGGTGACCAGGTACATCAGGCCGATCGTCTTGTGGTCGGTGGTGCGCAGCAGGTTCGACAGCCGGGAGCCCCTGGCCGCCTGCGGCATGGCGCTCGGGCGGCTGACGATCGGCCGCGGCGCGATGGCGGTCACGGGGTCGATCCCGGAGGGGAGGTGCGAGGGCGAGAGCTCATGGATGCGTCCCTGCAGGAGGCCGCCGGCCGCGGCGATGAGCCCAGCGGGCTGCGGGCGCCCCCATCATGGCCCCACCCCGGCGTCGGCGACACCCGGGCGGGGCCCCTTCTGTTACGGGCGCGTTTCGGAGGAGGCCGGCCGGGGCAGGCCACCTCGGCCCGGCCCGGTGCAGAAACTCGCCGTGGACCCGGAGGACTGCTCGCGCGGGAACGCCGCGCGGCGCATCCGGCGGTCCGCGTCCCGAGGGTGCGGACCCGTCTCCCCAGGGATGGCTCCCCATGCGCGTCAGCACGCGGGTCCCCGACCTGCCCCTCCCGGCCCCCGGGCGTGTCCCGTGGTGACGCGCTCCGAGGTGCGCCGCCGTCCGTCCGGCGTGGCCCAGGCGCCACTCACCGGCCACCCCTGGCGACCGCCGTCGGAACACCAGCTGCGCGGCATGCACCCGGGCGTCGCCCTCGACCTGGGCTGGGGGCGGCTGGTGTTCGGCCAGACGTTCGCCGACCTGCACGGCATCGTCGACGTGCTGCGGCACGAGAGCCCCGGTCGCCGGGACATCTGCCTCTACCCGCGGGACCCGCAGGTGCTCGTCGGGCTGGCCCCGGACGAGCTGTTCGTGGACCCGAGCTACACGCTCCGGCTGGACCTGCACCGCTACCGCCCCCGCCGTGACCTCATCGACGCGGTGTTCGTCCGCACGGTGACCTGCCCCGGCGACGTCACCGAGATGGAGCGGATCCACCGCACCGCCGGCATGGTCACCGGCGACCGGGCGACGACGTGGCGGAACCTGCACGGCCGCACGATCACCCACCTGGTCGCCGAGGACCGCCGGACCGGGCAGGTGATCGGGACGGTGACGGGGGTGGACCACGTCCTGGCCTTCGGCGACCCGGAGGGCGGCAGCAGCCTGTGGTGCCTGGCGGTGGACCCGCGCAACGCGCCACCGGGGACGGGTGAGGCGCTGGTGCGGGTGCTCGCCGAGCGCCACCTCGCCCGCGGCCGGGCCTACCTGGACCTGTCGGTCCTGCACGACAACGACGGGGCCATCGCGCTCTACCGCAAGCTCGGGTTCCGGCAGGTGTCGGCGGTCGCCGTCAAGCGGAAGAACTCGATCAACGCGCCGCTGTTCGTGGCCGGTCCGCCCGGCCTCGACGACCTCAACCCCTACGCCCGCATCGTGGCCGACGAGGCACTGCGCCGCGGCATCCGCGTGGAGGTCACCGACGCCGCCTTCGGCGAGATTCGGCTGTCCCTCGGGGGGCGCAGCCTGCTGACCCGCGAGTCCCTGTCGGAGCTGACGACGGCGGTGGCGATGAGCCGCTGCGACGACAAGCGGGTGACCCGCCGGATCCTGCAGGGCGCCGGCGTCCGGGTGCCCCGCGGCGCCGAGGTGACCGGAGGGGACCTGACCACCGCGCTCGCGCTGCTCGGCGAGGTCGGCGACGTGGTCGTCAAACCGGCGCGCGGCGAGCAGGGCAAGGGCATCACCGTCGGGGTCACCGACCGGGCGGGGCTGCAGCGGGCGGTCGACCTGGCCCTGCGGCACTGCCCCGACGTGCTCGTCGAGGAGTGCGTGCCGGGGGAGGACCTGCGGGTGGTCGTCATCGACCACGAGGTGGTGGCCGCCGCCGTCCGCCGTCCGGCCGAGGTCGTGGGGGACGGGCGGCACGACGTCACCACGCTCGTCCGCGAGACCAGTCGCCGGCGGGAGCGGGCCACCGGGGGCGAGTCGCGGATCCCGCTCGACGAGGTCACCGCCGAGGTGGTGGCCGCCGCCGGGTACGCGATGGACGACGTCCCGCCCGCGGGGGAGCGGATCCGCGTGCGCCGGACGGCGAACCTGCACACCGGCGGGACGATCGAGGACGTGACCGCGCGGCTGCACCCGGAGATCGCGCAGGCCGCCGTCCGGGCCAGCCGGGCCATCGGCATCCCGGTCACGGGCCTGGACTTCATGGTGCCGGACCTCGACGGGCCCGAGCACGTGTTCATCGAGGCCAACGAGCGCCCCGGGCTGGCCAACCACGAGCCGCAGCCGACCGGGCAGCGCTTCGTCGACCTGCTGTTCCCGGAGACCCGCCGCCGGTAGTGGGGTGCCGCGCCCGCTACCGAGGGAGGACGGCGGCCTGCCGCAGCCGGCGGTGCGCCGCCATCCGGACCGGCGCGTCGGCGCTGCCGTAGCCGTCGTAGCCGCCCAGCCGCTGCACCACCTCGACGAACACCCGGTCGCCGAGGACCTGGGTGGCCAGGTGCAGGTACCCGCCGTGCGCGTCCTCCTCGTAGAACAGGCCGTGCTCGCGGACCGGCTCCAGCAGGTCGCCGGGCAGGTCGAGCCGCGCCTCGAGGTCGTCGGCGTAGTTGGCCGGCACCGGCAGCAGCGGCGCGCCGGCCGCCCGCAGCGCCCGCGCGGTGGCGACGATGTCGTCGGTGGCGAAGGCGACGTACTGCGGCTCCGGGACGCCGGGCGCCCACCCGCCGCGCCGCAGCGCCGAGACCGACAGCGCCAGCCGCACCGCCCGGTCCGGCCCGGTGACCGCCCGGGTGCGCACCAGGCCGAAGGGCGCGGCCAACTCGGTCACCTCCTGCGGCTCCAGCCCGAGCACCGCCCGGTAGAACAGCCCGGCCTCGTCGAACGCGTCGAAGGGCTGGGTGAGCCCGACGTGGTCGACGCGGGTCAGGCCGGCGCCGGGGCCGGCGGTCGCGCCGGTGGGCAGGAAGTCGGCCGGCCAGCCGTCGGGTCCGGTGCGGGTGAAGAACACCTGCGTGCCGTCGGGCGCGGCGACCGCGGACAGCTCGGCCTCCGCCGCCCCCCGCGTGCGGGGCAGCACCGGCGCGCTCATCGCCTCGGCCCGCGCCGCGGAGCGGCCGGGGTCGGCGCTCTCCAGGCCGAGCGCCGCGACGGAGGCGACGCCGGTGGCCGACGGGCGGACGACGGAGGCGTTGAGCAGCACCCGCGCCTGCCCCTGCTCCCACAGCTGGACCGGCTTGGAGCGGTGCTGCCCGGTGTGGGTGAACCCGAGCGTGCCGAGCACCGCCGCCACCTGCGGCCCGGAGACGCCGTCGACGGCGAGCTCGGTGAACGACCAGCCCGACAGCGCCGGCGCCGGCGGCGGGGAGGGCAGCCCGGCATCGGGGGAGCGCAGCGCGAGCGCCTCCTCCAGCCACTGCAGCGAGCGCATGGCGTCGACCGCAGTCCGGCCCGGGTCGGCCTGCCGGTAGACGTCGTTGAAGACCTCCAGTGACAGCGGCCCGGTGTAGCCGGCAGCGAGCACGCAGCCGAGGAACTCCGGCAGGTCGAACGCGCCCTGACCGGGGAAGAGCCGGTGGTGGCGGCTCCACTGCAGGACGTCCATCCGCAGCTGCGGTGCGTCGGCGAGCTGGAGGAAGAACAGCTTCTCGCCGGGCACGTCGAGGAAGCCGGCCGGGTCCCCGCCGCGGGAGAGGACGTGGAAGCTGTCCAGGCACAGCCCGAGGGCGGGGGAGTCGGCCCGGCGGACGGCGTCCCACGACGCCTCCCACGTCGACACGTGCCTGCCCCAGGCCAGGGCCTCGTAGGCGATGCGCGCGCCGCGCTCGCCGGCGCGCGCAGCGGCGGCGGCCAGCTGCCCGGCGAGCACGTCGGGGTCGGCGACGGCGTCCGGGGCGACCGAGGAGCAGACCAGCACGGTGTCCACGCCGAGCGCGGTCATGACGTCGAGCTTGCGGTCCAGCCGCCGCAGGTTGCGGGCGAAGCGGTCGGGGTCGGTGGAGTCCAGGTCCCGGAAGGGCTGGTACAGGTCGATCGACAGGCCCAGGTCGGCGCAGCGCGCGGCCAGCTCCGCGGGCGACCACGGCGAGGCGACCAGGTCGGGCTCGAAGACCTCGACGCCGTCGAACCCCGCGGCCGCGGCCGCCGAGAGCTTGTCCTCCAGCGTGCCGGAGAGGCAGACGGTCGCGATGGCCCGCCGCGGGCGCTCAGGGGATGCGGACATCGGGCCCGGAGACCAGCGAGGTGAAGTGGGCGAGCATCCGCTCGGCGTCGGGCTCGACGCCGGTGAACAGCCGGAACGCGTCGACGGCCTGGAAGACGGCCATGCCGCCGCCGTCGAGCACCCGGCAGCCGAGGTCCCGGGCGGTGCGCACCAGCTGGGTCTCCAGCGGGCGGTAGACGATGTCGGCCACCCACAGCTCGTGGCGCAGCAGGCCGGCGTCCACCGGCAGGCCCGGGTGGGCAGCCATGCCGGTCGGGGTGGCGTGCACCAGCCCGTCCGCGTCGCGCAGCGCTCCCTCGAGGCCGGCGAGGCTGCCGCCGGTGGCGCGGGCGTCGCCGAACCGCTCGCGCAGGGCGCCGGCCAGCTCCACGGCCCGCTGCGGGTCGACGTCGACCACGGTCAGCCGGCGGGTGCCCAGGGTGAGCAGGGCGTGCGCGACCGCCGCCCCCGCCCCGCCGGCGCCCAGCAGGACCACGCGGTCCAGCGCGGCTTCGGGCAGCCCGCGGTCGAAGGCGCGGGCGAAGCCGGACCAGTCGGTGTTGTGCCCGACCGCCCGGCCGTCGCGGAGGACGACGGTGTTGACCGCGCCCAGCGCCTCGGCGTCGGGGGAGAGCTCGTCGAGGTGCGGCAGCACCAGCTGCTTGCAGGGGTGGGTCACGTTGAGGCCGTCGTAGCCGGCCAGCCGGGCGGCGGCCAGGATCTCGCCGATGGCGGTGGCCGGCCGCTGCAGGACGTCGAGGTCCAGCCGCCGGTAGAGGTAGCGGATGCCGAGCTCGTCGGCCTCCCGCTCGTGCAGCGGAGGGGTCAGCGAGGGGCCGATGCCGCTGCCGACCAGACCGACCAGGAAGCTTCGCGCGCCGGAGGTCATGGACCGTCTCCTGCCTATGTACCAACTGGTGAGTTGTTACAGGGGACCACATCCGGCGGCCGCCCGCCAGCCCCCGCCGTGATCCACACCACGGCCCCCCTGCAGGGTCCCGCCGCGAGCCTGCGAGCGGTGGGGGGCAGGGGGGTCCTTCTACGCTTCCCGGGAACGGGACGGGTCGTCGGAGCGGGAGGGGTCCGAAGTGGCTGCGCAGTACTCGGAGGACGAGCCCCTCCCCGGCCCGGGGAGCGCACCCGAGCGCACGCGGGACGCCGACCGGACCCGGGCGGAGATCCTCGCCGTCGCCACGGCCGAGTTCGCCGACCGCGGCTACGCCGGCGCCCGCATCAACGAGATCGCCGACAAGCTGAGCACCACCAAGCGGATGATCTACTACTACTTCGGCGGCAAGGAGCAGCTCTACGTCGCCGTCCTCGAGCAGGCCTACAGCCGCATCCGCGGCGTGGAGCAGCAGCTCGACGTGGAGCACCTCGACCCGGTCGAGGCCATCCGGGAGCTCGCCGGCCTGACCTTCGACCACCACGAGGCGCACCCGGACTTCATCCGGCTGGTGAGCATCGAGAACATCCACCGGGCCGAGCACATCGCCCGCTCCGAGGTGCTCTCCACGCTGGCCAACCCCGCCCTCGACGTCCTCGGCCGGATCCTCGAGCGGGGCTGGGACGCCGGGCTGTTCCGGGACGACGTCGACGCGCTCGACGTGCACCAGGTGATCAGTGCCTACTGCGTCTTCCGCACCGCCAACCGGCACACCTTCGGCGCCATCTTCGGCCGCGACATGCTCGACCCGGCCCGCCGCGACCACCAGCGCCGGGTGCTCGGCGACCTCGTCGTGGACTGGCTGACCGGCCGCTGACCTGCGCCTCCCCGTCCCCGCCGGACGAACTGGCCCCGGCGGCTTGACACGGTGACGGCGGTCACCTCACCATCTGGTACGTAACCAGTTGGTACATAAGCCGCTGGGAGCACCGCACCGGCCCCGCACCCAGGGCCCAGGGCGGCACGGGGAGCCGGGGATCCCGGCCGCCGCCCGCAGCACCGCACCGCCGCACCGCCGCACCGCCGACCATCCCGGGTACGTCCCGGACGCCCCCCGGCACGACGAGATCGCTGCCGCCGCGCCTCCTCAGGAGACCGACATGAGCACGACCACACCACCCGGTGGGACCACGCACGAGCACACGCCCCGCAAGGCCGCCGTCGCCAGCTTCGTCGGCAGCATGCTCGAGTACTACGACTTCTTCATCTACGGGGCGGCCGCCGGGCTGGTCTTCCCGCAGGTGTTCTTCCCCGAGAGCAACCCGAGCACCGGGATCCTGCTGTCGCTGGCCACCTTCGGCGTCGCCTACGTCGCCCGGCCGCTGGGCGCCGTCGTCATCGGCCACTTCGGCGACAAGGTCGGCCGCAAGAAGATGCTCGTGCTGACCCTGCTGCTGATGGGCGCCTCGACCTTCCTCATCGGCGCGCTGCCCTCGTACGGCGCGATCGGCGTGGCCGCCCCGATCCTGCTGGTCCTGATGCGGATCCTGCAGGGGCTGTCGGCCGCCGGTGAGCAGGCCGGCGCCAACTCGATGACGCTGGAGCACTCGCCTGAGGGCAAGCGCGGGTTCTTCACCAGCTTCACCCTCGTCGGCACGCAGGCCGGCCTGATCCTGGCCAACCTGGTCTTCATCCCCTTCGCGCTGCTGCCCGAGGACCAGTTCCTCAGCTGGGGCTGGCGGATCCCGTTCTTCCTGTCCGCGGCCGTCGTCGCCGTCGGCTACTGGGTGCGCCGGTCGCTGCCCGAGACGCCCGAGTTCGAGCGGGCCAGCGAGGAGCACGAGGTCGCCAAGCTGCCCGTCGCCGTCCTGTTCCGCGACCACTGGGCCTCGGTGCTGCGGGTCGTGCTGTGCGCGCTGGTCTCGGTGGTCAGCACGATCGTGGGCACCTGGGCGCTGGCGCAGGGCACCAGCGACGCCATCGGCATGGAGCGGTCGACCCTGCTGTGGATGATCGTCGTGGCCAACGCCATCGCGCTGGGCACGCTGGTGCTGTGGGCCCGGCTGTCGGACCGGATCGGCCGCCGTCCGGTGTTCGTCTTCGGCGCCCTGGGCTCGGCCGTGGCGATCTTTCCCTTCCTGTGGGCGGTGCAGAACGGGAACGTCGCCCTGGTCTTCGTGTTCGGCATCCTCATCTCCGGCGTCACCTACTCGGCGGCCAACGGCATCTGGCCCTCCTTCTACGGCGAGATGTTCGACACCCGCGTCCGGTACTCCGGCACGGCGATCGGCACGCAGATCGGCTTCGCCCTCGGCGGCTTCTCGCCGCTCATCGCGGCCGCGATCGTCGGTGACGGCCCGAACGGCTGGGTGCCGGTGGCCCTGCTGACCGCCGCTGCCGCCGTCGTCGCCGGCCTGTGCGCCCTCACCGCCCGGGAGAGCGCGCACGTGCCGCTGGAGCAGCTCGGCTCCAAGGACGCCACCCCGCGCGAGCGCGCCCTCGTCGGCGCCTGACGAAGGACCCCGCTGCGGGCCCCGGCTTCCGGCCGGGGCCCGCAGCCTCGTTCCCCGGAGGTCTGCATGTCCGTCCCCGTCGAGACCACGACCGGGCCCGTCGCCGGGCGGTCGGCCGACGGCGTCCGCAGCTGGCGGGGCGTCCCGTACGCCCGCGCTGAGCGATTCGGCCCGGCCGCCCCGGTCCTGCCGTGGCCCGCGCCCCGGGACGCCACGGCGCCCGGCCCGGTCGGCGTCCAGTACCTGCCCGACGGGACGCTCGTCGGCGTCGAGGAGTGCCTGACCCTCGACGTGTACGCACCCGACGGCGCCGACGGCCCGCTGCCGGTGCTGTTCTGGGTGCACGGCGGCGCCTTCCAGACCGGCGCCGCCGCCGACTACGACGGGTCGGTGCTGGCCGCGGCCGGGCCGGCGGTCGTCGTCGCGGTCTCCTACCGGCTCGGCCCGCTCGGCTTCCTGCAGCTGGGCACCGCCGACGACCCCGAGCCCAGCCCGGCGATGACCGACCTGCTCGCCGCCCTGGACTGGGTGCAGCGGGAGGTGGCGGCCTTCGGCGGGGACCCCGAGCGGCTCACGCTCGTGGGGCAGTCGGCCGGGGCGAGCCTGGTGTGCGCGCTGCTCGCCACGCCGGCCGGGCGCCGCGCCCGCGCCGCGATCGCCTTCTCCATCGGCGGGTTCCCCCAGGAGCCGGCCGAGAGCGCTGCCGTCGCCGGCCGGGTGCTGGAGCGGCTCGGGGTGGCCCGCACCGACCGCGCGCGGCTGCGCGACCTGCCGGTCGAGGCGGTGCTGTCGGCGGCCCGGGAGGCGGTCGCGGGCAGCCGGCGGGAGTACCTCGGCGGTGTGTTCTTCGGCCCCGTCCGCGACGGCGTCGTCCTGCCGGAGAGCCCGCTGGACGTCGTCGCCCGCGGCGACCTGCGGGGGGCCCCGCTGTGGCTGGCCTCCTGCCGCGACGAGATGACCGTGATGCTCCAGGGCGGCTCGGACGACGCCGCCGCGGTGGCGCGCTCGCACGTCGGCGACCCCTCGTTCGACACCCTGCTGGACGTGTACCGGCGGACGGCGCGGCCGGGGGAGGACCCGCTGCAGGCGCTGCTCACCGACGAGATGTGGGTGCGTCCGGCGGTGCGGCTGGCGCAGGCCCAGGCGGCGGCCGGCGGCCGCGCCTGGCTGAGCCGCTTCGACGCCGCGCCGTCCCTGCCGCTGTTCGACCGGCTCGGCCCCACGCACGGCGCGGACAACGCCTGTCTGTGGGCGCACCCGCCGCGGTTCGTCGAGCGGCCGCTGCTGGCCCGCCCGGCCGGGGACATGAGCCCGGCCGACCGCGCGGTCACCGCGGCGCTGCACGACTCGGTGCTGTCGGTCGTGCGCGGCGGGACGCCGGCTGCCGGCGTCCTCGAGCAGTGGCCGCCGTACGAGCCGGCTGCCCGCTGCGCGGCGCTGTTCGACGCGGTCCCGCGGGTGGTCGCCGACCCCGACGGCGAGCGCCGCCGCGCCTGGGAGGCCGTCGGCGGCTGAGGGCCGGCGGGTCAGCCGGGGGAGACCGTCACGCTCGGCGCGGTCAGCGTCGCCTTGAGCGCGCCGAACAGGCCCAGCACCACGACGGCGAGGGCGCACCAGGCGCCCGCGCCCAGCCGGGCGGGGTCCCACCCGGCGCCGGCCAGCGCCACGAGGACGGCGACGGTCACGGCCTCCGCGACGAGCAGGGCCAGCACGCCCACCAGCCGGTGGGTGCGCGCGCGGCGGAACAGGACCAGGCCCAGCAGGAACAGGACGCCGCCGCCCACCGCCACCACCAGCGCCGGCCACGCGTCGCTGCCGGCCAGTTCGGCCAGGCCGGAGCCGAGCGTGCGCACGCCCTCGACGACCCGCACCAGGCCGGCGGTCCCCACGTCCTGCCCCCAGGGCAGCCAGATGCTCAGGCCCGCGGCGACACCGGCCAGCACCAGCGCGGCCCCGGCGACCCGGTCGGCGCGGCGCAGCACGACCACCCGGTGCTCGGCGACGGTGGCCCCCGCGGGGTGTTCGGCGACCGCGGCTCCGGACGACTCGCCGGCCGCCGTCCCGGCGTCGGCGGTCCCGGTGCCGGCGGTCCCGGCGCCGGGGGTCTCGGGGTCGGCGTCCTCCGGCGGCTCGACGGGGAAGCCGAGGACGGTCGGCTCGGTGTCGGCCGCGCCCGGGACGCCGGCGTCCTCGGGCACCGACAGTGGCCGGGTCGTCCCGTCGTGCGTGACGGTGGGCGGGGGGAGCGGGTCCCGGCTGCGCGGTGTGGGCGCGGCGGAGCGGGAGGACAGCTGCTGGGGCTCGGTCACCGGTGCCTCCGACGACGTGGGCGCGGGGAGACGCCCGACACCTCGAGGGTAGGACCGGGGGGCGCGCGGGACGGCCGTGCGCGGAACGGGAACGAGCGGAACCCCGGCGCGTCGCGGGCGACCCGCCGGGTGGCTCCTAGTGCAGGCGGGACCGCCAGTCCGCGGGCACCCGGCCGCGCGGCCCGGGCGCGGGCTGGTCGGCGGGGTGGGCGAGGGGCGGGGCCAGCTCCGGGCCGGTCACCTGCCGCTCGGAGGGGAAGTCCCAGAACCAGCCCTCGCCGGGCTCGAAGCTGCGCACGACCGGGTGCCCGGTGGTGGCCGCGTGCTCCCGGGCGTGGCGGGACGGCGAGGAGTCGCAGCAGCCGACGTGACCGCACTGCGCGCACCGGCGCAGGTGGAACCACCAGCCGCCGGTGGCGTCGCACTCCACGCAGCCGGTGCCGCTGGGCGGCACCGACGGGTCGATCCCTGCGGTCATGGCGGCGTCCTCCTCGTCCGGCGGCGGGCGTCCACCGTAGGACGCCCCGCGCCCGAAACGGGTGTCCCGAGGGCGCGGGTGCGGACTAGCGTGGCCCGCGGCAGCTCCGGCGACCGACGTCGTCTCGCCGGCGCCGAACCGCACCCGCTCCCCACTCGACCCCCGTGTGCGCCGGGGAGCGACGGACAGGAGGGCGTCATGGCCAGACCGGTCCTGCTCAGCGTGGACGACGACCCGGGGGTCTCCCGCGCCGTCGCCCGCGACCTGAGACGCCGGTACGGCGAGGAGTACCGGGTGCTCCGTGCGGGCTCGGGCGACGAGGCCCTGGAGGCGCTGCGCGAGCTGAAGCTGCGCGGCGACCCGGTGGCGGTGCTGCTGGCCGACTACCGGATGCCCGGCATGAACGGCATCGAGTTCCTCGAGCGGGCCATGGACCTGTTCCCCCGCGCCCGCCGGGCCCTGCTCACCGCCTACGCCGACACCGACGCCGCGATCTCCGCGATCAACCTCGTCGACGTCGACGCCTACCTGCTCAAGCCGTGGGACCCGCCCGAGGAGAAGCTCTACCCGGTGGTCGACGGCATGATCGACGCCTGGCGGGCCGCTCCCGACGCCGGCTTCGAGGGCGTCAAGCTGGTCGGCCATCGCTGGTCGGCGCCGTCCTTCCGGGCGCGGGACTTCCTGGCCCGCAACGCGGTGCCCTACCGCTGGTACAGCGCCGACGAGCCCGAGGGGCAGCGGATCCTGTCCGCCGCCGGGGCCGGGGCGGACGACGTCCCGGTGGTGGTGACCCCCGACGCGCGGGTGCTGCGGCATCCCAGCGAGGCCGAGCTGGCCGGCGTCGCCGGCCTGGACACCGAGCCGCGCGAGGACTTCTACGACCTGATCGTCGTCGGCGGCGGGCCGGCCGGTCTCGGCGCGGCGGTGTACGGCGCCTCCGAGGGGCTGCGCACGGTCCTGGTCGAGCGGGAGGCGACCGGCGGGCAGGCCGGGCAGAGCAGCCGGATCGAGAACTACCTGGGCTTCCCCGACGGCGTCTCCGGCGGTCAGCTGGCCGACCGGGCGCGCCGGCAGGCGGTGAAGTTCGGCGCCGAGCTGCTGCTGGCCCGCGACGTGGTCTCGCTGGAGGCGCACGGCCCCAAGCGGGTGCTGCGGCTCGACGACGGCCGCGCCGTGGCCGCGCACGCCGTCGTCCTGGCCACCGGCGTCTCCTACCGCAGCCTCGGCGTGGCCGGCGTCGACGACCTCACCGGCCGGGGCGTCTACTACGGGTCGGCGATGACCGAGGCCGCCGAGTGCGCCGACCGGGACGTGTTCGTCGTCGGCGGCGCGAACTCCGCCGGCCAGGCCGCGGTGTTCTTCTCCCGGTACGCGAAGTCGGTGTGCCTGCTGGTGCGCGGGCCGTCGCTGGAGGCGTCGATGTCGGCCTACCTCATCGAGCAGGTGGCGGGGATCCCGGGGATCTCGGTGCGGACCTGCACGACCGTCGCCGCCGCGCACGGCGACGGGCACCTGGAGGCGATCACCGTCCGGGACGCCCGCGGCGGCGGGACCGAGACGCTGCCGGCCAGCCACCTGTTCGTGTTCATCGGCGGCGCGCCGCGCACCGGCTGGCTCGACGGCGTCGTCCACCGGGACGACCGCGGGTTCATCCCGACCGGGCCGGCGCTGCTGGAGGACGGCCACCGGCCGCCGGGCTGGTCGCTCGACCGCGACCCGTACCTGCTGGAGTCCAGCCTCCCGGGGGTGTTCGTCGCCGGCGACGTGCGGGCCGACTCGGTCAAGCGGGTCGCCTCGGCGGTGGGGGAGGGCGCGCTGGCCGTGACCCTGGTGCACCGGTACCTGGGGGACCAGTGACCACCGCGGCGAGCCGGTTGGGCCCGGCGGAGCTGCGCGAGCTGTTCCTCTTCGCCGACCTCGACGACGAGCAGTTGGCCTGGGTGGCCGAGCACGGCGACGTGGTGGAGTGCCCGGCCGGCTCCGAGGTGTCGGTCGAGGGGGAGCCGGCGACGTGCTTCTACGTCCTGCTGGACGGCGAGATGACCATGGTCCGGTTCGTCGGCGGCAGCGAGGTCGAGACCATCCGGACGTCGCAGCGCGGCGTGTACTCCGGCGCGGTGCAGTTCTACATCGGGGAGCGGATCGCGCAGACCTACCCGGGGACGGTCCGGGCGGTGACCGACTGCCGGTTCCTCGCGCTGCCGGCCGCCGAGTTCGAGGCGGTCTTCCGGCGCTGGTACCCGATGGCGGTGCACCTGCTGGAGGGGCTGTTCTTCGGCCAGCGCAACATCGCCGAGCTGGTCAGCCAGCGCGAGCGGCTGCTCGCCCTCGGCAAGCTCAGCGCCGGCCTCACCCACGAGCTGAACAACCCGGCCGCGGCGGCGTCGCGGGCGGCCGCCTCGCTGCGGGAGCGCTTCGCCGGCATGCGGCACAAGCTGGCGCTGCTGTCCACCGGCAAGCTCGACGCCGCGGTGCTGCGCGCGCTGACCGACCTGCAGGAGGAGCTGGTCGCGCGGGTCGGCAGCGCCGCCGAGCTCGGCGCCCTGGAGCGCGCCGACCGGGAGGACGAGCTCGGCGACTGGTTCGACGAGCACGGGATCGGCGGGGCCTGGGAGCTGGCCGGCGTCTTCGTGCCGGCCGGGCTGGGGCCCGCGGACCTCGACCGGGTGGCCGCCGCCGTCGAGCCCGCCGCGCTGGAGTCGGCGGTGCGCTGGCTGGCCTACACGGTGGAGACCGAGACGCTGATCGGCGAGATCACCGACAGCACCGGCCGCATCTCCGCCCTGGTGGACGCGGCGCGGCAGTACTCCCAGCTGGACCGCGCGCCGCACCAGCCCACCGACCTGCACGCGGGCCTGGACGCCACGCTGGTGATGCTCAGCGCCAAGATCCCGCCCGGGGTGACCGTCGTGAAGGACTACGACCGGTCGCTGCCGCAGGTGCCCGCCTACGCCGGCGAGCTCAACCAGGTGTGGACCAACCTGGTCGTCAACGCCCTCGACGCGATGGCGGGGGAGGGCACGCTCACCCTCCGCACCGGTCGGGACGGCGACTGCGCCCTGGTCGAGGTCGCCGACACCGGCCCGGGAATCCCCGAGGACCTGCGCCGCCGGGTGTTCGAGCCGTTCTTCACGACCAAGCCGGTGGGCCAGGGCACCGGCCTGGGCCTGGACGTCTCCTACCGCATCGTGGTCACCCGGCACGGCGGCGACCTGCGGGTGCAGTCCCGGCCCGGGGACACCCGCTTCCAGGTGCTGCTGCCGCTCGCGGAGGCCCCGCGCGGCTGAGGCCGGGCCGCTGCCGTCGCCCCACGGCGGATGGGGGCGGGCGAGGCGCAGCATGGACGGCGGAGGGCGAGCGACCGGCCCGCCTCCGCCGTTGCCCGGAGGCGCCTGCGTGACCCACCAGCCCGACGTCCACTCCCCGGCCCCCGCAGCCGACGCCGACGACCCGACGCCGGACCCTCGACGCTGGCTGGCCCTGTGGGTGACCCTCGTGGTGGGCTTCATGAGCCTGCTCGACGTCAGCATCGTGTCGGTCGCCCTGCCGTCGCTGCAGCGCGACCTCGCCGCGTCGCCGGCGACCGTGCAGTGGGTCGTCTCGGGGTACGCGCTGACCTTCGCGCTGGCACTGGTCCCGGCCGGGCGGCTCGGGGACGCGCTGGGCCGGCGGCGGCTGTTCCTCGTCGGCCTGTCGCTGTTCGTGCTGTGCAGCGCCGCGGCGGGGGCGGCGCCCACGGTCGAGCTCCTGGTCGCCGCCCGCCTCGCCCAGGGTTTGGCCGCCGGATGCCTGGCCCCGCAGAACTCCGGGCTGATCCAGCAGCTGTTCCGCGGCGTCGAGCGCGGGCGCGCGTTCGGCCTGTTCGGCGCCACGGTGGGCATCTCGACGGCGGTCGGTCCGGTCGTCGGCGGACTGATCCTGGCGCTGGCCTCCGGCCCGGGTGGCTGGCGGTGGATCTTCTACGTGAACGTGCCGATCGGCGTGGTCGCGTTCGTGCTCGCCTGGCGGCTGCTGCCCCGTGGCGGGAACGGGCGGCGCGGGGGCATCGACGCCGGCGGGGTCGCGCTGCTCGGCGTCGGGGCGCTGGCGCTGCTGCTGCCGCTGGTGCAGGCGGAGTCGGGCGGGCTGGGCCGGCTGTGGTGGCTGTTCCCGCTCGGCGCGGCGGTGCTGGCCGGCTTCGTCGCCTGGGAGCGGCGGGTGGTCGCCCACGACGGGGAGCCGGTGTTCGACCCGCGGCTGGTCACGCAGACCCGCGGCTACGCCATCGGCGCGGCCCTGGCGACGGTCTACTTCGTCGGCTTCAGCGGCATCTGGCTGGTCTTCGCGCTGTTCTTCCAGACCGGCCTGGACTACACCCCGCTGCAGTCGGGCCTGGCGGTCACCCCGTTCGCCCTCGGCGCCGCGGTCTCGGCGGTGGTCGCCGGCCAGCTGGTCGAGCGGCTCGGCCGCGCGATCACGGTGCTGGGGCTGGTGCTGGTGATGACCGGGCTGGCCGCGGTCGCCGTCGTCCTGCTGACCGTCCCGCCGTCCGCGGTCGGGTGGGCCACCGCGCCGGCGCTGCTGCTGGGCGGGATCGGCGGCGGCTGCGTGATCTCCCCGAACGTGACGATGACCCTGCGCGACGTCCCGGTGCGGATGGCCGGCGCCGCGGGCGGCGGGCTGCAGACCGCGCAGCGCTTCGGCGCCGCCATCGGCACCGCCGCGCTCCCCGGGCTGTTCTACGTCGTGCTCGCCGCGACCGGGCAGGACTACGCGTCGGCCGCCGCGGCCGGCCTCGCGGTGGCCGTGGCCGGGGTGGGCGCCGCCCTCGTGCTGGCCGTGGTCGACGTGCGGCACGCCCGCCGGCGGGACGACGCGGAGGACGACGCCCGCCCCTGAGGCGCGCGGTCAGCCGCCCCAGATGTCCTCGACCAGGCGGTCGGCGCTGCGCAGCCCGGTGAGCCAGGCCTGCGCGTCGGCCTCGCCGGTCGAGGTGCGCTCGCGGAAGACCCGCACCAGCGCGGCCCGCACCCCCGGGGCGATGGTGGCGGCGTTGCCGCAGACCAGGACGACGGCGCCCTGCTGCAGCAGCTCCCACACCTCGTCGGCGCAGTCGAGGATCGCGTCCTGCACGTAACGGCACGGGCGGCCGTCCTGCCGGGAGAAGGCGTTCTCCACCCGGACCAGCCCCCGCTGCTGGAAGTCGAGCAGCTCGTCGGCGTAGAGCAGGTCCGAGCCCGGCTCGCGGCAGCCGAAGACCAGCAGGGACCGGGCCACCGGCACGCCCTGGTCCTGCTGCGCCGCGCGCTCCTGCAGGAACCCGCGGAACGGCGCCAGGCCCGTGCCGGCACCCACCATCACCATCGGCACGTCCGGGTCCGCCGGCGGCCGGAAGGCGATCGTGGGCTCCCGGACGAAGGCGAACACCGTCCCGTTCTCGGGCAGCTGCGCCAGGTGGCCCGAGGCGACCCCGGTGAAGGTCCCGGCCCCGGAGCGGGCGGGGGCCTGCAGCACCCCGACCGTGATGCTGCAGACGTCGGGGGAGGACAGCGGCGAGGAGGAGATGGAGTAGTACCGCGGGCGCAGCGGCGGCAGCAGGTCGAGGTACTCGGCGAACGGCAGCGCACACGCCGGGAACTCCTCGAGCAGCTCGATCACCGAGCGGTTGGGCGCGTGGACCCGCTCCCGGTACCGCTCGTCGTCCCCGGCCAGCTGCTCGAGCTCCGCCCGCTGCTGCGGGTCGTCGGTGTACCGGGCGAGGAGCTCGAGGTCGTCGCGGGTGGCGACGTCCTGCAGCTCGACGCAGCTGCCCAGCACCCCGAGCACGGGCGCCGGCTCGTCGATCGGCAGGTGGGTGTGCGACCCGGCGTTCGGGATGATCGTGACGTACTGCCCGGCGTCCAGGCCGAAGTGGCCCATGACCCGGCGCAGCAGCTCGATGCTGTTGCGCGGCAGCACGCCGAGGTGGTCGCCGGCGCGGTAGCCCTGGTCCTGGGGCAGTGCCACCTCGAGGTGCCGGGTGGACCTCCCCGGGGTGCCGTACGGGCCGGCCGTGAGCAGCTCGCGGTTGGCCAGCACCCGGGCCGGCCGCGCGCGGTAGGAGAGGATCACCGGGTTGGTGAGCTGCCGGTTGCTCAGGGTGATCGACAGCCGCGGCCCCGCGGGGGCCGTCGCGGCGACCTCGGCGGGCAGGTCCAGCGCCTCGGCCAGCGTCGCCCACAGGTCGCCGTGCCACGCCCGGTACTGCGCGTCGAAGTCGCCGGCCGCGTTGCCCTCGCCGCGGTCGTGCGCCCGCTCGGCGCCGTGGGCGGCCAGCTCCCGGTCCAGCAGGGTGGGCACGGCCTGGTAGGTGCTCGCCCACTCGGTGTTGCCGCAGCCGAACACGGTGTAGGTCACGCCCGCGGCCGCACCGGGGGGCGCCGAGCCGATCCAGCGGCAGAACTGCGCGGCGTTGTCCGGCGGCGTCCCGTTGTAGGAGGAGCAGACGACGAGCAGGGCGCCGCCCGCGGGCAGGTCGTCGACGTGGTCGTCGAGGGTCCCGAGGGTCACGTCGAAGCCGCGCTCGGTGCCCTCCTGGGCCAGCCGCGTGGCGATCGACTCCGCGGTGCCCAGGTTGGAGCCGAACAGCACGGTCAGCTTCGTGCCGTGCCGCGCCACCGTCGGCACCGGCTCGGCCTGCGGGGCGGCGGCCCGGGCGGCGGGCTCCGGGCCGGTGCGCTGCACCGGGATGCCGAGGGGGACGTCGGCCCGCGGCAGCACCTGCAGGTGGAAGTCGTCGGGCTTGATCGTCAGCGTGGTCTTCGTGTGCAACTGGTAGCCGCGGTCGTCGACGAGGTCGAACCGCTGCAGCAGCATGCCCAGCACGAGCGTGGCCTCCTGCAGCGCGAACTGGCGGCCGATGCAGGCCCGCTGCCCGGTGCCGAAGGGCTTGTAGGCGTGCGGCGGCAGCGCGGCCAGCCGCTCGGGGGCCACGTGGTCGGGGTCGAACTGGGCGGCGTCGGGGCCCCACACCGAGGTGGCGCGGTGCAGCGCGGGGGAGAGCACCGTGATCGGCGTGTGCGCCGGGACGGCGTAGCGGCCGCCGATCACGGTGTCCTCGAACGGCGCCCGGCTGAAGCCCGGGGCGGTCGGCCACAGCCGCAGCGACTCGTCGAGCACCTGCCGGACGTAGCGCAGCCGCTGCACCTGCTCGAACGTCGGCTGCGGCGTCCGGCCGAGCACGGTGTCGACCTCCGCCCGGGCCCGCTCCAGGAACCGCGGGTTGGCCACCAGGAAGTAGAGCGCGAACGACAGCAGCCCCGAGGTCGTCTCGTGCCCGGCGATGAGGAAGGTGATGCACTGCGCGCGGATGTTGCGGTCGGGCAGCCGCTCCCCGGTCGTGTCGACGCCGGTCAGCATCCGGCCGAGCAGGTCGGTGGTGTCCGCGGCGTCCCCCTGCGCCCGCCGCTCGGCGATGAGCCGGTCGACCAGGTCGTTCATGAACGCCTGGTCCTCGTCGAGCTGCCGCTGGGCCCGGACCTTCAGCCGGGTCTGGATCGGCAGCTGCCGGGCGCGGGCCTGCGACTCGGCGAGGGTGCGGATCATCGCGTCGACGAACGGGTGCGGGGTCTCCCGGTAGAAGGAGTTGAACCGGTAGCCGAAGCCGCACAGCGCGATGGTGTCGAGGGTCAGCCGGGTCATGTCGGCCGGGACGTCGACGTCCTCCCCGGGGTTGAGCCGCGACCACTTCTCCACCAGCTGCTCGGCGACGTCGAGCATCTTCGGCAGGTAGTCGCGCATCGCCTGGAGGCTGAACGGGCTCATCAGGATCTCGTGCGCCCGGTGCCACATCGGGTCGTCGGTGTCGGAGGTGAACAGCCCGTTGTCGAGCGCGTCCTTCTTGAGGCTGGCCAGCCCGCCGCCGACCAGCTTGTCGAACCGCGCGTCGTCGCAGACCTCCGCGACCAGCTCCGGCCCCGAGACGATCAGCCGCGTGCCGGCGGGGACGGTGAGCCGGTAGAGCGGCCCGTACTCCTCGGCCATCCTCATCAGGCTCTCGAAGGGGCTGGCCGTGTCGATGTCGAGGACGTTGCCGAGCACGGGCACACCCCGCGGGCCGGGGACCTCGTCGAGGGCGATGGTGGCGGTCACGGGGAGCCTCCTGACGGCCGGCGCACCAGGAGCACGGTGCTGACCAGCAGCACCCAGGCCGGGAACACCAGCAGGATCGCGGGGTGGAAGGTGACGCTGACCAGCAGGAAGACGGCCAGCAGGTAGCTGACGACGGCCAGCGGCCGGGGCAGCATCCCGGCCGCGGTGGCCAGCCCGGTGGTGGTGATCATGTACATGCCGGCGGCCCGCACGCCGTAGACGAACACCAGCGCGTAGCCGGCCGACGACAGCGCGCGCGTGACGTCCGGCCCCGGGAGCGGGGCGTCGGAGAAGCGGGTGAGCAGCGCGACCGCGCCGACCGCCGCGGTCCCGGCGAAGAGCATGCAGACGAACAGCACCGCGCTGGCCAGGTGCAGCCAGTGCGGGATCTCGGCCCACGACCGCGGCCGCCGCAACTGGAAGGCCGTGCGGGTGGCCATCGCGTGCCACAGGCAGGCGATCCCCGCGAACGGCACCACGTACAGCCCGACGAGGGTGAGCGTGTCGGCCCCGCCGCCGTCGTAGAACGCGCGGTAGGTGTCGTCGGGGTCGGCCAGCCCGGGGATCCGGCGGACCAGGACCAGGGCCACCACGATCAGCGCGGCCAGCACCAGCCCGGACCACCCGGCCGTGCGGGCGTGGGCGGCCGCCAGCCGCGCGCCGGCGTCCTCGGCCGCGCTGCCCGGTGCATCCCCCCGTGTCCGTGTCGGGACCCGCATGCTGCCCTCCGGAGGACCGCGGGTGGTGTCGCCCACCAGCCAGGGAGGAACCGCACCCTCCTACTCCTGCTCCCGAGCGGGGTCAACGCGTCCACCGGCGTCCGCCGCAGCGGGCGGCCGGTCGGTCACCGGGGACCGCCGGGCCGCCACGGGCGGTGAGAGTGGCGGCGGGCACGCAGCCCTGGCCTGCACGTCGTCATGGCGGCCGCGCCCGGGCGTTTCTCAAGACGTGACGACGAGGCTCATCCGGCCCGCGGCGCCCGTCGGCGACCCGCCGCGCACCCCGGTCACCACGGTCCTGGTCGCCGATGCGCACCCGGTGCTGCGCCGCGTCCTGACCGACTGCCTGGACGACACCGACGACATCACCGTCGTGGCGGAGGCCGAGACCGGCGACGAGCTCCTGGAGTCCGGTCTGCGCACCCGCCCGCGCATCGTCCTGGTCGACCCGGAGCTGCCCGGCACCGACCCGCTCCAGGCGGCCCGCGAGCTGCTCGACGTCGCCCCGGGCACCCGCGTCGTCGTCCTCGCCCGCTGCTTCAGCCTGGTGAACTTCCACCGGGCCCGGCGCCTCGGAGCCGTCGGCTACCTGCTCAAGGGCGCCGACCTGGTCGACCTGCCGCGGCGGATCCGGGAGCTCGCGGAGGGCGGGACGGCGTGGACCCCGCGCGCGATCAGCGAGGTCGACCCGGGCGAGCGGTGAGGGCTCAGGCGACGAGGACGACGACCAGCGTGCGGGGCCCGTGCACGCCCTCCACCCGGTTGAGCTCGATGTCGCTGGTCGCCGAGGGGCCGCTGACCATCGTCAGCGGCGCGGTCGGCTCCAGCCGGGCCAGCGCCTCCGGCACGCCGCCGACGACCTGGCCCGCCTCGACCACGCACACCAGGCAGTCGGGCAGCAGCGACAGCGCCCGGCGGCCGGACAGCGGCGAGCCGTCGAGGACGAGGGTCCCGGTCTCGGCGACGGCCACGGCGATCCCGGTGACGGTGGCGGCGAACGCGGCGAGCCCGACGGCGGGCCGGCCGTCGTCCTCGGACACGCCCGCCGGCCGCCACGCCTGCGGCACGCCGGGCGCGACGACGACGTCCGCCGGGGCCCAGCCGGCGCCCACGCCGGCGTCGAGCGCGGCGGCGACGGTCGCGGCGACGTCGTCGGAGCCGCAGCGGAGCACCGAGGCCTGGTAGTCCTCCAGCCGCTCGGTGAGGACGTCGAGCAGCGTCCCGGCCGGCCGGTCGTCGGTGGTGCGGTAGTGCCGGTGCACCTCCGGGACGGCGCGCCGGTCGCCCAGCGCGGTGCGGATCCGGCCCAGCACCTCGTCCCGCGCGCTCACGACCGGCCCCCGTGCTCCCGGGCCCACTGCTGCGTGAAGGTCTCCCGCGGCGGGGCCGGCAGGTCGCGGCTGCGGGTCCACCCGGAGATCGGCGGCGGCAGGGCCGCGGGCAGCGCCGGCCGGCCGCGGGAGAGCAACCGGCCGAGCCCGGCGGCGCGCTGCGCCAGCCGCCACAGCCGCGGCCGCGACATCGCCGTCGCCAGGGCGCGGAAGGCGGCCGCCTCGGGGGTGACCTTCTGCTGCGCCTCCACGTGCTCGGCGCGCAGGTGCACCAGGATCGACGGGATGTCGATCGCCACGGGGCAGGCGTCGTAGCAGGCGCCGCACAACGACGACGCGTACGGCAGCGAGGCGTTGTCCTCGACCCCGGTCAGCTGCGGGGAGAGCACCGCCCCGATCGGGCCCGGGTAGACCGAGCCGTAGGCGTGCCCGCCGGTGCGCTCGTAGACCGGGCAGACGTTGAGGCAGGCCGAGCAGCGGATGCAGTGCAGCGCCTCGCGGCCCACCTCGTCGGCGAGCACCGCGGTCCGGCCGTTGTCGAGCAGCACCAGGTGGAACTCCTGCGGCCCGTCGCCGGGGGTGACCCCGGCCCACAGCGAGGTGTAGGGGTTCATCCGCTCGCCGGTGGAGGAGCGGGGGAGCAGCTGCAGGAAGACCTCGAGGTCGCGCCAGGTCGGCACCAGCTTCTCGATGCCCATCACCGTGATCAGGGTCTGCGGCAGGGTCAGGCACATCCGGCCGTTGCCCTCCGACTCCACCACGGCCAGGGTGCCGGTCTCGGCGACGGCGAAGTTGGCTCCGCTGATCGCCACCCGGGCGCGGAGGAACCGCTCGCGCAGGTGGGCGCGGGCGGCCATCGCCAGCCGGCGCGGCTCGTCGGGCAGGTCGCGGTCGGCGTCCGGGCCCTGGAACTGCGGCATGGTGCGCAGGAAGATCTCGCGAATCTCGGCCCGGTTCTTGTGGATGGCCGGGACGAGGATGTGCGACGGGGCGTCGTCGCCGAGCTGCACGATCAGCTCGGCGAGGTCGGTCTCGTGCGCGGTGATCCCGGCGGCCTCGAGCGCCTCGTTGAGGCCGATCTCCTGGGTGGCCATCGACTTGACCTTGACCACCTCGTCGGCTCCGGTGGCCTGCACCAGCCGGGTGACGATCGCGTTGGCCTCGGCGGCGTCGCGGGCCCAGTGCACCGTGCCGCCGCGCGCGGTCACCTGGCGCTCGAGCTCCTCCAGGTGCTCGTCGAGCCGGGCCATGGTGGCGGCCTTGAGCGCCTTGCCGGCCGAGCGCAGCTCCTCCCAGTCGGGCACCTCGCCGACGACGGCGGCCCGCTTGCGGCGGATCGTGCTGGTCGCGTGGCCGAGGTTGGCCCGCAGCTGGCCGTCGCGCAGCGCGTCACGGGCGGCCTCGGGGAAGGACCGCTCGCCGCGCAGGTGGCCGACCCCGCGGGGCGCCGTCGGCAGGCCGAGGAAGGTCGGCGCGGGCGGGGGCACCGACTCGTGCATCGGCGGCTGGGTGACGGTCACGCCGGCACCGCCGGTCGGGTGGCCTGGTCAGGGGTCACGGCGTCCTCCGTCGAGGCGAGGATCTCGGCCAGGTGCACCGTCCGCGTCCCCGAGCGCAGCCGGGACAGCCCGCCGCCGATGTGCATCAGGCAGGACGCGTCGCCGGCGGTGCAGACCTCGGCGTGGGTGGACAGCACGTTGGCCATCTTGTCGGTGAGCATCGCGGTCGAGGTGTCGGCGTTCTTCACCGCGAACGTGCCGCCGAAGCCGCAGCACTGGTCGGCGCCGGGGAGCTCCACGAGCTCCAGCCCGCGGACGGCGCGCAGCAGCTGCAGCGGCCGGTCGCCGACCCGGAGCAGCCGCAGCGAGTGGCAGGTCGGGTGGTAGGTGACCCGGTGCGGGTAGTAGGCGCCGACGTCGGTGACACCCAGGACGTCGACGAGGAACTGCGAGAGCTCGTAGGTCCGCTCGGCGAGCGCCTCGGCCTCCGCGGCCAGCGCGGACTCACCCGCCCGCCGCAGGACCATCGCCTGCTGGTGGTGGATCGAGGCCACGCACGACCCGGACGGCGCCACCACGGCCGCAGCGCCCGCGAACGCCCGCACGTGGTTGGCCACGATCGGCACCGCCTCGCGCCGGTAGCCGGTGTTGACGTGCATCTGCCCGCAGCAGGCCTGCCCCGGCGGGACGACGACCTCGTGGCCCAGCCGCTCCAGCAGCGTCGCGGTCGCCCGCGCCACCTGCGGCACCATCGTGTCCACCAGGCACGTGGCGAACAGCGCCACCCTCATCGTGTCTCCTCCCCGTCGGCCCCGACGTCTCGGAGGACCATGCTCGACTCCCGCACCACCAGCTCCGGCTCGAACACCGGCTGCTCGTGGTGGTGACCCTCCCGGGTCTCGGCCAACAGCAGCTGCGCCGCCCGCCGCCCGAGCTCCTGCCGCGGCTTGCGCACCGAGGTCAGCGGGACGGCGGCCGCGGCGGCGAAGTCGATGTCGTCGTAGCCGACGATCGCGAACTCGTCGGGCACCCGCACGCGCTGGCGCACCATCTCCTGCAGCACGCCGAGGGCGAGCAGGTCGTTGGCGCAGATCGCCGCCGTGGGGCGCCGGGCCGCCGGGATGCCGATGACCCGCCCGGCGGCGTCACGCCCGCCGGCCACGGTGAGCTCCTCGGGGGAGAGGACGGTCAGCTCGGCGTCGGGCACCTCGCCCACCGCGGCCTCCACGCCGGCGCGGCGTTCCTGCACCTGCGGCAGGTCGGAGTGCCCGCCGACGAAGGCGATCCGGCGGTGCCCGCGCTCGAGCAGGTGCTCGGCGGCCAGCCGCCCGCCGAGGACGTCGTCGACGGCGACGGCGCACTGGTCCGGGCCGGGCGCGCGCCGGTCGAGCAGCACCACCGGGACCCCCCGGGCGCGCAGCGCCGCCAGGTCGGGGGTCAGCTCCGCGGTCGGGGTGATGACCACGCCCTGCACCCGCTGCTCGGCGAGCACCGCGAGGTGCGCGGCCTCCTTGTCCGGCCGGTCGTCGGAGTTGCACAGGATCAGCGCCAGCCCGGCGGCGTTGACGACGTCCTCGACCCCGCGCGCGACGTCGGTGAAGAACGGGTTCGCGATGTCGAGCACCACCAGGCCCACGGTGCGGCTGGAGCCCGCGCGCAGGTGCCGCGCCGACTCGTTGCGCACGAAGCCCAGCTCGGCGATGGCCGCGCGGACCCGGTCGCGGGTGGCCGGCCCGACCAGGTCGGGCCGGTTGAGCACGTTGCTCACCGTGCCGACCGACACGCCCGCGTGCCGCGCGACGTCCTTGATGCTGGCCACCGAGCCGCCCTCTCCCCGCCTGTCGCCCGGCGTCGCCGCCGGGGTCCTCCGTAGTGTCGCCGACCCGGGCGCTCGCGGCCGGGACCGGCGGCGCCCGGGCCGGAGCGCGGTCAGGGCCGCCGTCCGCCGGTGCCCGCGGCCTCGGCCGCCGCCCGGGCGCAGACCGGCTCGCCGTGGCGCTCGGCCTCGATCTGGTGCAGCGACGTGCCGCGGGTCTGCGGCGTCCAGATGGTGCCGACCTGCAGGGCCGCCAGCAGCAGCCCGATGCACAGCGTGCCGACGAAGGGCAGGGCTCCGATGCGCATGGTCGCAGCTGCCTTTCTGGGGAGGGTGTCGTCGCGGGGCGTTCGGGGAGCCCCGCCGGCTCGTCCACGTCGATGAACCGTTTCAGATCGCGACGGCCGTGCACCGTGGCACGACGCACCCGCCCGTACGAGCCGGCCGGCGCGACGGGCCTGGGCTCCGAGGGCGCGGGCGAGCGCCCGAAACAGCTGCGGTCCAGCGAAGATCACCCCGCCGCGGGCGGTGGAGGAACCCGGCGAGCTGCGCGTTCCGACGTTCGAGCGGGACACTGTTGACGTGACCGGCGACACGTCCTAATGTCCGGGCAGCGATTGAGACGTTTCACAGCACCGGGACCGACAGGCAGAGCCGGACCGTGCCCCTCCCGCACCGAGGAGATCGACGATGACCGCCGCCGCACTCGCCGCACTCGCCGAGCAGACGATCGAGCTGCCCTCCTGGGCCTTCGGCAACTCCGGCACCCGGTTCAAGGTGTTCGGCCAGCCCGGCGTGGCCCGCGACCCCTTCGAGAAGCTCGAGGACGCCGCCCAGGTGCACAAGCACACCGGCGCTGCCCCCCGGGTCTCGCTGCACATCCCGTGGGACCTGGTCGACGACTTCGGCAAGCTCGCCGCGCACGCCGCCGACCTCGGCGTCTCGATCGGGGCGATCAACTCCAACCTGTTCCAGGACGACGACTACCGGCTCGGCTCGCTGACCCACCCCGACGCCGCCGTCCGCCGCAAGGCGATCGCCCACCACGCCCAGTGCGTCGAGGTCATGCGGGCCACCGGCTCCACCGACCTGAAGCTGTGGCTGCCCGACGGCACCAACTACGCCGGGCAGGACGACCTGCGCGCCCGGCAGGACCGGCTGGCCGAGTCGCTGCAGGAGGTCTACGCACTGCTCGACCCGGGCATGCGGCTGCTGCTCGAGTACAAGTTCTTCGAGCCGTACTTCTACGCGACCGACATCCCCGACTGGGGCACGTCCCTGGTGCACTGCCTGGCCCTCGGCGAGCGGGCGCTGGTCGTCCTCGACACCGGGCACCACGCGCCGGGCACCAACATCGAGTTCATCGTCATGCAGCTGCTGCGGGTCGGGCGGCTGGGCGCGTTCGACTTCAACTCGCGCAACTACGCCGACGACGACCTCATCGTCGGGTCGGCCGACCCGTTCCAGCTGTTCCGGATCATGAACGAGATCGTGCAGAACGACGCGCTGCTCGGCGCTGGCGTCAACTTCATGCTCGACCAGTGCCACAACATCGAGAAGAAGATCCCCGGCCAGATCCGCTCGGTGATGAACGTCCAGGAGGCCACCGCCAAGGCGCTGCTGGTCGACCGCGACGCGCTGCGCGCCGCCCAGGTCGCCGGTGACGTGCTCGGCGCCCACGGTGTGCTGATGGACGCCTTCAGCACCGACGTCCGGCCGCTGCTGGCGCAGCTGCGGGAGAGCAAGGGTCTGGACGCCGACCCGTACACCGCCTTCGCCCGCAGCGGGTACCAGGAGCGCATCGAGCGCGAGCGCGTCGGCGGCCAGCAGGCCGGCTGGGGCGCCTGACGGCCCACCTCGTCGGCGAGATCGCGCGATCTCGAACAGCCCAGCCCCTCCAACCGTGCGAGATCCCGGGATCTCGCCGGCACAGAACCCCGAGAGGACACCAGACGTGACGAACCCCGTGCTCAGTGAGCTGCTCGAGCGCAGCAACCGGCTGGGCGCCGACCCGCGCAACACCAACTACGCCGGCGGCAACACCTCCGCCAAGGGCACCGAGACCGACCCGGTGACCGGACAGCCGGTCGAGCTGCTCTGGGTCAAGGGCTCCGGCGGCGACCTCGGCACCCTCACCGAGCCGGGTCTCGCCGTCCTGCGGCTGGACCGGCTGCGCAGCCTCGTCGACGTCTACCCGGGCGTCGAGCGTGAGGACGAGATGGTCGCCGCGTTCGACTTCTGCCTGCACGGCCGGGGCGGCGCCGCCCCGTCGATCGACACCGCCATGCACGGCCTCGTCGACGCCGCGCACGTCGACCACCTGCACCCCGACTCCGGCATCGCGCTGGCCACCGCGGCCGACGGCGAGGCGCTGACCCGCGAGTGCTTCGGCGACCGCGTCGTCTGGGTGCCGTGGCGGCGCCCCGGCTTCCAGCTCGGCCTGGACATCGCGGCCATCAAGGAGAAGAACCCGCAGACCATCGGCTGCATCCTCGGCGGCCACGGGATCACCGCCTGGGGCGCGACGAGCGCCGAGGCCGAGGCCAACTCGCTCGACATCATCCGCACCGGCGAGCGCTTCCTCGCCGAGCGCGGCAAGCCCGAGCCGTTCGGCGGGGTGGTGCCCGGCTTCGAGCCGCTGCCCGCGGTCGAACGCCGGCACCGCGCGGCCGCCCTGGCGCCGGTCATCCGCGGGCTCGCCTCGACCGACAAGCCGCAGGTCGGGCACTTCACCGACCCCGACATCGTCCTGGAGTTCCTGTCCCGGGAGAAGCTGCAGCCGCTGGCCGCGCTCGGCACCTCCTGCCCGGACCACTTCCTGCGCACCAAGGTGCGGCCGCTGGTCGTCGACCTGCCGGCGACCGCGCCGGTGGAGGACGTCGTCGGTCGGCTGAAGGAGCTGCACGAGCAGTACCGCGCCGAGTACGCCGCCTACTACCAGCGGCACGCCACCGCCGACAGCCCGGCGATGCGCGGCGCCGACCCGGCGATCGTGCTGGTGCCCGGCGTGGGCATGTTCAGCTTCGGCGCGAACGAGCAGACCGCGCGCGTGGCCGGCGAGTTCTACGTCAACGCGATCAACGTGATGCGCGGCGCCGAGGCGGTCTCCACCTACGCCCCGATCGACGAGAGCGAGAAGTTCCGCATCGAGTACTGGGCGCTGGAGGAGGCCAAGCTCCAGCGGATGCCCGAGCCCAAGCCGCTGGCCACCCGCGTGGCGCTGGTGACCGGTGCGGCGAGCGGCATCGGCAAGGCGATCGCCCACCGGCTGGCCCGCGAGGGCGCCTGCGTCGTCGTCGCCGACCTGGACCTCGCCAAGGCCGAGGCCGCGGCGGCGGAGATCGGCAACGCCGACGTCGCCGTCGGGGTGGCGGCCGACGTGAGCGACGGCGAGGCGGTGGCCGAGGCGTTCCGCGCGGCGGTGCTGGCCTTCGGCGGGGTCGACCTGGTGGTCAACAACGCCGGCCTGTCGATCTCCAAGCCGCTGCTGGAGACCACCGAGGCCGACTGGGACCTGCAGCACGACGTCATGGCCAAGGGCAGCTTCCTCGTCTCCCGCGAGGCCGCCCGGATCATGATCGAGCAGGGGATGGGCGGCGACATCGTCTACATCTCGTCGAAGAACTCGCTGTTCGCGGGCCCGAACAACATCGCCTACGGCGCCACCAAGGCCGACCAGGCCCACCAGGTGCGGCTGCTGGCCGCCGAGCTCGGCGGGCACCAGATCCGGGTCAACGGCATCAACCCCGACGGCGTCGTCCGCGGGTCGGGGATCTTCGCCGGCGGCTGGGGCGCCTCCCGCGCCGCGGTCTACGGCGTCAAGGAGGAGGACCTGGGCGAGTTCTACGCGCAGCGGACCCTGCTCAAGCGCGAGGTGCTGCCCGACCACGTCGCCGACGCCGTCTTCGCGCTGACCGGGGGCGACCTCACCCGGACGACGGGGCTGCACGTGCCGGTCGACTCGGGCGTGGCCGCCGCCTTCCTCCGCTGACACGGGGCAGAAATGGCCACTTCTGCCCCCGGGGTGTTCGCGGCGGTCGACCTGGGGGCGTCGAGCGGCCGGGTGATGGCCGCGCGGGTCGGCCCGGAGCGGCTGGAGCTCACCGAGGCGCACCGGTTCCCCAACCGGCCGGTGCGCCTCGGCGGCACCCTCCACTGGGACGTGCTCGGCCTCTACGCCGGCGTCCTCGACGGGCTGCGGGCCGCCGGGCGCGAGGCCGGCCGGGCCGACGGCGGGCACCTCGACGGCGTGGGCATCGACAGCTGGGCCGTCGACGTCGGCCTGCTCGACGCCGACGGCGCGCTGCTGGGCATCCCGGTGCACTACCGGGACGCCCGGCACGCGACCGCGGTGCCGGCGGTGCACGCCGCCGTCCCGCCCGAGGAGCTGTACCGGGTGAGCGGGCTGCAGCACCTGCCGTTCAACACCGTCTTCCAGCTCGCGGCGGCACGGGACACCGCGCAGCTGGCGGCGGCGCGGACGGCGCTGCTCATCCCCGACCTGCTCGCGTACTGGCTCACCGGGGCGGTCGGCGCGGAGGTCACCAACGCCTCCACCACCGGCCTGCTCGACGCCACCACCCGCGAGTGGGCCGGGGAGCTCGTCCACCGGCTCGGCCTGGACCGCGGGCTGCTGCCGCCGCTGCGGCAGCCGGGGGAGCGGCTGGGGGAGCTGACCGCCGACGTGCTGGCCGAGACCGGGCTGGCCGGCCCGGTGCCGGTCACCGCGGTCGGCTCGCACGACACGGCGTCGGCGGTGGTCGGCGTCCCCGCGTCGTCGGACCGGTTCGCGTACGTCTCGTGCGGCACCTGGTCGCTGGTCGGCGTGGAGCTGGAGAAGCCGGTGCTCACCGAGGCGAGCCGCGCCGCCGGGTTCACCAACGAGCTGGGCGTGGACGGCACCGTCCGCTACCTGCACAACGTGATGGGCCTGTGGCTGCTGCAGGAGTCGCAGCGGACCTGGGCGGCCGCCGGCCTGCCCGCGGACCTGCCCGACCTGCTCGCCGCCGCCGCGCAGGTGCACGGCTTTCCGGCCGTGGTCGACGCGGACGACCCGCGGTTCCTGCCGCCGGGGGACGTGCCGGGGCGGATCGCGGCGGCCTGCGCCGAGACCGGGCAGACGCCGCCGCAGAGCCAGGCCGAGACCGTCCGCTGCATCCTCGACAGCCTCGCGCTGGCCTACCGGCGGGCGGTCCGGAAGGCCGTGGAGCTCTCCGGGCGGGACGTCGAGGTGGTGCACCTGGTGGGCGGGGGAGCGCGCAACGCCTTGCTCTGCCAGCTGACCGCGGACGCGTGCGGGCTGCCGGTCGTGGCCGGTCCGGTCGAGGCCGCGGCGCTGGGCAACGCGCTGGTCCAGGCCCGGGCGGCCGGGGTGCTCCACGGCGGGCTGGCCGAGCTCCGCGCGCTGCTGCGGGCCACCCAGGAGGTGCGGACGTACACGCCGTCCGGGTCGCCGGCCGCGTGGGACGCCGCCGCCGCCCGGCTCCCCGTCCGCTGAGTCGGCACCGCACGAGCGACCGATGAGTTCCCGCGGGCGCGGCGGTCTGTAGCGGTGGGTGCCGGTGGACCGGCGTCCGCACGGGGCCGCGCGAGCCGGGCCCGACCTGCGAGGACGGTGCCCCGGCCGGCGGGCACGGAGAGGGCAGCGGTGATCCACGCACGGGGACTGGTGCAGACGTTCCGCACGCGCCAGGGGCGGGCCAGGACCGAGGTCCGAGCCGTCGACGGGGTGGACCTGGACGTCGCCGAGGGGGAGGTCGTCGCGTTCCTCGGTCCCAACGGGGCGGGCAAGACCACCACGCTGCGCATGCTGACGACGCTGCTGAAGCCGACCTCGGGCACGGCGACGGTGGCCGGCTTCGACGTCGTCACGGAGTCGGTGCAGGTGCGCCGGAGCATCGGCTACGTCTCGCAGGCCGGCGGGGCGTTCAGCGGCGCCCGCGCGGGCGACGAGGTGGTCGACCACGGGATGCTCTACGGGCTGACCCGGGCGGAGGTGGAGGAACGGGGCCGGCAACTGTTCGCGCAGCTGGACCTGGAGGGTCTGTGGACCCGCAAGCCGCGCGCCATGTCCGGCGGGCAGAAGCGCCGGCTGGACATCGTGATGGGGCTGATCCACGAGCCGACGCTGGTGTTCCTCGACGAGCCGACCACCGGCCTGGACCCGCAGGCACGGGCCAACCTGTGGGAGCACATCCGGGACCTGCGGCGCCGGCGAGGCGCGACGGTGTTCCTGACCACCCACTACCTGGACGAGGCCGACGCGCTGGCCGACCGGATCCTGATCATCGACCGGGGCCGGATCGTCGCGGCCGACACCGCCGACGAGCTCAAGACGCGGGTCGCCGGCGACCTGGTCGACCTGGAGGTGGCCGACCGGGCCGACGTCCCCGAGGCCGCCCGCAAGCTCGCCGGCCTCACCGACGGCCGCGCCGAGGTGGAGGTGGACGACCGGCACGTCCGCGGGCGGGTGCCGCGCGCCGGGCGCGCGGTCCCCGGGTTGCTGCGCGACCTGGACCGCGCGTCGATCGACCTGGACTCGATCGAGGTGCACCGGCCCACCCTGGACGACGTCTTCCTGGCGTTGACCGGACGGTCCCTGCGCGACGCCGAGACCGCCGCCGCGGCCGCCGACGCCGCCCCCGGGCCGGCCGAGGACACCGAGACCGTGCCCGCGGACGGAGGAGCCCGGCGATGACCTCGTTCCTGCGCGAGTCGGGGATCGTCTTCCGGCGCCAGCTCCGGATGAACCTGCGCAACCCCGCGTGGGTGATCATCGGGGCGATCCAGCCGGTGCTCTACCTGCTGCTGTTCGGCCCGCTGCTCACGCCGCTGGTCGACCAGTTCGGCGCGACCAACGCCTACACCTTCTTCGTGCCCGGGATGCTGGTGCAGCTGGGCATGTTCGGCGCCTTCTTCGCCGGGTTCGGCCTCATCGGCGAGTGGCGGGAGGGCGTCATCGAGGCCGAGCGCGTCACCCCGGCCAGCCGGACGGCGCTGCTGGCCGGCCGGCTCCTGCGCGACCTGCTGCAACTGTTCGCGCAGGCGCTGATCCTCATCGCCCTGGGCTACGCGCTGGGCATGGACGCGCCGCTCCAGGGGATCGTGCTCGGGACGCTGCTCACCCTGCTCATCGGCGGCGCCTGCGCCGCGGCGTCCAACGCGCTGGCGCTGACCACCAAGAGCGAGGAGGTCATGGCGCCGGTGGTCAACATGGTGATGATGCCGGTGCTGCTGCTGTCGGGGATCCTGCTGCCGATGACGATCGGCCCCGCCTGGCTGGAGGAGGCCAGCGACTTCATGCCGATCCGGCACGTGGTCGACGCCGTCCGCGCCTCCTTCCTCGGCGACTTCGCGTCCTCGGGGTTGCTGTGGGGCGGCCTGTGGTCCCTGGCGCTGTTCACCCTCGCCGTGTGGTGGGGCACCGCCACCTTCCGGCGGGAGAACGCCTGACCCGCCCTCCGCGGGACCGGGCGAGTCAGGTCCCGGCTCAGACCCGGGTGATCGTCGCGAGCCAGGGCCGGGGCGCCGTCGTCGTGGAACCGCGTCTCGATCCGCTCGGGTGCGACGGCGACGACGTCCCAGCCGCGGCTGGGGTCGAACGCCGTGCGCAGGTCTGCCTCGGTGACGGGGTGGGGCCCGGGGGCGGGGCCGTCGTCGCGGAAGCACAGCACGTGCACCCTCCCGCCGGGCTCGGTCACCGACGCCAGGCCCGCCACGTACCGCGGCCGCTCGTCGGCGTCGAAGGTGTGGAACAGCCCGCAGTCGAGCACCGTCGCGAACCGGCGCCCCAGCGCCTCCAGGTGCAGCGCGTCGGCCACGGCGAACTCGGCGTCGAGCCCGCGGTCGCGCGCCGCGGCCCGCGCGATCGCCACGGCCGTCCCGGCTACGCCGACGCCGAGGACCGGCAACCCCAGGCCGGCGACGTGGAGGGCGTTCTCGCCGGTCGAGGTCGCTGAGTGCTCCGCCACGGTCGTCGCCTCCCTGCCGCCGGTTGCGCGCCCCGATCTGTACCGGACCCCCGCTCCGGCAGCCAGGCGGGCTCGACCGGCTCCCCGGTCGAACCCGCGCCAGCCCCGTGTGAGGTGCGCTCGACTCCCCTCGGTGGGGGTGGGCGGCGCCGCGTCCTCCGGGCAGCCTGGGCGGGCGCGGGTCGCCCGTCCGATCCCGGCGGACACCGCGCGGGTCCCGGCGTCGTCGACGCCGGGAGGGGGAGGCCTGCGATGCCGTGGTGGGTGTGGTCGCTGCTGGGCTGGATCCCGCTGACGGCGGTGGTCGCGGCCTACTGGTGGGTGCCTCGGTGGCCCGAGGTGAAGCGGGAGCTGGCCCGCGAGTTCGCCGCCCGGGCCGGCCGGGCGGGGCGCGTCGGGCCGCTCTCCCGCCTGACCCACCGGCGTGCCGGGTCGCGCGACGGGAGCGACGGACGGTCGAGCGGCGGGCCGGTCCCGTAGCGCCGGCCAGCCGGCGGGCCGGCGCGGTGCCCCGACGTCCGCGGTCCTCGTGTCGCTGGCGGCCGGTCGAGGCCTGATCATCGAGACGCCCGCCCCGCCCTGGCCGTGAAACCCCCGGGGCGGGGCGGAGCTCCATGGCACCACGGCGGCCCGGCTGCCGTCAGCAGGCGGCGGCGTGTCCCCGGCAGGACTCGCCGACGCGCCCACCCCGGCACCGCGGGCAGCCGTCCGCGCCGCGCCGGCTCAGGCGCGGCCGGCGGCCGCCGCGAGGCCGGCCCGGGTGAAGGCCAGCGCCTCCCGGGCCAGCGCCGCGTTGTCGGTCCAGAGGTTGCGCCAGATCGCCAGGTCGTTGGAGAGCGTGCGGTGCACGACCTCGGAGGAGAACGACTCGAAGGTCATGATCCCGTCGTAGCCGACCTCGGAGAGCGCGCCGAAGAACTCCGCCCACGGGATCGTCCCGGTGCCCAGCGCCCCGCGGTGGGACTCCCCGACGTGCACGTACCCCAGCCGCCCGGCCGCCGCGGCCGCCCGCACGGCCTCGCGGAACGAGTGCTCCTCGATGTTCATGTGGTAGGTGTCCAGGTGGGCCATCACGTTGGGCCGGTCGACGGCCGCGATGAAGTCCAGCGTCTCCTGCGTCGTGTTGATGACGTTGGTCTCGTAGCGGTTGCAGAACTCCAGGGCCAGCGTGATGCCGGAGGCGGCGGCCCGGTCGGCCAGCCAGGCGATCGTCTCCTGGGAGTGGGCCCGGCCGCGCTCGGTCGCCGGTCCGGCGTACTTGCCGAGCTTGGAGTACAGGACGCCGCACAGCACCGAGCCGCCGCTGTCGCGCAGCACCGACAGCGCCGTCGCCAGCCGCGCCCGGCCGCGGGCGACGACGTCGGGGTCCTCGCTGGAGACGTCGGTGTCCTCGCTGAGCCCGAGCGACCCGCTCACCTGCAGGTCGTGCTCCTCCAGCAACCGCGCGGTCATGTCGGCGTCGAACGTCGTCGGGTCGATCAGCGCGAGCTCGATCAGGTCGTAGCCCGCCGCGGCGGTGGACGCGATCGCCGACCGCGCCTCGTCGGGGGACCAGCCCCCGGTCCAGACCAGCGCGTGGACGCCGTGGGTGATCGCCATGGGAGTCTCCTCATCTCCGGGGTCAGTCGTCCAGCCAGCCGCGGCGGTGCAGCTCGGCCACCAGCCGCCGGTAGCCCTCCTCGAGCGGACCGGCCTGTGCGGGGTCGGGGGCGACGACCGCCGCGGTGCGCACCATGCGGTCCGCCGCCTCCGCCGGGGGCGCCCCGGTCAGGGCGGCGGCGGCCAGGACGGCGGCGCCGAACGCACTCGACGGCTCGGCCGGCCGCGACACCGGCCGGCCCAGCACGCTCGCGCGGATCGCCGTCCACACCGCCGAGCCCGATCCGCCGCCGACGACCCGGTGGTCGGTGGAGGCGACGCCGAGCGCGGCCAGCCGCTCCAGGCCGAGCCGCTCGACGAAGGCGACGCCGTCCAGGACCGCCCGGTGCCGCTCACGGGGGGACGGCGTCCCCGGGCCGAGCAGGAAGCCGGTCGCGTCCGGCCGGACGAACGGGAAGCGCTCCCCGGTGCCCGGGAGCGGGTAAGCGGTCCAGGCCGACGGCCCCTGCCGCGCGGCGTCGGCGTCGGCGGCGGCCAGGTCGGGCAGCCCGGGGAGGGCCCCGGCGCCGGTGTTGGACGCACCGCCCGGCCACCACAGGCCGTCGGGGGCCAGGTGGGAGTAGACCGCACCGCCGAAGCCGGTCACCTCGCCGCCGGCGACCCCCTTGAGCACCAGCGTCGTCCCCAGCACGCCGGTGGTGCGGCCCGGCGCCACCGCACCGGCCGCGAGCTGCGCGGTGCAGCCGTCGGTCATGCCGGCCACGACGCGCACCCCGGCGGGCAGGCCCAGCCCGGCCGCGACGCCGGGGCGGACCTCGCCGACGACCGTGCCCGGGTGCACCAGCTCCGGCAGGGCGGCCACCGGCACGCCCGCGGCGGCCAGCACGTCGAGCGGCCAGCGGGCGGCGACCGGGTCGATGCCCGCCTTGAGCGCGTGCGAGGTGTCGGTGACCAGCCGCCCCGTCAGGTCGGCGACGACCAGGTCGGGCACGTGCAGGTAGCGGCCGGCGGGGTCCTGCTCGGCCAGCCAGGCCAGCCGGCCCAGGGTCGAGGCCGCGCCGGCCGGGCGGCCGAGCGCGGCGCGCACCCGGGCCGCCCCCCGCTGGTCGGCGTAGAGCAGCACCGGTCCGCGCGGCGCCCCGCCCGCGGAGGTGGCCACCACGCTCCCGCTCGTCGCGGTGACCGCCAGCGCCCCGATGCCGGCCGCGTGGGTGCCCAGGTCGGCGGTCAGCGCCCGCAGCACCGAGCGCACGACCGACGCGTGCACCGGGGGCTGCTCCTGGCACCCCGGCCCGGGTACCGACGGCTCGGGCAGCGGGGCCGAGGCGGTGGCCGTCACCTCCCCGGTGTCGACGCGCACGGCCGTGACGCGCACCGCGGCGGTGGCCAGGTCGACGCCGAGGACGAGGTCGGCCACGGTCAGCCGTTCCCCGCGCGGGCGAGGGGCAGCAGGACGTCGGCCAGCCCGGTGAGGTCGGCGACCGCGAGGTCGGGCTCGGCCAGCTGCTCGGGCGTGGGCTCGTCGGGCGCCTCGCCGCGCAGCACCCACACCGTGCCCATGCCCAGCGCGGCCGCGGGCCGGACGTCGTTGTCCAGCCGGTTGCCCACGTGCACGGCCTGCCCGGGGGCGCAGCCGGCCCGCTCCAGGCACCAGGCGAACAGCTCGGGGCTGGGCTTCTCGAACCCGACGATCGCCGAGACGCCCCAGACGTCGACGAACGGCGCGACCCCGTCGCGGGTGAGCGCGTCGACGACGGTCGCCTCCTGGTTGGCCAGCACCCCGACGGACACCCTGCCGCGCAGCGCCCGCAGCAGCGGCAGCACGTCGGCGTAGAGCGTGCCCGGCGGGTGCACCCAGTGCCGGCGGGTCCGCTCGTGCAGCACGCCCCGCAGCCCGGCGTCCCCGAGCAGCTCGGTGGCGAGCGCGGTGCGCAGCGAGCCGCCCTGCCGGGCCCGCGCCGCGTCGTACACCCGCCGCACCGCCGCCCGGTCCACCGGGCCGCGGCCCTGGTCGGCGCGCAGCTCGTCGAGGGCCCGGACCACCGCGGCGAGGAAGTTGCCGTCGTCGTAGACCGGGCCGCCGACGTCGAGGAACACCGCGCGCAGCTCCCGGGGCAGGGTCATGCCGGCGAGCCGCCGAGGCGGGCGCGGCGCTCGATCACGTCCTCCCGGGCGAAGAACTCCTCCACCTTCGCCGGTTCCAGCGGCACCACGCCGCCCACCGAGTACGCGGCCACCCGCACCTGCGCGCCCTTGACCGCCATCTCCGAGGCCGCCTCGACGCCGGCCGGGCCGGGCGCGTTGACGACGATGCCGTGGTTGCCCAGCAGCACCAGGGTGGGCAGCGCGCCGTGCTCGTCGACGTACCGCCGCAGCGCCGCGAGGTAGACCCGGCCGAGGTCGATGCCCGGCGTCGCGTAGGGCACGTACAGCGGGCGGCCGATCACCACGGCCTCGTCGGAGTAGACGTGCCGATCCCACGCCGTGGGCCCGTGCACGCTGGCGAGCAGGCCGACGACCGCCGTCGGGTGGGTGTGCCCGACGAACGCCGTCGGCGCGCACGCCTGCGCGGCCACGTGCACCAGGGTCTCTATCGAGGCCCGCCGGCGGCGGCCGCCGTGCTCGCCGGCGTCGAGGGCGGCGGTGAGGTCGGCCTGCGTCGCCGTCGGGGCGGCCATCAGCTCCACGAGCGGGTCGACGTCGACGACGACGAAGTCCTCCGCCGTCGCCGTCCGCATGGCCGACCCCGACGCCTTCACCACCACCCGCCCGTCGGGCAGCAGCTGCGAGGTGTTGCCCTCGGCCAGGACGACGAGGTCCCGGGACCGCTCGCCCAGGGCCCGGGTGAGCGCGACGAGCTCCTCGCTCACCAGCCCCGGGTCCCACACGGCGCTCACCCGGTCCGCCCGTACCGGCGGCCGGCGTAGCCGTTGAGCAGCGCGGCGAAGACCAGGACGATGCCCAGCGCGGCCAGCTGCCACTGCGAGCCGGCGTTGCCCGGCACGGCCAGCAGGATGCCGGCGTTGAGCCAGACGATCAGCAGCGTCGCCAGCACCACGCCGGCCACCCGGCCGATGCCGCCGGTGATCGCCACCCCGCCGAGGACGGCGATGGTGATGGCCGGCAGCGCCATGCCGCTGCCCGCGACCCCGGCGTCGGGCCGGGCGGAGGCGAACTGCGCGACGGTCACGACCGCGACCAGCCCGGAGATCACCCCGGCGGTGAGGTAGGCGGTGAACCGGGTGCGCCGCACGTCGATGCCGGTCCACTCCGCGGCCACGTCGTTGGTGCCGATGGCGTAGAGCCGCCGTCCGTAGGTGGTGCGGTTGAGGATCAGCCAGACCACCACGGTGGTGGGCAGCAGGAAGGTGAGGATGCCCAGCGGCACCTGCAGCGGGTCCTCGCCGCCGCCGATCGGCACCGACCGCGCGGCGGAGAAGAAGTCCTGGATCGGCTGGGTGCTGATCGGCTGCTGGTCGTTGATGACGATCGCGATCGAGGAGAACGCGTAGTACGTGGCCAGCGTGGTGATCAGCGCCGGGTAACCGATGTAGGCGATCAGGAACCCGTTGAGCGCGCCGCACAGCCCGCCGAACGCGGCGGCCAGCACGATCGACGCCCACAGCGGCCAGCCCCACTCCCCGTAGGCGAAGCCGAACACCATGCTGGTCAGCGACACGATGGCGCCGACCGACAGGTCGATCCCGCCGCGGCCGGAGGTGATCACCAGCAGCTCGGCCAGCCCCAGCATGACCAGCGGGACGGCGCTGATCAGCGTCGCCGACAGGTAGGACGCGTCGTACGGCGCGGTCAGGTAGTTGCGCGCCGACAGGGTCAGGAACGTGACGACGACGGCGACGAGCAGCACCAGCAGCAGCACGATCCGCTGGGTGAGCAGCGCCCGCAGGAGCAGCTCGGGCAGCTGGCGGACCCGCGACGGCCGGGCGCCGTCCTCGTCGTCCGGGCGCGGGGCCGGCGCCGGGGCCTCGGGGGAGACCGTGGTGCTCACGTCGTCCTCCTCGCCCGCTGCCGGAGCAGGTCGGCCCCGACGGCGATCAGGATGAAGATGCCGATGAACAGGCTGGACAGCTGCGAGCGCCAGCCCAGCTGGGTCACCCCGGAGGTGACCGTCTGCACGAGCAGCGCGCCGAGGACGGTGCCGAGCACCGAGCCGCGGCCGCCCATGATCGAGGTGCCGCCGATGACCACCGCGGCGATCGCGGCCAGTTCCATCCCGGCACCCACGTTCGGGGCCAGGGTGGAGGTGCCGCGGGCGATGACGAAGCAGGCGGCCAGCCCGGTGAGCAGCCCGGTGAGGACGTAGGCCGACATCACCCGCCGCTGCACCTTCACCCCGGCCAGCCGCGCGGCGTCGGCGTCCCCGCCGATGGCGTACAGGTGCCGGCCGCCGGGGGTGTGCCGCAGGTAGTACCAGGCCGCCGCCGCGACGAGCAGCATGAGCAGGAAGCTGTGCGGGACGCCGAGGGTGCGGCCGGCCTCGCCGCGGCCGAAGAAGGCCAGCGTGCCGGGGATGTTGTCGACCGTGGTGCCGCCGAACAGCTGCAGGCCGAGGAACTTGAACAGGTTCGCGGTGCCGAAGGTGATGATGATCGCGTGCACCCGCCCGTAGGCGATGAGCACGCCGTTGACCAGCCCGAGCACGCCGCCGAGCACGACCGACAGCGCGACGGCGACCGGCAGGCCGACCCCCGAGTCGACCATCGCCTTGGCGACGACGACCGCGCAGACCATGACGATGCCGGCCACCGAGACGTCGATGCCGCCGGTGATGATGATGACCGTCATCCCGATGCCGATGAGCGCCACCGGCGCCATCGCCACCAGCAGCGGCACGATCGAGCCCTCGGTGAGGAAGGCCGGGGTGGCCAGCGCCAGCGCCACCCACAGGGCGACGATGACGACGATCAGCACGATCTCCTGGCCGGTGATCGGGAAGGGCAGGACCCGGCCGCGCGCCTTCGCGGTGTGCGCGGCCGCGGGAGCGCCGCCCGGGGGCGTGAGGGTGGACGCGCTCATGCCGCCTCCTCCTGGTCGACCGCGCCGGCGGCCGCGGCCAGGACGTCGGCCTGGCTCGCCCCGGGGCCGAACTCGACCGTCGTGGTCCCGGCCCGTACCACCTGCAGCCGGTCGGAGATGCGGATGGCCTCGGGCAGGTCCGAGGTGACGATGAGGACGGCGGTGCCCTCGTCGGCCAGCGAGCGGACGATCCGGTGGATCTCCTCCTTGGCGCCGACGTCGACGCCCTGGGTGGGCTCGGCGAGCACCAGCACCTTGGGCCGCTCCACCAGCTGGCGGGCGAGCACGACCTTCTGCGCGTTGCCGCCGGACATCGCCGAGACCGGCTGGCGCTCGGACGGCGTCTTGACCGACAGCCGGGCGATGAAGTCCCGGGCGACCTGCCGCTCGCGGCGCCGGTCCATCCAGGTGCCGAGCCTGGACAGCATCGGCAGGTGCCCGGCGGAGATGTTGAACGCGATCGACTGGAAGCTGAACAGGCCCTGCAGCTTGCGGTTGGCCGGCAGCAGCGCGATGCCCAGCTTCTTGGCGGCGCGGGGGGAGTGCGGCGCGATCGGCTTCCCGTCGAGCAGCACCCGGCCGGAGGTGGCCCGTCGCATGCCGTAGACGGTCTCGGCGATCTCCGCGGCCCCCGAGCCGATCAGGCCGTAGAGGGTGACGATCTCGCCCGGGCGGACGGCGACGTCCACGTCGTTGTACTCGCCCTCGCAGGACAGGCCCTCGAGGACCAGCCGCGGCGGGGCATCGGGGACGGCGTGCGCCGGCGGGGTGTCCTCGAGGATGCCACCGACCATGAGCTCCACGACCCGCCGCACCGAGAGCTCCTCGATGGGCCAGGTGCCCAGGGTCTGCCCGTCGCGCATGACGGTGACCTCGTCGGCGATGACGAACAGCTCGTCGAGCCGGTGGGAGATGTAGATGATCGCGACGCCGGTGGAGGCCAGCCGGCGGACGACGCCGAAGAGCACCTCGATCTCGGCGTCGGTGAGGATCGCCGAGGGCTCGTCGAGGATGAGCACCTTGGCGTTGCCGACCAGCGCCTTGGCGATGGACACCTGCTGCTGCTCGGCGATGGACAGCTCGCTGACCGGCACGGTGGCGTAGCGCGCGGGCAGCCCGATCAGCTCCAGCAGCTCCACCACGCGGGCGTTCTGCGCCGCCCAGTCGACCTTGCCGCGGCGGGTGATCTCCCGGCCGGTGAAGACGTTCTCGGCGACGGTGAGGTCGGGGAACAGCTGCGGTTCCTGGTAGACGGTGGCGATGCCGAGGCCGATGGCGTCGGCGGTGCCGCCGATGGTCACCGGCCGGCCCTCGAAGGTGATCCGGCCGGTGTCGGCGGTCGCCGCCCCCGAGAGGATCTTGATCAGGGTGGACTTGCCGGCGCCGTTCTCGCCGACCAGGGCGTGCACGCTGCCCGCCCGCACGGTCATGTCCGCGTTCCGGATCGCCCGCACGGCCCCGTACCGCTTGGACACCCCCGTCACGGACAGCCGCTCGGTCCCCGCGTGGGTCGGCGGGGCGGTCGCCGGCTCGGCCGGTCCGCTGGTCCGGGTCTCGCTCATGGTCCTCCTCGCTGCGGCCGGGCGGGGGGGGGGGGGGGGGGGGGGGGGGGGGGGGGGGGGGGGGGGGGGGGGGGGGGGGGGGGGGGGGGGGGGGGGGGGGGGGGGGCGGGGGGGGGCGGCGCGGGGGGCGACGGGGGCGGGCCGCTCCGCCCACCCCCCCGCCCCCCCCCCACGCCCCCCCCCCCCCGCCCCCCCCCCCCCCCCCCCCCCCCCCCCCCCCCCCCCCCGGGACCGGTCAGTAGTCGAACTGGCCGGCGTTGTCCTTGGTGATCCGCAGCGGCGGGCCGAGCAGCAGCACCTTGGTGCTGTCGTCGTAGGCCACCTCGGGCATGTCGGCGCTGACGTCGTTGGTCGCCTGGAACGACTCGCCGTTGGCCAGCTGGACGCCGGCCCACGCGGTCAGGTAGCCGAGGTTCTCGACGTCCCACAGGATGCTGGCGCTCGAGGAGCCGTCCTCCAGGTAGGGCAGCATCGACTGCGGCGTCCCGAGTCCGACGGTGAAGACCTGGCCGGTCTTCCCGGCGTCCCGCACGGCCTGGGCCACGCCCGGCGCCGACGAGGTGCACTCGCCGACCAACCCGGTGAGGTCGGGGTGGGCGTTCATCAGGTCGGTCGCCATCTGGGTGGCCGCGGCCTGGTCCTCACCGGCGTAGACGATGTCGACGATCTCGGCGTCCGGGTACTTCTCCGCGGTGTAGGCCTTCTGGACCTCGATCCAGGAGTTGAGGTTCTCGGCGGTCTGTCCGCACGAGACGATCGCGTACTTGCCGGAGCCGCCCATGGCCTCCAGCAGCGCGTCGGTGAGCGCCTGCCCGATGCCCTCGGTCGAGGCCTGGCTGACGAAGACCTGGCGCACCGAGTTGGGGGCGTCGGTGTCCGAGGTGGCCACGGCGATGCCGGCGTCCTGGGCCTGCTGCAGCAGCGGCGCCATCGAGTCGGGGTCGTTGGGGGCCACGATCAGCGTGTCGACGCCCTGCTGGATGTAGGAGCGCACGATGTCGGCCTGCGCGGCCGGGTCGGCCTCGACCGGGCCCTGGTAGAGCCAGGTGCAGCCGAGCTCCTCGCAGGCGGCCTGCCCGCCGGTGTTCATCGCCTCGAAGTAGGGGATGCCCTGCAGCTTCGGGACGAAGGCCACGGTCACGCCGCCCCCGCCGCCCCCGCCGCCCTCCGAGCCGCCGCCGCTGTCGCTCCCGCCGCCGCCCGAGGCCGAGCCACCGCTGCCCTGCCCGCAGGCGGCGAGGGTCAGAGTGGCGGCCAGCCCGAGCGCGACGGCCCACCTCGTCGTTCCTGTCCTGCTCATCGGTCACCTCTCGGAGTGGGGGGTCGCCCCCCGCGGTGCCACCGGGCTCGGCGAGCCGGTGGGTCCAGGAACGTCCGCTGGTCAGGTCGGGATGAGCCCCCGCTCGCGGTCGTCGTCCTGAGTTCGCTCCCGCAGCAGGGCTGCGGCCTGTTCCCAGCGCGCGTCCGGGCGCGGGGACCAAGTACGGAGGTCGGCGGTTCGGGCGACGACGGCGCGGACGTCGGCCACGCCGCCCAGCTCGCCGAGGGCCACCAGTTGCGCGGCGGCGTTGCCCAGGGAGGTCGCCTCCACCGGGCCGCAGTGCACGGGCAGCCCGGTGGCGTCGGCGGTGGCCTGGGCGAGCAGCCCGTTGCGGGCCCCGCCCCCGGTCACGCAGACCGCGGCCGGCGCCGTGCCGGTCACCGCGGCGATGTCCTCGGCGGTCACCCGGTAGGACACCGCGAGGGAGTCGACGACGCAGCGGGCGACCGCGGCGGGGGTCTCGGGCACCGGCTGCCCGGAGCGCCGGCAGTACGCCTGCACGCGGGCGGGCATGTCGCCGCGGCCGAGGAACTCGCGGGCGTTGGGGTTGACCACGCTGCGCAGGGCCGGCTCGCGGGCGGCCAGCTCGGTCAGCTCTGCGTAGGTGAACGCCAGGCCCCGGGCCGCCCATGCGCGGCGGCACTCCTGCAGCAGCCACAGGCCCATGACGTTGCGCAGCAGCCGGGTGGTGCCGGCGTAGCCGCCCTCGTTGGTCAGGTTGGCCGTCAGCGAGCCGTCGGTGACCACCGGCCGCGCCACCTCGACGCCGACCAGCGACCAGGTGCCCGAGGAGACGAACAGCGCGCCGGGCCCGGGGAACGGGGTGGCGACGACGGCGCTGGCGGTGTCGTGCGCGGCCGGGGCGACCACGCGCGTGCCGGCGAGCGGGCCGTCCCCGAGCGGCCCGACGACCGGGCCCAGGTCGGTGCCCGGGTCGACCACCTCGGGGAACAGCCGGGCCGGGATGCCCAGCTCCTCGGCCAGGTCGCCCGCCCAGCGGCCCGCGCCGGCGTCGTACAGGCCGGTGGTCGACGCGGCGGTGGCCTCGGTGACGCGGGCGCCGGACAGCAGGGAGTGGAAGACGTCGGGCAGCATCAGCAGCGACGCCGCCCGGTCCAGCCGGGTGGTCGTCCGTGCGTCGGACACCAGCGCGAACACGGTGTTGATCTCGTTGACCTGGACGCCGGTGGCCCGGTACAGCCGCTCCCGGCCGACGGTGGCCAGGACCTCGTCCATCGCCGCGGACTGCCGCGGGTCGCGGTAGCACGTCGGCGCGTCCACCAGCCGCCCGTCGGCGTCCAGCAGCCCGTAGTCGACGCCCCACGCGTCCACGCCGACCGAGGCGACCGGCGACCCCTCGGCGGCGAGCGCGCCGAGCCCGTCGGTGACCGCCCGGGTGAGCAGGTCGAGGTCCCAGCGCAGGATGCCGTCGACCGGCGCGGGGGCGTGCGCGAAGCGGGCGACCTCCCGGACGGTCAGCCGCTCGCCGTCGAAGTCGGCCCGCTCCACCCGGCCGCTCTCCGCGCCGAGGTCGACCGCCGCGACGGTCCGGACCGCGCTCACCGCTGCTCCTCCGGGACGGCGACCCGGTGCACGCGGGTGCCGGCCGCCTCGATCGCGGCCACGACGGCGGGGTCGGCCGCGGCGTCGGTGTAGACGGCGGTGAGCTGCGCCAGCGGCGTGGCCGTGTGCAGCGAGAAGCTGCCGAACTTGCTGGAGTCGACCAACCCGAACAGCGCGCTGCAGTGGGCGGCGAAGTACTGCTTGGCCTGCACCTCCTCCAGCGCCATCTCCAGCACGCCGCGCTCGGCGGAGACGGCGTGGGCGCCGATGAAGCCCTTGTCGATGCGCCCGCGCCCGGCCAGGACGTCGCCGATCAGCCCGACGACCGACCGCGCCGACCGGCGCACGATGCCGCCGGTCACCAGCACCGTGGCCTCCGACCGCTCGGAGAACAGGGTCGCGGTCGGCATGCTGTTGGTGATCACCACCAGGGACCGGCGGCGCAGCAGCTCGTGGGCCAGGTAGTGGCAGCTGGTCGAGGAGTCGAGCGCGATGACGTCGCCGTCCTGCACCAGCGGCGCGACGGCCCGGGCGATGGCGGCCTTCTCCGCCCGCCGGACGCGCAGGCGGGTCTCGAAGGACCCCTCGTCGACCAGCGCGGCCGCGACCGCCCCGCCGCGGACCCGCCGCAGGGCGGCCCGCTGCTCGAGCGCGTCGAGGTCCTTGCGGATGGTGACGGCGGAGACGTCGAGCCGCTGGGCGAGGTCGTTGACCTCGACCCGGCCCGTGGCACCCAGCGCGGACAGGATCGCCTGGGAGCGAGCGTGCTCGTCCAGGGAGGGCACCGCCACCTCCTCGCGCCTCACATGTGACCGGGGTCACTCGGCGCGCGAAAGGTAGAGCCGCCCGAAATCCAACGTCAAGGCTCCGCAGGGAAGCGAAAGCGAAGGGCTTTCGCTGGATCAGCGGAACGCTTTCGCAGGCGGGCACCCGCGCGGCACCGTGCCGCGCGGGTGCCCGCGGCTCAGCCGGTGACGGCCGAGAGCACCCGGTAGCTCGCCGCCGGCTCGCCGTCCCGCGGCTCGACGCCGCCCACGGCGGCGACGGGGACCGGCGCCACCCGCTGCGTCCCGAGCACGGTCTGCGGGGTGCGGTCGACACCGAAGCGGAAGACGTCCGGACGGGCGTAGTGGCCGGCCGAGTCGGCGAAGAACCGGGCGAAGGGAATGACCCCGAGGTCGAGGTCGGCGTAGAGGACCGCCTCGTCGTGCCGGTGCGGCTCGGTGAGCCAGCGGCCGTCGGGCCCCATGAAGCCGGTCATCCCGCCGCCGACGGTGGGGGCGTCGGGGCCCTCCGGCACGCCGAGCCGGTCGACGATCTCCTCCGACAGCCGGCCCTGGACGACGATCACGTAGGTCTGGGCGCAGATGGCGTGGGCTGCGGCGAGGGTCTGCGAGTAGTGGTCGAAGTTGCCGGCGTTGGGGTCGGCGTGGGTGGCGCTGATGGCCGGCCACGCGGCGACGTGGATCTGCTCGCCGAGCGTGGCGAGGGCGTACTTGTTGAGGTCCATGCTGTGCTCGAAGCAGATGAGCCCGCCGACCTTGGCGAAGCCGGTGTCGACGACGAAGACGTCGCGGCCGTCGCCGCGGCCCCACACCGTCCGCTCCGCGTTCGTGGGCACCAGCTTGCGGTGCCGGGCCACCAGGCGGCCCTCGGGGGAGTAGTAGGCCTGGGTGTTGTAGAGCGTTCCGCCGTCGCGCTCGTTCATGCCCATGACCACCCACGTGCCGGCCTCCTTCGCCGCGGCGGCGAGGGTGTCCGACGCGCGGCCGGGGAGGTCCACGGAGGAGGCGAACAGCTCGGCGAACAGCGGCGCGGCGTACTTGGCGGTGTGCGACCAGATCCAGCTCGGGTAGCCGGGCAGGTAGGTCTCGGGGAAGGCGACCAGCCGGGCGCCGTTGCGGCCCGCCTCGACGATCAGCTCGGCCGCGCGGGCGACGCCCGCGTCGAGGTCGAGGAACGGAGCGGCACCGTGGACGGCGGCCACGCGGACGACGGAGGGGGAGGAAGTCATGGCGCGGACGCTAGGGAGCACCCCGGCCGGGCACTTGGACATCCGTGCAGCCGTGCACGGATGTCCACGTCGGGGACGCACCAGCTCCTAGGCTCGGCGGCACCGCGTCCCCCGCTCCTGACTCCTGGACGGCCCGTGCCCCCTCTCCCCGCCGAGGACCGCTACGAGTCCGGGCCGGCCGGCGGCCCCGAGACGGTCGCCCGGTGGACGGCGGCCGCCTCGCGGATGCTGGTCCCGCTGCGGATGCGCAGCACGGCGGCGAACATCCACGGCCGGATGCGGATGCGCCGCGCCGGCGACGTGCGGGTGTGCCGCCTGCACGCGACCGCGCACACCGGCGTGCGCACCGGGGAGCTCGCCGGCGGCGCGGGGGCCGGCCACTACAAGGCGGCGGTCGCCCTGGCCGGCAGTGTGTCGGTCGGCCAGCACGGGCGACGCTGCCGGCTCGCGCCGGGCCAGGTCGCGGTCTACGACACCTCCGCGCCCTACGAGGTGGGCAGCGACCTGCCGTTCGGGGTCCTGATCGCCCTGCTGCCCCAGGAGCTGGTCGCCGTGTCGCGGGACCGGGTCGCGGCGGTCTCGGCCACCGTCATGGCCGGTCCCGCGGCCGAGCGGCTCGCCGCCCGGCTGCTGGCCGGTGCCACGGACGGCGAGCTCGCCGGCGAGTTCGACCGCGCGGTGCGGGAGACCCCCCGCTCCCGGGCCGGCATCGGGACCGGTGACGCCGACCTGGTGGCGCGCGGCCGGGAGGTGGTCGCCCGGCACCTGGACGACCCCGGGCTCGGGCCGGAGCTGGTGGCGGCGGTCCTCGGCGTCTCGCGGCGCCGCCTCTACACCGCGTTCTCGGCCGAGATCGGCCCGGTGGCCGCCTACGTCCGCGGCCAGCGGATGGCGCGGGCCCGCGACCTGCTGCTCGACCCCCGCCAGGACCACCTCGGCGTCGCCGACGTCGCCGTGGCGGTCGGCTTCCCCGACCCGGCGCACTTCAGCCGGGTGTTCCGGGCCGCCCACGGCGTCCCGCCGCGCGTGTACCGCGCGCGGCACCGCCCCGCCGGGGCCTGAGCGGGCGGGGCGGACGGCGCCCCCCCGACCGGGTCAGTTCCCGGCCGCGCGCTCCTGCCACTGCCGCACCCAGGCCCGACCGTAGTCGTTGCCGTGCGGGGTGCGCAGCACGGTGTGGATGTGGAAGGTCTTCGGGGTGTCGTAGTCGAGGAAGACCCCGCAGTGGTGGTCGAGCTCGGCGATCACCACCGGCGACTGGACCCGGTAGTAGAAGACGTCCCCGGGCTCGTGCCCGCCGATCCAGCAGAACCAGGTCTGGTCCAGGTGCGCCTCGACCTCCCGCATCCGCGCGGCGCGCGGGCCCTCGGGCAGCAGCCGCACGAAGGTGGCGACGACGTCGAGCACCCGCTGCCGGGCCTCGGCGGAGAGCTCGGCGACCGGCACGCCCTCGACCGGGATGACCCGGTTGTCCTGGAAGGCGCCGGCCAGGTGCCGCTCGTCGCCGGGGTGCACCCGGCCGGGCGGCATGGCGGGGTCGACCATCTGCTCGTACACCGTCGCCCGGGCGCGCTGGTCGGGGTCCAGCGCGGCCATGACGGCCAGCCCGGCGTCGATCCGGTCGGCGAACAGGCCGGAGATGCCGGCGTGCGGACCGGCGTCGATCTCGTCGGGCTCGGCGCCGAGGAACACCGGCGAGACCACCATCCGGCCCTCGACGACCAGGCAGTTGACCGCGCAGTGGTGGCCGTAGAGCTGCCAGCCCCACGGCGCCCGCAGGTCCGGGGTGCCGTAGACGGCGACGTTGTAGCTCCACTCGCCGAGCACGGTGGGCAGGTCGACGACGTCGCCGAGGAAGCCGTTGACGAGCATCATCGCGTGCACCGAGGCCGCCCCCTCGGGCGAGAGGGAGGCCCGCACCAGGGCGAGCGCGGCCTCCCGCACCGGCGGCGGCTGGAACTCCAGCCGCAGGCCGGTGTCGTACTGCATGAACTCCGGGTTGGCCCAGGTCTGCCACTCGACGGCGTCGACGTCGAAGGCGACCCGGGCGCGGTCCTCGGGCGACAGGGCGGCCAGCAGCGCCTCCGCGGCGCCGACCATCGCCTCTACCGGCGCCTCCTCGCCCGGCCGGGCAGGCTCCAGCGGGTACAGGCCCTCGCGCAGGGTGCCGTCCTCGGTGACGCCGCGGAACTCGTTGCCGTAGAGCGGCGTCCAGCCCTCGACCAGGCCACCGGTGAAGGTGCCCGGGGTCTTGGCCAGCTCGCCGTAGGCGTAGGGGTCCAGGCCGCGGACCTCGGCCAGCCGCGGGTGGTCGTGCGGGAACAGGTACTGGCGGAACTCCCCGGACACGGCTCAGGCCTTCCGGGACTCGTTGCCGACCACGGGGTTGCGCAGCACGCCCAGCCGCTCGACCTCGACCTCGACGACGTCGCCGGGCTGCAGCAGCCACTGCGGGTCGCGGGCGTAGCCGACGCCGGACGGGGTGCCGGTGGCCAGCAGGTCGCCCGGGCGCAGGGTGAACGTCCGGGAGATCAGCGCGAGGGTGTCGCCGACGGTGTAGACCATCTCGTCGGTGCGGCCGTCCTGCACCGTCTCGCCGTTGACCCGGGTCTGCACCCGCAGGCCCTCGCGCAGGTCGCCGACCTCGGCCGCGGGCACCAGCGGGCCCAACGGGCCGGAGTTGTCGCCGTTCTTGCCCAGGATCCACTGGCTGGTCAGCTTCTGCGCCCGCCGCGAGGTGAGGTCGTTGAACGTGGAGTAGCCGACGACGGCGGCCAGCGCCTCCTCCGGGGTGGCGTCGACCAGGGTGGAGCCGACGTAGGCGACGACCTCGCCCTCCCAGTCCAGGCCGTCCTCGTCGGAGGGCACCGGGACCTCGGCGCCGTCCACGGTCAGCGAGGCCGTCCAGCGGGCGAACAGCGTCGGGTAGGGCGGGAGGTCCTGGCCGGCGAAGGAGCCCTCGGCGACGTGCTTGAGGTAGTTCAGCCCGATGCAGACCACGCGGGCGCCGGGCAGCACCGGCGGCACCCGCTCGACGTCGGCGACGGCGAGGGTCTCCCCGGCCGGCTCGCGGGAGAGCAGGCCTGCCGCGTCGGCCCAGAACTCCTCCAGCGGCGCCACCACGGTCACCTGCGCGCCGTCGTCGGACAGCGCTGCGACCTCGACCGGTCCGCCGTCCCGGCGGATGCCCACGATCTTCATGACTGGTTCCTCTCGTTCGTCAGGTGGCGCCGCAGGAACGCGAGTGTGCGGTCGAGCGCGTCGCGGGCGGCGTCGGGGGCGCCGAGCCACATGTTGGTCGGCGCCGGCGGAGGTGGACAGCGTGACGTGCGCGCCCGCGCCCTGCAGCGCCGCGGCCAGCCGCTGGCTCTGCACGCAGGGGACGAAGCGGTCGGCCGTGCCGTGCAGCAGCAGGAACGGCGGCGCGGCGGGGGAGCCGTGCCCGGCCAACCCGCCTGACGGCCCGGTGGTCGTCGACGAGCTGGCCGGGCCGGCCCTGCCGGTCTCCTGGGTGGCGCCGCGCCGGTTCCCCGGCGACCTGCTGACGCCGGTCGAGGGCGGGTGGCGCCTGGCCGCCCGCGACCCGGACCCCGCGTCGGAGGACCTCGCGTCCGCCGGCCGCCGGCAGGAGCACCTGTCCGCCCGGTTCCGCGCGACCGTGCGGGTGGACGGCGTGGGCGGGCTGTCGCTGCGCATCGACGCCCGCCACCACCTCGACCTGGAGCTGGACGGCGACCGCGTGCGGGCGGTGGCCCAGGTCGGCCCGCTGCGGTCGGTGCTGGGCGAGGCCGCGGTCGCGGGCGAGGTCGTGCTGGAGATCCGGACGCTGCCCGGCGAGGGGCACTTCTCCTCGACCGCGCTGGCGCCCGACGTCCTGGTCGCCGGTCTGGTCGGCCGGGACGGCGGGTTCGCCGAGCTCGGCCGGCTGGACGGCCGGTACGTCGCGACCGAGGTCGCCGGCGGCATGACCGGCCGGCTGGGCGGCCCGTGGTGCGCGCGCGGCGAGCTGGTGGTGCGCTCGTTCTCGTACGCCGGCACCGACGACCCCCGGGAGCTCCCGTGACGCCCGACCCCTCCCTCGACGCGCTCCCGCTCGAGGAGAAGGCCGCGCTGCTCTCCGGCCGCGACTTCTGGACGACGGAGCCGGTCGGGGACGTCCCGTCGGTGGTGCTCACCGACGGGCCGCACGGCGTCCGCCGCCAGCAGGGCGACTTCGCCACGATCGGCATCCACGCCAACGTCCCGGCGACGTGCTTCCCACCGGCGGTCGCCGTCGCCGCGAGCTGGGACCCGTCGGTGGCCGAGCGCGTCGGGCGGGCCATCGGCCGCGAGGCGCGGGCGCTCGGCGTGCACGTCGTCCTCGGGCCGGGGGTGAACATCAAGCGGTCGCCGCTGTGCGGGCGCAACTTCGAGTACTACTCCGAGGACCCGCTGCTGGCCGGAGTGCTCGGCGCCGCGCACGTGCGGGGCCAGGAGGCCGAGGGCGTCGGCGCGTCCGTCAAGCACTTCGCCGCCAACAACCAGGAGACCGACCGCATGCAGGTCAGTGCGGACGTCGACGAGCGCACCCTCCGCGAGATCTACCTGCCGGCCTTCGAGCGGGTCGTCACCGAGGCGCGGCCGGCCACGGTCATGTGCGCCTACAACAAGGTCAACGGCGTCTACGCGTCGCAGCACCGGGAGCTGCTCACCGAGGTGCTGCGCGACGAGTGGGGCTTCGAGGGCGTCGTCGTCTCCGACTGGGGCGCGGTCGACGACCGGGTCGCCGCACTTGCTGCGGGGCTGGACCTGCAGATGCCCGGCGACCGCGGTGCCGGCGACCGGCGGGTGGTCGAGGCCGTGCGCGCCGGTGAGCTCGACGAGGCGTTCGTCGACGCGAGCGCGGCCCGCGTCGCCGCCCTGGCCCGCTACGCCGGCGAGCCGACCGACGGGTTCGATGCCGACGCCCACCACGCGCTGGCCCGCGAGCTGGCCGCCGAGTGCGCCGTCCTGCTGCGCAACGAGCACGCGACGCTGCCGCTGTCGGCCGGGGCGCGGATCGCCGTGGTGGGCGAGTTCGCCCGCACCCCGCGCTTCCAGGGCGGCGGCAGCTCGAACGTCGCCCCCACCCGCGTGGACTCCGCGCTCGACGCCGTGCGGGCGCTCGCGCCGTCGGTGGCCTTCGCCCCCGGCTTCTCCCTCGACGGCTCCGGGGACGCCGCCGCCCTGCGCGAGGAGGCGGTCGGGGTGGCCCGCGCCGCCGACGTCGCCGTCGTCTTCGCCGGGCTGGGGGAGGCCGAGGAGTCCGAGGGCTTCGACCGCGAGCACCTCGACCTGCCGACGGTCCAGGTCGAGCTGATCGGCGCAGTCGCTGCCGTGGCGCCGCGGACCGTCGTCGTGCTCTCCCACGGCGGCGTGGTGTCGCTGGAGGGCTGGCACGACGACGTCGACGCGATCCTCGACGGCGCCCTGCTCGGGCAGGCCGGCGGCGGCGCGCTGGCCGACCTGCTGTTCGGCGTCGTCGCCCCGTCCGGGCACCTCGCCGAGACCATCCCGCTGCGGCTGGAGGACGTCCCGAGCTTCCTCGCCTTCCCCGGCGAGCAGGGGCACGTCCGCTACGCGGAGGGGGTGATCGTCGGCTACCGGGGGTTCGCGACGCTGCGCCGGCCGGTGCGCTACCCGTTCGGGCACGGGCTGACCTACACGACCGTCGAGACGACGGACCTGCAGGTGGTCGCCACCGGAGACGACACGGCCACGGTGTCGGTGACGGTGGCCAACACCGGCGGGCGCGCCGGCAAGCACGTGGTGCAGGTCTACGTGGCGACGACGGCCGGGCCGGTCCGCCGTCCGGCGCGGGAGCTGCGCGCCTTCACCAAGGTCGCGCTGGCGCCGGGGGAGAGCCGGACCGTGCGGCTGGACCTGGACCGCCGGGCATTCGCCTACTGGGACGTGCGCGAGAGCGGCTGGGTCGTCGCGCCGGGGGAGTACGCGGTGCAGGTCGGGGCCAGCGCGCTCGACGTGGTGGCCGAGGCGGTCCTGACGCTGGCCGGCGACGACCTCGTCCCGGTGCTCACCCTCGACTCCGCCCTCGGCGAGTGGGTGGCCCACCCGGTGGTCGGGACGGCGCTGGTCGAGGGGTTCGCCACGTGGCTGCCGGACCTCCCGCCGCCGTCCACCGAGGCCAGGCTCGGCATGCTGCGGATGGTCGCCTCGATGCCGATGCGCCGATTCGTCGCCGACCTGGGGGCGTCGATCCCGGCCGGCGAGCTGGACCGGCTGCTCGAGCGGGCCGCCGCGGCGCGGGTGGGCTGACCGTGCGCTACGTGGCCCTGGGCAGCTCGTTCGCGGCCGGGCCGGGCATCGAGCCGGTGCTGGAGCCCGGCTGCGGGCGCTCGGGCGCCAACTACCCGCACCTGGTCGCCGAGCGGCTCGGCCTGGACCTCGTGGACGTCTCCTGCGGCGGCGCCACCCTGGCCTCCGTCGTCCGGACGCCGCAGGTGCTGCTCGGCGGGGCCACCGTGCCGCCGCAGATCGACGCCGTCGACGAGCGGACCGACCTGGTCACGGTCACCGTCGGCGGCAACGACGTCGAGTACCTGCTGACGATGCTGCGCTGCTCGTACCGGGTGGCGCCCTCGGCCGCGCCCGCCTCGGCCCGCGCGTTCTTCGGCGCGCCGGTGGACCCGGCCGCCGTCGAGCGGGCGCTGGGCGGGCTGGCCGTGGAGCTGACCGCGGCCGTGGCAGCGGTGCGGGAGCGGGCGCCCCGCGCCCGCGTGGTGCTCGTCGACTACCTCACCGTGCTGCCGCCGTCCGGCGGCGGGTGCCCGGCCCTGCCCATGGACGACGGCGACCTCGCCCTCTGCCGCGGGATCGCCGAGCAGCTGGAGGCGGCCACCGCGACCGCCGCCCGGGCGGCCGGCGCCGACCTCGTGCGCGCGTCGGCGGCCAGCCGCGACCACTCGGTCTGCTCCGCGGATCCGTGGGTCACCGGCTGGGAGTTCGGCGACGTGACGGCCGGCGGCGTCGTGCCGTACCACCCGAACGCCGCCGGGATGCGCGCCGTCGCCGACCTGGTCACCGGCCACCTGCGGCGCGTCTGACCCTCGTCCGCCACTGGGGCGACCTCCGCGACGGACCGCGACGCGTACGGCACAGTGGGCGTGAGCAGCGCAGGCCTGACCCAGGAGTGGCGATGGGCACCCTCGACCGCGGTCCCTGGGGGGACGGCTCACCGCGACGCGACACCGGGGCGGACTTCCTCGGTCAGCAGTCCAGCGCGGGGAACGACGCCGGCCTGGAGCTGGCGCTGGCGCGGTTGATCCGCTGGTTGGGCCGGCGCCGCACCGGCCGCGGGAAGCCGGCCCCGAGCGAGGAGTAGCGCTCGACGGGTCAGCGCCGGCGCCCTTCCCGGGTTCGTCGGGGTGACCCGTGGCTTCGTGATCGCCGGGACACCGCGGTCGTCGGTCGTGCTGCTGCGGCGGTGCGTCGAGCACGAGTCAAGCCCCTGCGATGATCTGTGGACAGCGCTCTGAGCTGGGGATTCGAGCTGCGGCGGGGGCCTTGCGGCGGTAGACTTCGAACACGTGATCGAACCGTTGGGGAGGTGTCGTGGACGAGCTGACCGCAGCCCTCGACACCCTCGGCGGGGAGGAGCTGGCGCGGTTGTTCGGGCCGGCGCTGCTGGTCCGGCTGCGCGGGCTGTTGTGCGCGCAGAACCGGCTGGCCGCCGAGGTGGCGCGCACGGTGGCCGAGTGCGAGGGCACCGGGGCGGCGGAGTTCGACGGGCTGAAGTCGATGGCGTCGTGGCTGCGCGGGCACGGGCACCTGTCGGTGGCCGAGGCCGGCCGGGTGGTCCGCGCCGGGCGGGCGCTGGAACACCTGCCCGCCGTCGGGGCGGCTTTCGCCGCCGGGGCGGTGACCGAGGGCCAGGTCGCGCTCATCGAGCCGATCACCCGCCCGGAGGCGCAGGCCGCCGCGGCCGCCGCCGGTGCCGACCTCGGCGAGGTGGACGCGGTGCTGGCGCAGGTCGCCGCGGAGCGGCCGCACGACGAGCTGCGGCAGGTGGTGCACCACTACCTGGCCCGCCTCGATCCCGACGGGCCCGAGCCGGATCCGACCGCGGGTCGGCGGCTGACCATCGCCCGCCACGCCGACGGGTCGCTCACGGGCCGGTTCGACCTGGACGCGGTCGGCGGGGAGAAGCTGGCCGCCGCGCTGGAGTCGGTCGTGCAGGCCGGCCGCTGCGCCGCCGACGACCGCTCCCGGCCGCAGCAGCTGGCCGACGCGCTGGTGCAGCTGTGCGACAACGCCTTGGCCGCCGGGTCGCTGCCGCAGCTGCGCGGGCACAAGCCGCAGGTGCTGGTGCAGATCGGCATCGAGGACCTGGTCGACCCGGCCACCGCCTCCGGTGCCGGCACGCTCGCCTCGGGGCGGTGATCTCCGCGGCGCGCGCCCGGTGGCTGGCCTGCGACGGACAGCTCACCCGGATCGTGCTCGGCCCCGACGGGGTCCCGCTGGACTACGGCCGCACCCTCCGCCTCGTCCCGCCCCACCTGCGGCGGGCGGTGGAGGTGCGCGACGGCGGCTGCGTGTTCGCCGGCTGCGGCGCCCCCACCTGGTGGTGCGACGTGCACCACGTGCTGGAGTGGATCCACGGCGGCCACACCAGCCTGGACAACTCCGCTCTCCTCTGCGAGCGGCACCACACCAAGGTGCACCACGGCTTCCGCGTCGAGCGACGACCCGACGGCCGATGGCGCACCTGGCGCCCCGACGGCACCCCGATCCACACCGGCCCACTGCTCCCCGCCGCCGCCTGACCCGCCGCGGGCCCCCCGCGGCCTGACCCGCCGCCGCCTGACCCCGCCCGACCCGATCCCTTCGGTTGCGGAGACTGCACCGAGTGTCGCTGCGGCAGGATCGTTGAGGTGGTCAGCCTGCGCGTCCCCTGTCGAGGGCTGCTCTTCGACGCCGACGGCGTGCTGGTCGACTCCGACGCCAGCGTCGAGCTGTCCTGGTCGCGCTGGGCCCGGGAGCGCGGGCTGGACCCCCGGGCGGTCGCCGCGGTGGTGCACGGGCGACGGACGGCGGACACCGTCGCGCTGCTCGTGGACGAGGCCGGGCGCACCGACGCGCTGGCGGCCATCGACCGCTACGAGGTCGAGGACGCCGCCCGGGTGAGCGCCGTGCCCGGGGCCGCGGACCTGCTCGCGTCCCTGCCCGCCGGGACGTGGGCGGTCGTCACCTCCGGACGCCGGGAACTGGTCACCGCCCGGCTCGCCGCGGCCGGCCTCCCGCTGCCCGCGGTGCTGGTCTGCGCCCAGGACGTCTCCGCGGGCAAGCCCGACCCGGCCGGCTACCGCGCCGCCGCCGAGGCGCTCGGCCGGCCGCCGGGGGAGTGCGCCGTCCTCGAGGACAGCCCGGCCGGGATCGCCGCCGGTCGCGCAGCCGGGGCGACCGTCGTCGGCGTCAGCGAGCGCGCCCTCGACACGGACGTCCCGGTCGTCGTCCGGGACCTGCGCGGCACCTCGTGGGACGCCGACGCGCTGCTGGTCGACCCGGGCGCCCTGCTGCGCGGGTGGTCCGGAGAGGCAGGGCAGGATCGCAGCGACCCGCACCCGACCGCCCCAGGAGAACCGTGACCGTCGTCCCGCCGCCGCTCGAGCACGTGCTGCACCTGGAGGTGACCGTCGACCGGCCGATCGAGATCGGGACGACCCCCGCCGGGCACCGGCGGGTCATCCCGATCACCGGCGGGACGGTGTCCGGGCCGCTGATGACCGGCCGGGTCCTCCCCGGCGGCGCGGACTTCCAGGTCATCCGCACCGAGACCGAGACGGTGGCCGAGGCGCGCTACGTCCTGGAGAGCGACCGGGGCGAGCGGGTGTACGTCGAGAACCTGGGCCTGCGCACCGGCTCGGCCGAGGACGTCGCCCGGCTGCGGCAGGACCTCCCGGTCGACCCGGCGCGCATCTACTTCCGGTCCACGCCCCGCTTCGAGACCGACGCGCCCCGGCTGGCGATGCTCACCTCGCACGTCTTCGTCGGCTCCGGGGTGCGCCACCCCGCCGCGGTGGTCTTCGACTTCTTCCGCGTGGGCTGAGCGGGGGTCAGCGGGGCAGCGACGTCGGCGCGTAGGCCAGCATCCGCCAGCTGCCGTCCGCGCGGGTCCAGACGGCGAGGGCGAGGTTGTCGATGTGCTTCGGCGTGCCGTCCACCACGACGTCCGAGGTCATCCGGCCGATGACGATCGCCGCGTCGCCGGCCACCTCGACCCGCTCGACCGGGTGCTCCGCGCTGCGGTAGACGTAGTAGCCCGTCCTGAGCTTGTCGAGGTACTCGTCCTTGGTGTCGCGCCTGCCGCTGGAGTGGGCGTAGCTCATCCCCGGGGCCAGGAGGGCGTCCAGCGCGGTGAGGTCGCCCTCGACCATCGCCCGGTAGCGGCGGTCCTCCGCCTCGAGCACCGCCTGCACGTCCTCGCTGGTGTCGGCCATGCCCCCATCGTGGCGGGCGGGAACGGCGCCGCGCACGCCGGGTCCCGCCGGCGACCGGTGCCGCCGGCGGGCGGGAGGGTCTAGCGTCCGCGCGTGGACGGCGACGAACGCGCAGGTCCCCGCCGGGGGGAGCCGGCCGCCCGGCGCCCCGCCGACGAGGCCGGCTGGTTCCGGCAGGCCCCGCCCTGGCTGCGGCGCGGCGTGGTCTTCGCGCTCGTCGCGGTCGCCGTCTTCCAGGTGGCCGTGTGGGCCTTCGCCAGCCTGCGCGGCTTCCTCGGGCTGTTGTTCCTCGCCTGGCTGTTCTCCATCAGCGTGGAGCCGGTGGTCGAGCGGCTCACCCGCGCCGGCCTGCGCCGGGGCGCGGCCACCGGCCTGGTCCTGTTCGCGGTGACCGCGCTGGCCGTGGGCTTCCTCGCGGTCTTCGGGACGCTGCTGGTCGACCAGCTCATCGAGCTCCTCCGGGCCCTGCCCGGCGTCGTCGAGGAGGTGGTCCTCTGGGTCAACCGCACCTTCGACTCGTCCTTCCGGCCCAGTGACATCGTCGACTCCCTCGACCTCACGCCGGCGCGGGTGCAGGGCATCCTGTCCGACCTCACCCCGGGTGTCGTCGGCATCCTCACCGCGCTGGTCGGGCTGCTGTTCCAGGGCCTGACGTTCCTGCTCTTCGCCTACTACATGTCCGCGCAGGGCCCGGTGCTGCGCGCCACCGTCGCCCGGTGGTTCCCGCCGCGCCAGCAGCGGGTGATCTCCACGGTGTGGGCGATCGCCGCGCAGAAGACCGGCGGGTACCTCGTGTCCCGCTTCCTCCTGGCCTTCATCAGCGCCTTCGCCACCGGCATCCTCCTGTGGGTCCTCGGCGTCCCGTTCTGGCTGCCGCTGGCGCTGTGGACCGGGGTGGTCTCGCAGTTCATCCCGACGATCGGCACCTACCTGGCCATCGGCGTCCCGGCGCTCATCGCCCTGGCCGGCCAGCCGATCGACGCGGTCTGGGTGGTGGTCTTCGGCGCGGTCTACCAGCAGGTGGAGAACTACCTCCTCGGCCCGCGGATCACCGCGCGCACCGTGGAGATCCACCCCGCGGTCGCGTTCGGGTCGGTCATCGTCGGGGCGGCGCTGTTCGGGCCGATGGGCGCGCTGGTCTCCATCCCCGTCGTCGCCGCGGTCCAGGCGGTGGTCGAGACCTACGGCCGCCGCTACGAGCTGGTGCCCGACGAGGAGGCGGACGGTCGCGCCGATGAGTCCGCCCCGGAGGCGCGGTCGGAACCGGCATGAGCGACGACGCGGCAGCCATCCGCGACCTGGTGACCCGCTGGGCGGCGGCGGTGCACACCGGCGACCTCGACGCGGTCCTCGCCGACCACGCCGAGGACGTCGTCGTGTTCGACGTCCCGCCGCCGGACGACGGCGTCCGCGGGCTGGCCGCCTACCGCGAGATCTGGCCGGCGTTCTTCGCGTGGCAGCGCCAGGGCGCGTCGTTCGAGCTGGTCGAGCTCGACGTCACGGCCGGGTCCGACGTGGCCTACGCCCACGCGCTGCTGCGCTGCGGCACCCCCGAGGAGCTCGCGGAGGCCCCGGGCCGACGGCTGCGGCTGACCCTGGGCCTGCGCCGGGAGGACGGCCGCTGGGTGGTCGCGCACGAGCACCACTCGTTCCCGCTGCCCTGACCCGCCGGCCGCCCCGGGGAGCGGCCAGCGGGCGGGCGGGCAGGGGGATGATGAGCCCCGTCGGGCCGCCCTGGGCCTCGGCCCCCCGCAGGGTCCCGCCGCGAGCTCGCGAGCGGTGGGGGGCAGGGGGTCCTTTCTCAGTGCTCGGCCTTCTCCTTCTCGTACCGCTCGGTCATCGTGGCCACCGCCTGCATCTGCTGGGCCGCGTAGTCCTCCCGCTTGCCGCTGGCGTACTCCTTCCAGTCCAGCGTCTGCTGCGCGTGGCTCACCTCGCCGCCCTGGAAGTGCGGCACGACGCGCTGGGCGATCAGTTCCCACGACCGCTTGGTGGCCTGCGGGTTGGCCCACTCGTGGCCGAGCAGCAGCATGCAGCCGAACCCGCCGGACTGGTCCCACAGCCGCTGCACCTGGGCGCGGGCGTCCTCGACGGTGCCGATCGCACCGATGCCGGCCTCGTTGATGAAGTCGATCATCTCCTTGGCGTCGCCGCCCTCGACCGCCATCTGCGGGAAGGCCGCGGTCTTCTGAAAGTACCGGAACCAGGTCTCGATGCCGTACTGGACGTCGGCGTAGGCCTGCTCCCGCGTCTCGGCGACGTGCATCAGCCCGACCAGCCGCCAGTCGCGCCGTGACACCGTCTGGCCGAAGTGCTCGGCCCGCTCCTGGACGACGTTCCAGTGGTGGGCGAGCGCGTCGAAGCCCTCCTTGGTGAGGGTCGCCCCGATGGAGAGCAGCCCGATGCCGTGCTGGCCGGCCATGCGGGGCCCGGTGGGAGAGGCGACCGCCGCGACGGCCACCTCGAAGCGCGGCTCGGTGTAGGGCCGCAGGTGCAGTCGGGCGTTGACCAGCTCGTGCGTGCGGGTCTTCTGGGTGACGGTCTCCCCGCGCAGCAGCCGCATGATGATGTCGAGGTCGACCTCGAGCAGCTCGCGGGTGTCGGTCGGGTTGAGCCCCAGCATCATCGAGTCGGTGGGCAGGGAGCCGGGGCCGCAGCCGAGCATCGCCCGCCCCCGGGTGAGGTGGTCGAGCAGCACCATGCGCTCGGCCACCCACAGCGGGTTGTGGTAGGCGATCGAGGTGACGCCGGTGCCGAGCTTGATGTGCCGGGTCCGCTCCGCCGCCGCGGCGATGAAGATCTCCGGCGAGGCGATGATCTCGGTCCCCGCTGAGTGGTGCTCGCCGATCCACGCCTCGTCGTAGCCGAGGCGGTCCAGGTGCTCGACCAGTTCCAGGTCCCGCTGCAGGGCCAGCGTCGGGTTCTCCCCGGCGGGGTGGAACGGGGCGAGGAACGTGCCGAAGCGCAGCCTGTCCATGGGTCCTCCAGGAGTCGGGGCGGTCGGCCGAAAGTAACGTGGATCACACCGCAGACGGGAGATCCGCTCGTCGAGCCGATCCCGTTCCGGCGGCGTAGCGTTCCGGCACCACCGTTCGAGGGACGCCCATGGGCCTGCTCCGCCGGATCGACGCCGCACGCGGCGCCGCGGGCGCGGCTGCCCGCCTCGGCATCGGCCTGGCCGCCGCCCCCGCGCTGGTCACGGCCGGCCTGCTGGGCGGACCGGCGCGGGCCACCGTGCGGACTGCGGGCGAGGTCACCACCGCGGCAGTCGGCGTCGGCCGCCGACTGGCCCACACCGCGGCGGTCACCGGGGCCCGCACCGTCGGCACCGTGCTCACCGGCGCCGACCCTGTCCCCGACGGGCACCTGCACTCGCTGCTCGACGCCGCCAGGGGCATGGTCGAGCCGCCGAAGCACCGGCACACCCGGCGGGTGTGGGCCGACCGCGGGCACGTCCAGCTGGAGGTGTGCGCCCCCTCGGTCGAGGAGCAGCCGGAGGTGCGCCGGGCGCTGCGCCGCCAGCTCGAGCGGCTCGAGGGTGTCCAGTGGGCGACGGTCAACGACGTCGTCGGCCGGGTCTTCGTCGCGTTCGACGAGCGCCGGGTGGGCATCGGGGACGTCGTCGGCGCGGTGACCGCCATCGAGCAGGCCCGGGGTGGTGCGCAGGTCTTCCCCGAGTCGGTGGAGCACCCGGCCGATCTCGAGCCGCTGCTCGCCGCGGCCGTGGCGGCCGCCGTCGACACCGCCTCGGTCGGCGTCGCCTACCTGGCCAAGGTGCTGCCGATCCCGGCGGTGTCCCGGCACGTCACCCTCGCCATCGCCCTGCTCGACAGCCAGCGCTGGGTCCGGTCCAACCTGGAGAAGCGGGTCGGTGTCATCGGCACCGACCTCGTGTTCAACGGGACGAGCGCGTTCCTGCACGCGCTGACGCAGAGCCCGGCCATCCCGGCGCTCAACGCCGCGGCCGCCATCCAGCAGGTGGCGGAGCTGCGCGCCCGCCGCCAGGTGTGGCAGCGCCGCGAGGCGGAGCTGTGCGGCCCCGAGCCGGAGGACGAGAGCGAGCCGCTCACCCCGCCCGGGAAGCGCCCCCAGCCACTGCCGGACGGGCCCGTCGAGACCTACCGCGCCCGCCTGGAGCCGATCTCGCTCGCCGCCGCGCTGGGGATGCTGCCGCTCACCGGCAGCCCCGGGCGGGCGGCGGACATGCTCAAGTCGCAGAACCCCAAGGCCGCGGGCCTGGGCCGGGAGTCCTTCGGCGCCACGCTGGACCTGCTGATGTGCCGGCGCGGGGTCCTGCCGCTGGACGGCGCGGCCTACCGGCGGCTCGACCGCGTCGACACCGTCGTCCTCGACGCCGCGACCCTGTGCACCGGCCCGCCCGTCGTCATCGAGGCGACCGCCACCGCCGAGGGCTGGGACGACGCCGCCGTGTGGACCGCCGCGGTGCGGCTGCTGGGCGAGCACGACGCCGCGCCCGACGGCGACGACGACGGCGAGCCCCGGGTCCGGCTGGGCCCGGCGCGCACCGCGGACGGCGCCGAGGGCGGCGAGGTCCGCAGCCTGCTGCGCGGGCGCCGCCGGGTGGGCGTGGTGACCATCGCGCCGGAACTCGACCCGCACGCCGAGGCCCTGATGGCCGCAGCCTCCGAGGCCGGCCACCGGCTGGTGCTGCCGCGGCACGTCGGCACCCGCGAGGTCGCCGGCGCCGCCGACGAGGTGGCGCCCGCCGAGGAGCAGCTGGTCGAGACCGTGCGGCGGCTGCAGGCCGAGGGGCGGGCGGTGCTGCTCGTGTCGGCCACGGACGGCCCGGCGCTGATGGCCGCCGACGTCGCGATCGCCCCCGTCGTCCCGGGGTGCGCCCCCGCCTGGGGTGCGGACCTGGTCACCGGGGCCGGCCTGGTCGACGCGTGCGCTCTCGTCGCCGCCACGGTCCCGGCCCGGTCGGTCAGCCGCCGGTCGGTGACCACCGCCGTGACCGGCAACGTGCTGGGCGGGCTGCTCGCCGCGGTCGGCAGCGCCCGGTACGGGCAGGCCAAGGCGACCGCGCCCGGCAAGACGGCGAGCACCGCCACGCTGGTCGACGGCGCGCTCACCGCGGTCCGCGCCGCCCGGCGGCCGGTACCACCGCCGTCGGTGCACACCCCGTGGCACGCGCTGGACCCCGACGACGTCCTCGCCCGGCTGGCCGACCTCCCGCAGCAGCCCGACGGGCCGGACGGGCGGGTCCCCGGGGCGGTGCGGGTGGTGCGGTCCCTGCCGGTGGTGCGCGTGCCCGCCCGCTTCCTGCGGACCGTGGCCGCCGAGCTCGCCGACCCGCTCACCCCGGTGCTGGCCACCGGCGCCGGCGCCACCGCCGCCCTCGGGGAGAACACCGACGCGCTGCTGGTCGGCGGGGTCACGGTGATGAACGCCCTGGTCAGCGGGTTGCAGCGGCTCCGCGCCGAGACCGCCCTGGAGGCGCTGCTGCTCGAGCAGGACGTCACCGTCCGGCGGGAGGTCGACGGCCGGTGTGAGGACGTCCCCGCGAGCGCGCTGCGGGTCGGGGACGTCGTCTGCGTGGCCGCCGGGGACGTGGTGGCCGCCGACGCCCGGCTGCTGGAGGCGAACGACCTCGAGGTCGACGAGTCCAACCTGACCGGCGAGTCCCTCCCGGTGGCCAAGACGGTGCCGGCCACACCGGGGGCCGACGTCGCCGACCGCACCTGCGTGCTGCACGACGGCACCACCGTGGTCGCCGGCAGCGGCCGGGCCGTCGTCGTCGCCGTCGGGTCGGCCACCCAGGCCGGCCGCGCCGCCCGCGCCGCCGGCGGGGCCGCACCCCCGGTCGGCGTCCAGGCCCGGCTGGCCGAGCTCACCCGGGCGGTGCTGCCGCTCACCCTCGCCGGCGGGGCGGCGGTGACGGCGCTGGGTGTGCTGTGGCGCCGTCCGCTGCGGGAGGCGGTCGCCGCCGGCGTCGCCGTCGCCGTGGCCGCCGTCCCGGAGGGGCTGCCGCTGGTCGCCACCGTGGCGCAGCAGGCCGCGGCGCGGCGGCTGTCGCGCCGCGGTGCGGTGGTCCGCAGCGCGCGCGTGCTGGAGGCGCTCGGCCGGGTCGACACGGTGTGCTTCGACAAGACCGGGACGCTGACGGAGAACCGGCTGCGGCTGGTCCGGCTGCTGCCGCTGGGCGAGGGCGCCGACGCCTCCGACGAGGACGACGTGCTGCGCCTGGCCGCCGCGGGCGTGGCCAACGGCGACGCCCGGGCGCACGAGACCGACCGGGCGGTGGTCGAGGCCGCGCAGGAACGCGGGGTGGACCCGGACGGCGCGGCGCAGGCCTGCGTGCCCTTCGCCGCCGACCGCGGCTTCTCCGCGGCGGTCCGGGACGGCCGGCTGCTGGTGAAGGGCGCGCCGGAGGTGGTCGCGGCGCGCTGCGCGGGGTCGCCGGACGTGCGGTCGGCGGTACAGGAGCTGGCGGCCGACGGGCTGCGGGTGCTCGCCGTGGCCGACCGCGACCTGGACGGCGTCCCCGACGACCTGGAGGCCGCGGCGCACGACCTGCGGCTGCGCGGGCTGGTCGGCCTGGCCGACACGCTGCGGGAGTCGTCGGTGACCGCGATCGAGCAGCTGCGCGCCGCCGGCGTCCGGGTGGTGCTCGCCACCGGCGACCACCCGGAGACCGCCGGGGCGATCGCCGCGCAGGCCGGCGTGCCCGGCGCCGACCGGGTGGTCACCGGCGCCCAGTTCGCCCGGGCGTCGGACAGCGAGCGGGCGCGGATGGTCCGGGAGGGCGCGGTCTTCGCCCGGCTCTCCCCGGAGCAGAAGGTCTCCCTGGTCAGCGCACTGCGCCGCGCCGGGGCCACGCTGGCGATGACCGGCGACGGGGTGAACGACGCCGCCGCGATCCGGCTGGCCGACGTGGGCATCGGCGTCTCCGGAGCCGAGTCCCCGGCCGCACGGGCCGCGGCGGACCTGGTCCTCACCGACCTCGACCTGACCCGGCTGGTGGACGCCATCGGCGAGGGCCGGGCCATGTGGCGGCGGGTCCGTGACGCGGTGTCCATCCTGGTCGGCGGCAACGCCGGCGAGGTGGCCTTCACCGTCCTCGGCACCGCGTTCGGGGGGCGCGCGCCGCTGGGCACCCGCCAGTTGCTGCTGGTCAACCTGCTCACCGACATGTTCCCGGCGCTCGCCGTCGCGGTGGCCTCCCCGCGGGCGGCGGTCCTGGAGCAGTCGGAGGGGCCGCTGGCCGGGCACCCGCTGGAAGCCGTGCTGCGCGCCGGGCCGCAGCGCGGGTTCTCCCAGGGCGTCCGGCGGATGGTCGTGGTCCGCGGCGCGGCCACCGCGGCCGGCGCCACCGGGGCGTGGGCGGCCGGCCGGCTCACCGGTCCCGCCGGGCGGGCGGGGACGATGGGCCTGGCCGCCCTCATCGCCACCCAGCTGGGCCAGACCGCCTGGGCCGGACGGCGCAGCCCGCTGGTGCTGGCCACCGCCGCCGGGTCGCTGGCGGTGCTGGTCGCGCTCGTCTCCACACCCGGCGTCAGCCGGTTCTTCGGCTGCACCCCGCTGGACCCGCTGACCTGGGGCGTCGTCCTGGGCTGGGCCGCCGCCGGCACCGTGGGGGCCGAGGTCGTCCCGGCCCTGCTGCAGCGGTACGGCGCCCGGGCGGGCGGCTGACTGCCCGGCTCACCAGCTCAGCGGGGGAGTGGGCGGGCCGCCGGCCAGGACCTCCTCGGCGCGCCGGCGGATCGCGGTGTCGCGGGCTGCGTTGGTGAGCACGTAGAACCGCCCGGTCCGGATCGCGTCCACGACGAGGTCGGCCACCTCGTCGGGCTCCCGCGGCGGCGCGGAGCGGGCCTGCAGCTCCGCGCGGGCGGCCTGGGTGACGCTGCCCTCGTCCGTGGTCGGCCCCGCGTGTGCCGGCCGGTTGCGGGAGGAGGTGTCGAAGTTGGTGCGCACCGCGCTCGGGCAGAGCACGGTGACCCCGACGTGGGAGCCGGTCTCGCGCAGCTGGAAGTGCAGCGACTCGGTCAGCGCCACGACCGCGTGCTTGGACGCCCCGTAGGCGCCGAGCGAGCCGGCGAACAGCCCGAAGACCGAGCTGGTGTTGACCACGTGGGCGACGTCCTGCTGCTGCAGCACCGGCAGGAAGGCCCGCACGCCGTGCACCACGCCCCACAGGTTCACGCCGAACACCCACTCCAGCTCGGCGAGCGGGACCTCCCACAGCGGGTCCTGCGAGCCGCCGACGCCGGCGTTGTTGCACAGCAGGTGCACCGCGCCGAAGGCCCCCAGCGCGGCGTCGCGCAGGGCCTCCACCGAGGCCGGGTCGGAGACGTCGGTGACCACCGGCAGCACCTCGGCACCGGCCGCGGCCAGCTCGGCGGCCGCGGCACGGAGCACCGGCGCCTCGACGTCGGCCATGACCACGCGCATGTCGTCCGCGGCGAAGCGCCGCACCATCGCCAGCCCGATGCCGCTGGCCGCACCGGTCACCACCGCCACCCGCCCCGCGGCCACGACGCCGTCAGCGCCCACCCTGCACCCCGCTCCCGCGCGGCTGCCCGCGCCGTCGACGACCGGCGGGGAGTCCGACGGCCGGTTGCGTTCGCAACTGTGCTGCGCGACCACGGGGCCGTCAAGCGCCGGAACGGTGCCGCAGCGCCGCAGGGAATCCCGCGGCGTGTGGCGTTGTGACTGCAACTCCGCTCTTGACAGCAGCTGTGACGCGGGCCACGTTGGGCGCCACTGCCGGCCACCGTGCGGGCCCCCACGAGAGCGAGGCGACATGCGCGTCCCCAGGCACCGCAGCTCCGGGCCCGGTGCGGCCCTGGCGCTCACCGCGGCCGCGTCCCTGCTGCTCGCCGCCTGCGGCGGCGACGACGAGCCGGCGTCCACCGGCGCGTCGGCGACGTCGGGCTCCGCGTCCGCCGAGCCGACCACGGTGGAGGTCGGGGTCATCCCGGTGTCCGACGTGGCCGTCCTCTACCTCGGCCAGGAGAAGGGCTTCTTCGAGGACCGCGGTCTCACGCTGCACTTCAACACCGGGCAGGGCGGCGCGGCCCTGGTCCCCTCCGTGGTCAGTGGCGAGTACGACTTCGCGTTCAGCAACGTGATCTCGGTGATGCAGGCTCGCGAGCAGGGGCTGCCGCTGACGATCATCGCGCCCGCGGCCGCCGCCACCGGCGACCCCGAGGTCGGCATCAACATGCTCATGGCGGTCGACCCGGCGATCCAGGACGCCGGGGACCTCGAGGGCCGCACGGTCGGCGTCAACACCCTGAACAACCTCTCCGAGGCGCTGCTCGAGGTGTCGGTCGAGGCCGACGGCGCGGACCCGGCGAAGGTCCAGCTCGCCGAGATGTCCTTCCCCGACCAGGTCACCGCGCTGGCCTCCGGTGACATCGACGCCTTCGTCTGCGCCGAGCCGTTCTGCAGCATGGCCGCCGACGCAGGCGCCCGGGTGATCGCCAACCCCTACGACGACCTGGCGCCCGGGGAGCAGATCGTCTCCTCGTCGTACTTCGCCACCGAGCAGCAGATCGCCGAGGACCCCGACCTCTACCAGCGCATCCAGGAGTCGATCCAGGAGTCCCTGGAGTACGCCGCCGACCACCCCGACGAGATCCGCGCCCAGCTGCCCACCTACACCCAGCTGGACCCCGCCCTCATCGAGTCGATGGGACTGCCGGCCTTCAAGTCCGGCCTCGAGCCCCAGGAGCTCGCGCCGCTGGCCGACGCCGCGGTGCACTTCGGCATCGTCGACCAGGAGCCCGACCTCGACCGGGTGGTCTGGACGCCGGACAACTGACCGCAGGGGGCGGCGGCGCAGCACGTGCCGCCCCTGCGCCGTCCCCACTGGACCCGACCCGAGGAGACGACCGTGGCTCCCACCACCGATCGCCCGCAGCCGGACGTCGTCATCGTCGGCGCCGGGCTGGCTGGGTTGTACATGGTCCACCGCGTGCGCGGACTGGGCCTGTCGGTCCGCGTCATCGAGGCCGGCGACGGCGTCGGCGGCACCTGGTACTGGAACCGCTACCCCGGCGCGCGCTGCGACGTGCCGAGCCTCGAGTACTCCTACTCGTTCGACCCGCAGCTCGAGCAGGAGTGGGAGTGGAGCGAGCGCTACGCCACCCAGCCGGAGATCCTGCGCTACATCGAGCACGTCGCCGACCGGTACGACCTGCGCCGGGACATCACCTTCGGCACCCGCGTGGTGTCGGCCGCCCGGGACGACGCGGCCAACCGCTGGGTGCTCACCACCGACACCGGGGAGCGCGTCACCTGCACCTGGCTCGTGACCGCGGCCGGCTGCCTGTCGGCCCCGAAACCGCCGGAGATCCCCGGCGTGGACTCCTTCGCCGGGCCGATCTGGTCCACGAGCAACTGGCCGCACGAGGGCGTGGACGCCGGCGGCCTGCGGCTCGGCGTCGTCGGGACGGGCTCGTCGGGCATCCAGGCGATCCCGGTCCTGGCCGAGCAGGCGGCGTCGGTGACGGTCTTCCAGCGGACGGCGAACTACAGCCTCCCGGCGCGCAACGCCCCGCTCGACCCGGATCACCAGCAGCAGTGGAAGGCCCGGTACCGCGAGCACCGGGCGGCGGTCCTGCAGGCCCGGACGGGGATCCTCGTCGAGCGCGGCACCCGGTCGGCCCTGGAGGTGGACCCGGGGGAGCGGGCCCGGCGCTACGAGCAGTGCTGGGACGCCGGCCTGTTCGCGTGCCTGCCGGCGTCCTACACCGACATCATCACCGACCCGGCGGCCAACGAGACCGCGGCGGAGTTCGTCCGCGGCAAGATCCGCGAGATCGTTCGCGACCCCGACGTCGCGGAGAAGCTCGTGCCGCGGGGCTACCCGCTCGGGACCAAGCGGATCTGCCTCGACACCGGCTACTACGACACCTTCAACCGCCCGCACGTCTCCCTGGTGGACCTGCGCGAGACGCCGATCGTCGAGGTGACCCCGCGCGGGATCCGCACCTCCGAGTGCCATCACGAGTTCGACGCCCTGGTCTTCGCCACCGGCTTCGACGCGGTCACCGGCCCGCTGCTGCGCATGGACATCCGGGGCCGCGACGGGGTCGCCCTCCGGGACCACTGGGCGGAGGGGCCGCGGACCTACCTGGGCCTGCAGGTCGCCGGCTTCCCCAACATGTTCACGATCACCGGTCCGGGCAGCCCGTCGGTCGTCAGCAACGTGATCGTCTCCATCGAGCAGCACGTCGACTGGATCGCCGAGTGCCTGCGCCACGTGCGCGAGCACGACGTCGACACCATCGAGCCCGATCCCGAGGCCGAGGCCGCCTGGACACGGCACGTGCAGGAGGTGGCGGCCGGGACGCTGTACCCGCAGGCGCCCTCGTGGTTCGTCGGCGCGAACGTGCCGGGCAAGCCGCGGGTGTTCATGCCCTACCTCGGTGGCGTGCCGACCTACCGGCAGCGCTGCGAGGAGGTCGTCGCCGCCGGCTACGACGGGTTCCTCCTGGAGCGGCGGGCGGTGCACGCGTGACCGTCGACGACGACCTGGGGCTCAGCGCGCCGGAGACCGACCTCGACCCGTTCTCCGACGAGTCCCTCGCCGACCCGGTGCCGTGGCAGACCCGGCTGCGCGAGACGGCGCCGGTGGTGCGCCTGGCCCGGTACGGCTGCTACGTGGTCAGCCGGCACGCCGACGTGAAGGCGGTGCTGCGGAACTGGACCGACTTCGAGTCCTCCGCCGGGACCGGCCTGCAGAACTACCGCGAGGAACCCTCCTGGCGCCCGCGCAGCCTGCTGCTCGAGACCGACCCGCCCGAGCACGAGGAGTACCGCCGCGCGGTCGACCCGCTGGTGTCGCCGCGGGCCCTGCAGGAGCACCGCCCGCGGTTCGCGGCCACGGCCGCCGCGCTGATCGACGGGCTGCTGGCCCGGCGGGACGTGGACGCCGTCACCGACCTGGCCGAGCCCTACGTCGTCGGGGTCTTCGCCGACGTCGTGGGCCTGCCCGAGCAGGGGCGGGAGCACCTGCTGCCCTACGGGCGCTCGCTGTTCAACAGCTTCGGCCCGCTCAACGACCGGTTCCGGCGGACGCAGGAGGCCGCGGCGGGAGCCACCGGCTGGGTGCTGGACCGGTGCCGACGCGAGGAGTTGTCCCCGAGCGGGCTGGGTGCGCGGATCTGGGCGCTGACCGACGACGGCACGGTCTCCGAGGACGAGGCACCGGTGCTCGTGCGCTCCCTGCTCGGCGCCGGGCTGGACTCGACGGTCACCGGGATCGCCGCCACCGTGTGGCAGCTGGCCGCGCACCCCGACCAGTGGGCGCTGCTGCGCGCCGACCCCGGCCTGGCCCGGCACGCCTTCGAGGAGACCCTGCGCCTGGACTCCCCGGTGCAGAACGTCTTCCGGACCACGACCCGCGACGTCGTCGTCGACGGCGTCCGGATCCCGGCCGGCGAGAAGGTGATGCTGCTGCTCGCCGCGGCCGACACCGACCCCCGCCGGTACGACGAACCGCTGTCCTTCCGCCTGGAGCGGCGCGGCCACGGCCAGCTCGACCTCGGCCTCGGCGTCCACCAGTGCATCGGCCAGCACGTCGCCCGCGCGGAGGTGGAGGTGCTGCTCCAGGAGCTGGCCGCGCGGGTCGGGACGCTGGCCCTGCGGGGAGAGGGCGAGCGGGAGCTGAACAACTCGCTGCGGGCCTGGCGCAGCGTGCCGCTGTCGCTGACCCCGGCGACCGAGGCCGAGGGGGCGCCCCGTGCGGCCCACTAGCCTGGCCACCGGCAGCGAGACGACACGGGCGCAGCGTGTCCAGGAGGGCCGGGGGGACATGTCCGGATCCGTGCGCCGGCGGCCCATGAGCCCCCGGATCGACCGCGACCGCTACCTGCCGTACTACCTCGGGGTCATCGCCAACGCGCTGTCCTCGTCCGCTTCGCAGGTGTACCTGCGGGAGTTCGGCATCGGGGTCAACGACTGGCGGGTGATCTCCCACCTCGGCATGGAGCCCGGCTGCACCGCCCAGGTGATCAGCAACGTGCTGCAGGTGGACAAGTCGGTGGTCAGCCGCAGCGTCAAGACGCTGGTGGACCGCGGGCTGGTCGCCGCCGAGAGCACCCCGGGCTTCCGACGTCTCTACCTGACCGGCGCCGGCGCGGCGCTGCACAAGGAGATGGTCCCCGTGGCCCTCCAGCGGGAGCGCCTCCTGGTCGACGGGCTCGAGCCCGCCGAGATGGAGCAGCTGCTCGCCCTGCTGCGCCGGCTGCACGCCAACCTGCCGGCCCTCACCGCCTACGACCCCCGGCAGCCGGGGGAGGCCGACGAGGCGGGCGGAGCACCCCTCGCCGCCGCCGGCGGCTGAGCACCCTCGCCGCCGCCGGCGGCTGAGCACCCTCGCCGCCGCCGGCGGCTGAGCACCCTCGCCGCCGCCGGTGGCTGAGCACCCACCACGAGCACCGCACCACGGGCGCCGCACGACCACCCACCGACACCACCGCACGACACCAGGGAGCACATCGAGCATGAGGACGCGGGCCGCGATCATCCGGGAGCCGGGCAAGCCCTGGGAGGTCACCGAGCTGGAGCTGGACGAGCCGCAGCCGGAGGAGGTGCGCGTCCGCTTCGCCGTCTCCGGCATGTGCCACTCCGACGAGCACCTGCGCACCGGGGACAGCGTCGCCCGGCTGCCGATGGTCGGCGGCCACGAGGGCGCCGGTGTCGTCGAGGCGGTCGGCTCGGCGGTGCGCCGGGTGGCCGTGGGCGACCACGTCGTCTGCTCGTTCATCCCCGCCTGCGGGGTCTGCCGGTACTGCTCGACCGGGCACCAGAACCTCTGCGACCGGGGCGCGGAGATGGCCACCGGGAAGCTCGCCGACGGCGGCTTCCGGTTCCACGACGACGCGGGCAACGACCTCGGCGGGTTCTGCATGCTGGGCACGTTCAGCCAGCGCGCGGTGGTCCAGGAGGCCTCCGTCGTGCGCATCGACGAGGACATCCCGTTCGAGGTCGCCGCGCTCGTCGGGTGCGGCGTGCCCACCGGCTGGGGGTCCTCGGTGAACGTGGCGAAGGTGGCCCCCGGCGACACCGTCGTGGTCTTCGGCGCGGGCGGGGTCGGGATGAACGCCGTCCAGGGTGCGGCCTACGCCGGCGCGCGGAACCTCGTCGTCGTCGACCCGGTGGCGTTCAAGCGGGAGAAGGCGCGCGAGTTCGGCGCCACCCACACCTTCGCCGACGCCGGCGAGGCGCACGAGGCCGTCGTCGAGATGACCCGCGGCCAGCTCGCCGACCACGCGATCTGCACCGTCGGCGTGCTCACCGCCGAGGTCGTCTCGGCCGCCGCGGCGATCGTCGGCAAGGGCGGCCAGGTCACCGTCACCTCGGTGGGGCGGACCGGGGAGAACCAGATCCAGCTCGCGGCCGGCGGCGGGGTCGTCGGCTACCAGCGGCGGATCCAGGGGCACATCTTCGGGATGAGCAACCCGCTCTACGACATCCCCCGGCTGCTCACCCTCTACCGCGAGGGCCGGGTCAAGCTCGACGAGCTGATCAGCCGCCGGTACACGCTCGACGAGGTCAACCAGGGCTACCAGGACCTCGACGAGGGCAAGATCATCCGGGGCATCATCCTCCACGACAGCTGACCGGCGGCACCGTCGCGCCGGCGGCACTACCGTCGCCGGCGTGACGGTCCGCGAGCTGGTCGTCCTCGGCACCGCCAGCCAGGCGCCGACCCGGACCCGCAACCACAACGGCTACCTGCTCCGCTGGGACGGCGAGGGCCTGCTGTTCGACCCCGGCGAGGGCACCCAGCGGCAGATGCTGCTGGCCGGCGTGCCCAGCAGCGCGGTCACCCGGATCTGCCTGACCCACTTCCACGGCGACCACTGCCTGGGCGTGCCCGGGGTCGTGCAGCGGATGTCGCTGGACCGGGTCCCGCACCCGGTGCACGCCCACTTCCCGGCGTCCGGCCGCGAGTACTTCGCCCGGCTGCGCGCCGCGTCGGTCTTCCACGACGTGCTCGACCTGCGCGAGGTGCCGCTGACCGGCGACGGGCCGGTGGCCGCCGGACCCTCGTGGACGCTGGAGGCCCGCCGGCTCGACCACCTGGTGGAGGCCTTCGGGTACCGGCTGGTCGAGCCCGACGGCCGCCGGATGCTCCCCGGCGAGCTGGCCCGCGCCGGGATCTCCGGGCCGGACGTGGGGCGGCTGCAGCGCGAGGGCCGCCTGGACGTCGGCGGCCGGGTCGTGCACCTGGCCGAGGTGAGCGCGCCGCGGCCGGGGCAGCGGGTGGCCTTCGTCATGGACACCCGGCTGTGCGACGCCGTCTTCTCCCTCGCCGAGGGCGCCGACCTGCTGGTGGTCGAGTCGACCTTCCTCGAGGAGGACGCCGCGCTGGCCTCCGCCTACGGCCACCTCACCGCCCGGCAGGCGGCCACCGTGGCCGCCCGGTGCGGGGTGCGCCGGCTGGTGCTCACCCACTTCTCCCAGCGGTACCCCGACCCGGCCCGCTACCGGGACGAGGCGGCGGCGGTCTTCGACGGCGACCTGGTCGTCGCCGACGACCTGCAGACCGTGGCCGTGCCGCGCCGGCGGGACCCGGGCGCCGGCTGAGGCTGTCGCTCCGCGGCATGATCACGTTCGACCGACCCGGTCGGCCGCCGGTCAGCGCACCGGCCCGCCGCCGTAGTCGCCGAACGGCGTGACGGGCGCGGCCGCGACCGGGACCTCGGCCAGGGCCCGGCCGGCCGCGTCCAGGGTGCGCACCGTCCGCGCGCCCTCGGGCAGCCGCGCCACCGCGCCGCCGCCGGACAGCGGCAGCGCGGTGAGCACCCCGCCGCGCCGGTCCAGGACGGCGGCCTGCACGGCGTCGGGCGGAGCGGCCACCACCAGCCAGCGGCCGTGCTCGTCGGGCAGCGCGCAGGTCCGCGCGACCACCAGGCCGGCGACCGCGGTCGTCCCCGGCGGGGTCGACACGCCGCACGGGGTGGCCCGCGTGCCGCTCTCCGCCCACGTCGTCACCAGCAGGCCGCCGCCCGGGCTGCGGCCGACCAGGACGGCGACCGTCCCGGGGACCCGGTGCAGCGGCAGCGGCCCCGACCACAGCAGCTGCGGCTCCAGCGACTCCGGCGTCGTGCCCAGCGGCCCGGCGAGGTCGGCGAGGGCGGCCGCGACGACCGCGGGGGCCGGCCGGACCGGGACCGGCCGCAGCGGCTCGAGGTCGGGCGCGGCGGCGGCCGGCGGCGCCGCGGTGGCGCGCTCGGGAGCGGACCGGTCCACGACCCGCCCCTCCCGGCGCACCCGGACGCTCGCGCCGGCGCCGGCCCCCTCCACCGGGACGACCGCCACGCCGTCGTCGGCCACCACCGGCCGGTAGGTGCGGGCGACCGTTCCGCGGGGGCCCACCTGCAGCCGCGGGGACACCTCCACCGCGTCGTCCCGGCCGGCGACGACGACCAGTGTCGCGGTCCCCGGCTCGCCGAGGAGCAGCGACGCGGGGCGCCCCGGCCCCAGGTGCGGGGGCACGTGCGCGACCAGGTCCCCGGCCGCGGCGCCGGCCGGCCCGGTGAGCCACACGCCGCGCAGGTCCTCGTCGACCGTGCCCGCGACCAGCGCGACCCGGCCCGACGCCGTGTCGGTGGCCAGGACGACCTGCCGCTCGGCGATCGGCGGCGCCACAAGCGGCCCCCAGTCCCGCCGGCGGAGGGCCTCGACGAAGCCGCGGTCGCCGGCGAGCGTGCCGCGGGTCGGCTCGGCGAGGACGGCGGCGTCGGCGGCCATCGGGGCGGGGTCGAGCGGGGGCGCGGGCGCCGGCCCCCGGAGGGCCAGCGGGACGCCGACGGCCGCCGCCCCCAGCACCGCGGTCGCCGCCGCGGCCCGCCCCCCGCCGCCCCCCCCCCCGGCCGGGGCGGGGGCGGGCCACCCCCCCCCGGGGTCCACCCCCCCCCGGCC